>NZ_CP038033.1:1237735-1547169 GCF_004421105.1 Nitrosococcus wardiae
CAAGATGCCTTGTTCGCCATCAATGATCAGCAATTCGTCATCTTGAACGTAACGGCGAGCCCCACGCAGGCCGACGATAGCCGGAATCCCTAGGCTGCGGGCAAGGATACTGGTGTGAGAATTAGCCCCGCCATGCTCAGTGACGAAGCCACTAATTTGCTGCTGCTGCATTAAGACAATATCGGCGGGGGTTAAGTCATCAGCTAGTAAAATATAACCCTTAAGCCGCCCCCCAGAGACTTCATGGCGAGGACTTTCCTGATTGGTTAGGATCCGGAGAATGCGATTGACGACGTGGTCGACATCATTTTTGCGGGTGCGAAGATAAGGATCGTCCATCTCATCGAAAACGCTTGCCAGAGCGTCACGCTGTAGCTTGAGTGCCCATTCAGCATTACAGTGCCGATTTTGGATGAGTTCTACAGGCACGGTAGCCAGTGCTTTGTCTTCAAGCATTAGCAGATGGGTGTTGATAAAAGAAGCGATATCGGTCGGGATATTGACCGGAATTTGCTCCTGGATAGACTGCAGTTGCGCTTTAGCAGTGCTGAGCGCTACTTGGTATCGTTGAATCTCGCTTTCGATGAGGCTCGGAGGCAGGAGATATTCATTAACCTCAGGTTGATCGCGGGAAAGTATATGAACTTTACCAATAGCGATGCCTCGCGAGACGCCGATCCCGTGTAACTCAAGGGTCATGCTAGGGCCCTAAAGAAATTTTCCTTGTTTAATTCCCCATATAATGGGGTGATTGGTCTTACTCTCATTCATGTTCTCCAAACCGTTCATTCACCAGCGTTTTCAGTTGCTGGAGAGCTTCCTCCTCATCGGGGCCTGAGGCCATAATACAGAGGCGGGTTCCCTGGGATGCCGCTAGCATCATCACGCCCATGATGCTTTTTCCATTGACCTCTTTGGTTCCCCGCTGAACGCGTATCTCGCTTTTAAAGCGAGAAGCTAGAGTAACGAATTTGGCTGCAGCTCGGGCATGTAGCCCCAACTTATTAATAATAGTCACCTCACTCTGTGTCATCCTGTTTCCTCATGGTGGTAAAGCAGGCACAAACCCCTTCGCGCCCGCCGCTTATCGCTTTTTCTGTGAGCTCGGTGAGGCTCAAACGGGGGTAATTCAGTACTCGTATCAACATGGGCAAGTTAAGGCCGGTGACTATCTGCGCATGTTGGGTATCTGCTGCGTAGCAGGCAATATTACTGGGGGTGGAACCATACATATCGGTCAAAACCAGAACCCCATGGCCGGTGTCTAAATTATCGATCAGCTTTCGTGCTTGTTTCCGCAAAGCATCGGGGTGAGAGGCGCGGGTTACACGGAGTATTTGGATCTGTAGAGGGCAGCTGCCCAGCATGTCATTGGTGGTATCTAGCAAAGACGAGCCAATATTATCGTGAGTGATAATAAGCACGCCGACGGTCATGACAATTCCCGATGACGGCAAAGTACTCGGTTATGTGCAGAATGGAAATAAGCTGTGAGCTGCTCTGTTAAATAAACTGAACGATGCTGTCCCCCTGTGCATCCGATGGCCACCGTCAGATAACTGCGATTGGTCTCTTGAAACCGCTGTAGCCAGTGTTGTAAGAAGGCAATCAAGTCTTGCCGCATTTGGGTGACGGTCTCGTGGCGCTCAAGATAGGCAATCACTTCTTGGTCCCGTCCGCTCAAGGGTCGCAAATGGGGCTCCCAATAGGGATTAGGAAGACAACGGACGTCAAATACAAAATCAGCATCGAGGGGGACTCCATGTTTGTAGCCAAAAGACTGAAATAGCAGTGACATCCCCGTGCGCGCACCATCGCCGACCCGCTCGCTAATTAAGTCCCGTAGCTGGTGGACCGTAGTACAGGTGGTATCAATTCTAAGATCGGCTTTTTCGGCAATAGCCTCCAACAACTCCCGCTCATGGCGGATGGCCTCGGCGAGGGGGATATTGTTGAGTGGATGTTTGCGGCGGGTTTCACTAAAGCGTTTAAGAAGTGTTGCATCGCTAGCATCAAGAAAGATGATATGGCACTGAGCCCCCACCTCTTCAATGTCCTCTAGGATCTGAGGAAATTGTTGGAGTTCTTGGGGAAGGTTACGGGCATCAATACCGACGGCGGCGCGGAGTTGTTGGGCATCCTGTTGCATCTTTTGGGCAAAGACGGGAAGAAGGTAGACAGGTAGGTTATCGATGCAATAGAAACCCTGATCTTCTAAGGCATGAAGGGCAATACTTTTGCCTGATCCCGATACACCGCTGATGATAAGCAATTTCATGGGAGCCTCGCCAATTCTCTCTTGAGTGAGTGCTTCTAAGGCACCCCTTACTTGTGCCTAGGGGAGGAGGGATTAAGGAGCTGCTGGTGACGTTGTTGCAGCTCAAGCAAGGCATCATAACCTTTGAGCCGCAAGTGATAGTCTTGGACGGCCGTTTCTATCATCGTGGCTGGTTGCAAATTACCTCCCAAGGGCAAGGTAAGTTCAGGCACTTTCACGTTTAGCTGCTCCCACTGGCCTAGGTTGCGGGTGAGCGGTTCGATATGTTTGTGAGGAATAAGATGGATGACAAGATCAAGGGAGTGTTGGGTGACGATAGCCTGATGACCATAGATCGCACGAATATCGACCACACCCAAGCCTGGCACGGTTAGAAAATCCTGCAATATAGCCGGGCAACTGCCGATCAATTGGGTGGCTGCTGTCCGCTGGAAAATGGGCGCATCATCCGCGATTAAACGGTGTCCCCGTCGGATTAATTCTAGGGCTAGGCTGCTTTTGCCAACGCGGCTTTCCCCCCTCAATAGAACCCCGACGTCAAAAATGACCAGCAGCACGCCATGGCTGGTGACGTTGTCTTCACTAGGGCTACTCACGCCTTGCAATCTCACTTAGTCAACAATACCGGTGGACGCAGAGGTTTGCTCCCATTCCCTTAGGACCTCCAGCAGGGTATGGGGGTCTTTGGCTTCACGCAGGCGGGCACAGAATTCCGGATCACGGAACATTTCTGCCAATTGGGCAAGCAGCTGCACGTGAATTTGGGCTGATTCTTCCGGAACCAGCAGGGCGCAGAATAGATCGACCGGCTGTTGATCGAGGGCATCAAAATCAATTCCTTGGTCCAGGCGAACTAATGCTGCGAGGGTATGCTGATTGCCAGCCATGCGGGCATGGGGAATGGCGATCCCATCCCCAAGACCAGTGCTGCCAAGACGTTCCCTAGCAAGTAGGCAGTCGAAAACATCCGCCGAGTCCAGGTCATCCGCGCCTCGGGTAAGCAACTCGCTGAGCCGCTCTAGCACACGTTTTTTGCTGCCTGCAACGGCACCCACAGCGATTTGTTCGGGGACAAGAAACTCGGTAATTTGCATGATTGGGGTTAATCTATCCTTGTTGTTGCTTTTTCATTATTCCCTCACTGCGGTGATGGTCGGTCAATTTCTCTCGGTGCTTTTTAATTTGCCGATCTAATTTGTCCACCAGATCGTCAATGGCGGTATACATGTCTTCGTCTTCAGAGGAGGCAAACACATTGGCCTTGCTCACATGCAGTGTTGCTTCAGCTTTCTGCCTCGTTTTTTCAACACTAAGGACGACGTGAATATTAGTCAATTGATCAAAATGGCGTTCTAGGCGCTCACACTTATTTTCCACATAGTTCCGCAGGGCTTGAGTGATTTCAACGTGGTGGCCAGTAATATTTACTTGCATGGATTGCTCCTTAATTATTTTGCTCTTTAGATCAATCGTTTCCGTTCATTGGAGGGGGGGATGTTCAAGTTCTCCCGATATTTAGCGATGGTACGCCGTGCCACTTTAATGCCTTGTTCGGCTAAGATTTGCGCGATTTTACTATCGCTTAGGGGCCTGCGGGGCTCTTCCCCGGCAATTAATTTCTTGATAAGGGCGCGGATGGCAGTTGCAGAGCATTCTCCCCCGCTGCTGGTAGCCACATGGCTGGAAAAAAAGTATTTTAGCTCATAGATTCCTCGGGGGGTATGCATATATTTGTTGGTTGTGACCCGCGAGATAGTGGATTCATGCATGGAGACGGCTTCTGCAATATCGTGGAGTACTAAAGGACGCATGGCTTCTTCGCCCTGCTCTAAGAATCCCTGTTGGCGTTCCACGATGCAGCACGCAACTTTAAGTAATGTTTCATTGCGGCTATGTAAACTTTTAAGGAACCAGCGGGCTTCTTGGAGCTGGTTTTTAAGATAGCTGTTAGTGAGACTGTCATCAGCCCGCCGGATCAGGCTGGCGTACTGGGTATTAACCCGCAGACGTGGCGCGATATCAGGGTTAAGTTCAACATGCCAGCTGCCACTTTGCTTAGTGACATAGACATCAGGCACGACGTACTCGGTTTTACTGGGTTGTATTTGGGTTCCTGGCCGTGGATTGAGGGATTGAATCAAGTGGATGGCCGCTCCCAGTTCTTGTTCCGATAATTTCATTGCCCGCATTAATTGGGCATAGTCCCGTTTACCTAGTGTGTCGAGATAGTGGGACAACAGCAGCTTTGCTTTTTCTAGCCAAGGGGTGTCCGGGGGATATTGTTTCAGCTGTAACAGTAGGCACTCACCTAAGTCACGGGCTCCAACACCAGGGGGGTCGAAATTTTGTACCTGATGCAAGATAACTTCCACTTCCTTGGGCTCAACCTCGATTTCCTCTCCTAGGCTTTGTTGTATCTCCTCAAGAGTGCCGCATAAATAGCCTTCTTCATTAATCGAATCGATAATGGCGGTGGCAATGACGAGATCCTTCTCGTTGGTCGCCGCCAAACGAGCCTGCCAAAGCAAGTGTTCTTGTAAGGTTTCTTCTCGATTGCCTTGGTTTTCCAGATCGGGTAAGAATTCCTCTCCAGAGGAAGCAGGCAACGGTAAGCTGTCATAGATATCGTTCCAACTGCTGTCTACCGGCAATTCGTCGGGGATTGCCTCGCCGAGTGAGGTGGCTATCTCATTGCCCTCAGGGGTGATGGCTTCCTTTACCTCATCGGTGTCTAAACGCTCCTGTCCCTCTTCGCTTTCACTTTGCTCAAGCAGCGGATTCGATTCTAGCGCCTGTTGGATTTCAGTTTGTAGTTCCAAAGACGAGAGCTGCAACAGGCGAATGGCTTGCTGCAGCTGGGGTGTCATCGTAAGTTGTTGCCCAAGGCGTAGTTGGAGAGAGGTTTTCATACCTGAGCTCTGCCTGCTATTGGATTGCTATTTATTATATTCAGCAATGAACGTATAGTTGGCAATAAACATGCCATAACAGCCGTTAAAGATGAAAATTGTACCCCAAATAAACTTCCTTTACTCGTTCATTATTAAGAATTTCCCGAGGTTGACCTTTGGCGATGACTTCACCTTCATTCACAATATAAGCATACTGGCAAATTCCTAGGGTTTCCCGGACATTGTGATCGGTAATTAAGACACCGATCCCCCGTTCTGTCAGTTGCCGGATGATACCCTGGATGTCTAGCACCGAAATAGGGTCCACTCCGGCAAAAGGCTCATCTAATAGTATAAATTGTGGTTCTACTGCCAGTGCACGGGCAATTTCAACACGCCGCCGCTCTCCGCCCGAGAGGCTCATCCCCAAGGTTTTTTTCACATGGGTAATGTTCAGTTCATGCAGCAGCGCGTCCACCAGCTGTCGGCGCTCTGGTTTTGTCAGATCGCTTCGGGTTTCTGCGATGGCCATAATATTTTCGGCCACGGTCAGCTTGCGGAAAACCGAGGCTTCTTGGGGCAGGTAGCTGATTCCTAAGCGGGCCCGGCGATGAATGGGGTATTGAGTGATCTCGTGATGGTCTAAAGAAATGAGACCTTTGTCGGTTGAAATTAAGCCCACTAGCATGTAGAAACAAGTTGTCTTACCGGCACCATTGGGGCCGAGTAGGCCCACGACTTCGCCACTTGAGAGTTCTAGAGAAACATCCCTGACCACCCAGCGGGATTGGTAGCATTTGGCAAGGTGATAGGCTGATAGCCTGCTCATGGGGCAATAGGGTTATTCCCTGTGTCCATCTAGCAAGCGAATAAAGTCGGCATGGACCCAACCTTCTATTGACTCGCCTTTGGCTAGTGTGGAGATGTGTAACCATTCCTCTTGCCGCTCTAGGATAGTGATTGGCGTTCGGGGTGGGAGGAGCGCTGTTTTGCTGTAATCGGTGTCGGGGCCGGTACGTAAGTTTAGCCAAGTTGTAGTTCGCCCATGGGTTAATTCAGGATTGAGCTCCTGGTTATCACCTTCTTGATTTTCTGGGGGCTCTGGCTCTGCCGGGATAGGGGTTGAGTTTTCAGGAGTAGGCTCACTGCCGGGAGTGTTGCTGTTGTCAGGACGGATCGTGACGTGGACTCGGCCATCCCCCGTCTTGGAGCCTTCGCCCCTCACAATATCATGTTCTGTTTCGTAGACGATACGATCGCCGGTAAATTCATTGGCACTCTGCCAGACATGGGCCTTCCGTAAAAGATAAATGGTTGCCGTGTTGGCGTGATATTCCATTCGCAGCGCTTTAGCCCGGATATCTTCATCGCTATTGTCGGGTCGTTGCCGATACCATACGGGCTGGCCTTCGGCAATGGCTTTTTCCAGTTTTTTTTCCGGCGTGTAGTAGATTGTCAGGATATCGGAGTCAATGCGCAGGGTACCTTGGGTAAGATGGACGTTGCCGCGATAGACCGCGATGTGTTTGCGATCATCTAGCTCTCCTCGATCGGCCTCAATATGGATGGGTTGCTCCTTATCGCTGGATAAGGCCCAGGCAGTTTTATCCTCTACGCCCGCGAAAATAAGCCAAAGGGCGGTGAATTTAAGGCCTAGGTGTCGGCTCATAGTCTCCTCTTACCTGCGATAATAGCTCTATGCGTTCCTCTTTTAGATACACTTGAGCCCCTATGGCATGAGTTTTGCCAAAACTATTTAGCAACGTGATGGGCTGATTGGTCTCGGCATATTTTGCCCAGGGTTCCACCCGCATATCCTGGGTGAAGATCTTCATCTTATTGGTTTTGGCATCGGCCCCAAATTGCCGAATAACGACTTCCCCTAAGAGGTAAATCTCATCGCCTTGGCTATTAGTTAAACCCTGTTCAGCCACGACCTCCCAATGGGGAGTGTCTTGACGATAAAAGACAGCATGTGGCGCAGTGACTTCTACGGTATCGTTATCCGGGTAGTGGACCATGTGAGTACCCGCCAAGCGGTAAAGGGGGAGACCCTTTTGGTCCATCAACGTTAAGGTAAATTCCTCCATGAAATAATTGGCAGTACGCCTGTTCGGGTCGGTGCGACCAGGGCGCGCAGGGTCTTCATTGAGCAATTTCCACGCCGTCAAGGCAGCGATAAGGGCAAGTACCGCTGCACCCCAGGAACGGGTTAGATTAATAATGCTTCTCCAGTTGCGCTTCGAGAGTTCCCTGAGCTTCCATAATTAGCTCGCAGGCGTCACGAGCAGCACCTCGACCGCCGGGGTTGGGGGTAATCCAATGGGCATGTTGCTTGACCAGCGGATGGGCATCTTGAACGGCAATGGCTAATCCTACCCGCTGCATAATCGCCAAATCCACCACATCGTCGCCCACATAGGCAGTTTCATGGGTTTGGAAACTGAGTTTTTCAAGCAAATGTTCGTAAGCGGGGAGTTTAATCTTTTGGCCCTGGTACACATGGGTGATTCCGAGGCTTTCCATACGGTGGCTGACTACTTGAGAAGTTCGACCGGTAATAATTCCAATTTGAACCCCCGTGTATTGTAGCATTTTCATGCCGTGGCCATCCCGGGAATAAAAGACCTTGTATTCCTGGCCGTCATCACTCAGGAAAAGGCCTCCATCGGTAAGCACGCCATCCACATCAAAAATGACTAATTTGATAGCCGAGGCTCTGACAAATACCTCATGCATGGAGTTTATCCTATTCTTTCCCTACAAGACACCTGCTCGGAGCAGGTCATGCATATTTAAGGCGCCGATTAAGTGTTGAGTGTGATCTACCACAAGGAGCGCATTAATACGATGACGCTGCATTATTTGCAAGGCCTCAGCGGCGAGATGATCAGGACCTAAGGTTTTACAATGAGTCGTCATGATGGCGGCAATTGGTGTGGCATGCACATCGATCCCCCGGTCAAGAGCCCGGCGCAAGTCTCCGTCGGTAAATATGCCTACGACCTGGTTTTGAACATTGACGACAGCTGTCATTCCTAATCCTTTACGGGTCATTTCCAGCAGGGCACGGCTTAAGAGCACATCCTCGGTAACTGCGGGGATATCTTTCCCTCGGTGCATGATATCGCTAATGCGAAGCAAGAGGCGTCGTCCCAGGCGGCCACCGGGATGAGAGCGGGCAAAATCCTCCGCCGTGAAACCACGGGCCTCTAGCAAGGCAATGGCAAGGGCATCACCCATGGCTAGAGTTGCCGTACTGCTTGCGGTGGGGGCTAGCCCCAAGGGACAGGCTTCTTTTTCTACACTAATATCAATATGAACGTCGGCAGCCCTTCCAAGGGTTGATTGGGGTTGGCCCGTCAGTGCAATCAGTGGAACGCCGAGACGTTTAATTAGGGGGAGAATAGTGCAGATTTCTGCAGTCTCTCCAGAATTGGAAAGAGCCAGAACGACATCTTTTTCGGTAATCATGCCTAGATCGCCGTGGCTAGCCTCTCCTGGGTGGACAAAAAAGGCAGGAGTACCCGTACTGGCCAGGGTCGCCGCAATTTTACCACCAATATGGCCGGATTTACCCATCCCTAGCACCACAATACGAGCTGTGCAGGCGAGCATGTATTTGCAGGCAGCAGCAAAATTCCCGTCAATTCGAGCTCTCAATGCAGCCACTGCACTGGCTTCAGTTTCGATAACAGCTGCTCCTAATTGGGCCAGCCGTTTATCCAGATCCTTATCGTGACTGGATAGGGATGAACTCAATGGGTGGGTTACCATAGGCGCACTAAACTAATGGTCTAACTTATATACCAAGGGAGCTCTTCTTAAAGCCAAAGAAGGCCTGGATTTCCATACCTTCTTTGCTTGTTGAGCGCATTGGACAGATAAAGGAACTGTCCCTAACCTCGGTTATTATGCCAGTGTTGAGGCAGATTTGCCCTAGCGGTAAGTGGGAACTGGAGCGGGAGGTTCTCCAGGCGCCTCTTCTTCGTCGTCAACTTCGAACTCTTCTTCCGGAAATTTCTCTTTAGGTACTTTGCCATCGTACACTAGGAACTTGCGACGTTGGAGAAAGGCTTCTCGGGTGTAGACATAGGGATCCAAAGCCGCTTCCTTCAGGATATCGGTCGCTTCCAGTAAGTCTGCCCGGGCATCCACCGCTCGTGTCCCGGCGAGTCCAGATTTTATTCCCGTATTTCCCAAATAGATGATAGGCCAGGTGAGGGCATCGATCCCCAGGCCAAAACCGTCCCGCACGTCGCTCGGTCCCAACAGGGGCAAAACCAAATAAGGCCCGGTGTTAAAGCCCCAGACTCCTAGCGTTTGCCCAAAGTCTTCATTATGCTTAACCATGCCGCCGGAGGTGGCCACATCAAATAGACCTCCGACACCCACTGTGGTGTTCGCTAGGAAGCGTGCGAAATCTGTTAACCCTTGGTGGAATTTCCCTTGGAATATGGCGTTTATAGTAATGATTAAATCTTCGAGGTTACTAAAGAAATTGGTGATACTTTTGTCAACGGGAGTCGGTACAACCTGATCGTAACCTTCCGCAATGGGTTTCATTACATAGCGATCTGCGGCATCATTAAATCCGTAGATAGCGCGGTTAAAGCCTTCGAAGGGGTCACGGGGGTCATCATAGGTGGCGTTAGTCGCACAGCCAACCAATAGGCTAACGAATACTCCTAGCCCGGCCCGTAGCACCATTGCAGATATTCGGTTCATAACTTCTCTCGGCTTAACTTTAATATCGATTCTTATGGTTGCATTTTACTGTCATACTTTGGGATCGGGCATGGATGAACACTGCTGGCCAGCACAATTGGTTTTGATTACTTGGCTGTGCTTGTCATTGATCTTGGAGAGAATTCACCCTATATTCCCCGCAATTTGAGCACCCGCCATCATCGCATGCAGTGAAAGGGGGATCAACCCTGAAATGATGTTCAGTAAAGTGGGACTGAAAACATAAGACGGAATTATGGTATGAGTACAGAACCAGATGCATCTCTGGTCAAAATCCGGGGCCTACATTTTTCCCATGGGAAACGCCCTATTTTCAAAGGGGTGGATATTAATATCCAGCGGGGAAAAGTGACCGCCATTATGGGACCGAGTGGGACAGGTAAGACCACCCTATTGCGTTTGATTGGAGGGCAACTACATCCTGATGCAGGTACTGTGGAGGTGGATGGTTACCCGGTCCCTTCTTTACCTAGGGGAGAGCTTTATGCGTTGCGTCGACGGATGGGGATGCTGTTTCAAACCGGTGCTTTGCTGACTGATCTCTCCGTGTTTGATAATGTCGCTTTTCCATTACGAGAGCATACTCGGTTGTCTGAAACTATGATCCGTGATTTGGTGCTTATCAAGCTCCAAGCTGTCGGTCTGCGTTGTGCCCGTTCTCTTATGCCTAGCGAACTTTCCGGGGGGATGGCTCGCCGGGTGGCTTTAGCCCGGGCGATTGCATTAGATCCGATGATGATCATGTATGATGAGCCCTTCACGGGCCAGGATCCCATCTCCATGGGGACCTTAGTACAACTTATTCGACTGCTTAATGATGCCCTTGGACTAACAAGTATTATCGTCTCCCATGATGTTCAGGAAACCGCTTCCATTTCGGATTATATTTATATTCTCTCGGGAGGGCAGGTAGTGGAGCACGGTACACCGGAGCAGATTAATCGCTCTGGTTCTGCTGCTGTCAAGCAATTTATGCAGGGACTGCCTGATGGGCCAGTGCCATTCCATTATCCCGGTAGGGACTATGCTGAAGACCTACTCAACCCAGAGCAGGGCAGTTCTGCTCCTTCTTTAAAGAAGTTAAAGCGTCTGTTTAGGCGGCGTACTGGGCGGGAGGCAGCGTGATTAGCGCTCTTCTTCGCTTAGGTCGCTGGGGGCTGGGAACTTTTGAACGTTTGGGGCGAGGCCACCTTTTTTTGGTGCGACTACTGCTAGGTATTGCCGCCCTATTGCTACGTTTGCCTCTGCTTATTGTGCAGATGTATTCCGTGGGAGTTTTGACCTTACCCATCATTGTGGTGTCTGGTGCCTTTGTCGGTATGGTGTTAGGGCTTCAAGGTTATAATACCTTAGTTGATTTTGGCGCTGAGGAGTCCTTGGGGGTGATTGTCTCCCTCTCCTTGGTTCGAGAATTGGGACCTGTGGTCAGTGCTTTGCTCTTTGCAGGGCGGGCCGGTTCTGCCCTTACCGCTGAAATCGGTCTCATGAAAACGACCGAGCAACTGTCAGGAATGGAGATGATGGCGGTTGATCCGATGCGCCGAGTCGTTGCTCCCCGCTTTTTTGCAGGTTGTTTTTCCATGCCGCTATTGACGGCGATTTTCAGTGCTGTGGGGGTGCTAGGAGGATATTTTGTGGGAGTGGGGTTGTTGGGCGTGGATGAAGGGGCCTTTTGGTCACAGATGCAAGCTAATACCGATTGGGAAGAAGATATCCTCAATGGGGTGATTAAAAGCTTGGTGTTCGGTTTTGTGGTTACCTGGATAGCTGTTTTTGAAGGTTACGATACTGCCCCCACCTCTGAAGGGGTCGCCCGGGCGACCACCCGTACTGTTGTCCATTCTGCTTTTGCTGTACTAGCGCTGGACTTTGTGTTAACTGCCCTAATGTTTGGAGTTGAATAGGTATGAGGCAGTCTCGAGCAGTAGAACTCATTGTGGGCCTATTTGTGGCTGCGGGTCTAGGAGCACTTTTTATGCTGGCGATGAAGGTCAGCAATTTAAGCCTGGTAGCGCAGGAGGACACTTACTCCGTCACCGCAAAATTCCAGAATATTGGAGGCCTTAAGGTGCGCTCTCCGGTGACTTTGGCCGGGGTTACCATTGGCCGGGTGGCTGTTATACAAATCGACTCCCAAACTTATGAGGCAGAGGTCAGGATGCGTATTGAGTCCCAGTATGACTATTTGCCCGAAGATACCTCAGCCAGTATCTACACCGCCGGGTTGCTGGGCGAGCAGTATATTGCCTTGGAGCCCGGGGGAGCCGAGGTTTATCTCAAAGAAGGTGACAAGATCTTCCTTACCCAATCCGCCCTGGTGTTAGAGGAACTCATTGGCCAATTCCTTTATAGCAAAGCTGCTGGAGAGTCTTAGTTGTGCTAGGTGGGGCTGAAATAATTAAATTTCTCTTTAATTTAACCTAAACGCAAATGGCTACTGGGTGCTCAAAGATGAACAACAAAAAAATCTTATCTACTGTCACATTGCTATTGTTGATATTTGGATGGGGGATTACCCTTCCACAGGCATCGGCCAACACCTTATCTGTTGCCTCGGCTCAGGAGCTGGTTAAACAGACTTCAGAACATTTAATGGCGACTCTTAAGGTTCAAAAAAGCGAGCTAGAAGCCCATCCTGAGCGGATCTATCCTGTGGTCAAGGATATTGTATTGCCTCATTTTGATTTTCGGCGCATGGCTCAATTTGTCTTGGGAAAATATTGGCGGCCGGCGACTGGGAAGCAGCGGCAGCGCTTTGTCGATGAATTCCGCGCCCTTCTAGTACGGACCTACTCCACCGCTTTGCTTAAGTATTCCCACGAAAAGATTCGTTACTTACCAGTGCATGGGCCTACGGAAGCAAGTGATACCGTAGTACGGGTTGAAATTCTCCAAGCCAACGGGGGGCCTGCTGTGCCCATGAGTTTACACCTCTATAACAAGGGCGGCGCTTGGAAAGTATTCGATGTCAAAATCGATGGCGTTAGCCTGATCACCAATTATCGCGCTAGTTTTGCCAGCCAAGTGCGCACTGGGGGGCTCAATCAATTAATCGAAAAGTTGGCGGAGAAAAATGGCAAGACTGGTGTGTAAATGATTTTCCGTATTGATTCTATACAGAGAGGGCATTTCCGGATTGTCGGTGAATTAACCTTTGATACCGTACCAGAGGCAACGAAAAAAGGGCTGGCATTATTTGACGAGGTAGCGGGGGAGCTTTGTATCGATCTACAGGGTGTCTTTCGTACTGACAGCGCAGGCTTGGCGTTGCTTATTACTTGGATGCGTTACGCCCAGGAGAACAATAAATCCCTTCAGTTTTTTAATATTCCAGCTCAGATGTTGGCGATAGCCCGGATTAGCAGTCTGGATCAAATTCTTCCTTTGGCTGGGAAACAAGCGTTGAGTCACCTCTCATCTTTAGCTCAGGATAAAAAACTGATCTCTCCTGTGAGCTAGCGCTTTTGTGTGGAAGTATCCTTAACAATTACAGGCAAAAAATCATAGGCGGCAAAATTTTTCCCTGGCTATGAGTACAAGAAAGCGATTACAGATGCAGCGATTAATGTGGAGAAATACAATGAATAGGTATCATAAGCTAGGTATGAGTTTAGCTGTAGCCCTAATATTGACGGTTTTAGGCGCTAGCATCTCTCCAATCCAAGCTGACCCACTGCCTACCGCATCAGCTCAGCAATTAGTGGAAGAAACCTCCGAGCGTATGCTCCAGACTCTGCGGAACAAGAGGGAAGAGTTGGAAGAGCATCCGGAGAGGATCTATGATTTGGTCAAGGAAATTCTTTTGCCCCATTTTGATTTTCAGCGTATTGCTCGTTTGGCGCTTGGAAGGCATTGGCGGCAGGCTAACGAGGAGCAGCGACAGCGTTTTGTCGGCGAGTTTCGGACCCTTTTGGTTCGGACTTATTCGACGGCTTTGCTGAAGTATAGCGATGAGAAGATTAATTACTTGCCATTGAGGGGACCGAAAGAGGCTGAGAATATCCTTGTCCGAATGGAGATTGAGCAAGCTAGGGGTGGGCCTCCTATTTCGATGGAAGTCGATCTATATGAGAAAGGGGAAAATTGGAAGGTCTATGATGTCAAAATCGATGGAGTCAGCTTAGTGACTAATTACCGCACCAATTTTGCTAGTGAGATACGCCAAGGTGGTCTTGATCAACTTATCGAGAAGCTAGAGAAAAAGAACCAAAAGGCGGGGGCCTGAGCGGCTTGGTGACCCATGGATTTAAACCATAGGGGATGACAGCCTCGGACCGAAGGGGTATTCTCTGGTCCTTAGCTCGAACTGGGGTAACTTAATGGATGCTAGTGAAATCAAACACATGATAGAAGCCGGTCTGCCCGAGGCAGAAGTTGCTGTGCATAGTGAAGACGGCCACCATTTTGAGGCACTTGTTGTTTACGAGGGTTTCAAAGATAAGAGCTTACTTGAACGGCATCGCATGGTGTATGAGACTTTAGGTGATAGCTTCAAGTCTACCTTGCACGCTTTGGCTATTCGCACCCGGGCTCCTGGGGAAGGTTAGGAGATATGCTCCTTTTGCTTGTTGCTTGATCCATAGCGGATAGCACTCCCTAGGAAGCCGATGTCTTGTGGATAAGTTATTGATCACGGGGGGTATCCCCCTTAACGGAGAAATCCGTATTTCGGGTGCTAAAAATGCCGCCTTGCCCATGCTGGCAGCGACTTTGCTTACAGACGAGCCCGTCAAAATCTGCAATATTCCCCACTTGCACGATATCACCACGACTATGGAGTTGCTCGGGCGTATGGGGGCCCAGCTCATGGTGGATGAATATCTTAATATTGAGGTAGATAACCGGGACTTAAAGGAGTTTTATGCGCCTTATGATTTGGTGAAGACTATGCGGGCCTCCATCCTGGTGCTAGGCCCCTTATTGGCCCGTTATGGGCGGGCGGATGTGTCTCTGCCCGGTGGTTGCGCTATCGGCTCCCGGCCGGTTAACCTTCATATCCATGGTTTGCAGGCCATGGGGGCAACCATTAATGTGGAAGGCGGTTATATTCGGGCCCGCACCCAAGGGCGGCTGAGGGGAACCCGGTTGCTTATGGATCGGGTCTCGGTGACTGGAACCGAAAATTTGATGATGGCAGCCACTTTGGCTAAAGGCACCACCTTCATAGAAAACGCAGCTCGTGAGCCGGAAGTGGTGGATTTGGCTCACTGCCTTAATCGGATGGGCGCGAGAATTAGCGGCATGGGTACCGATACCTTGGTTATTGAAGGGGTCGATTCCCTTAGCGGTGCCTGTCATTCGGTACTTCCTGATCGCATTGAAACGGGTACCTATCTGGTCGCTGGCGCCTTGACGGGAGGACGGGTGAAACTCAAGAATACCAACCCGGAAATTTTGGATGCCGTATTGCTTAAGCTGGAGGAAGCCGGCGCTGAAATTAATACGGGGAAGGATTGGGTGGTTTTGGATATGAAAGGGCATCGACCCCGCGCGGTGGATATCCGCACTGCCCCCTATCCGGCTTTTCCTACGGATATGCAGGCCCAATTTACAACCTTAAATATTGTTGCCCAGGGGAGTGGTACGATTACGGAAACTGTTTTTGAAAATCGATTTATGCATGTCCAGGAGCTACAGCGAATGGGGGCGGATATTCGACTGGAAGGCAATACCGCCTTTACCAACGGCGTGGAAATGCTTACGGGCGCTCCGGTGATGGCCACCGACCTTCGGGCTTCGGCCAGTTTGGTTTTAGCAGGACTAGTTGCTCAGGGGGTTACTGCCGTGGACCGTATTTACCACATTGACCGTGGCTACGAATGTATAGAGGAAAAATTGCAACAATTAGGCGCCAAGATTCGCCGTGTTCCAAGTCATGTTCCCAGCGGGGCCTACGCTGCTTATGGCTGAACCACTCAAGTTGGCGATTTCCAAGGGGCGAATCTTTGAAGAAACATTGCCCTTACTGGCCACTGCGGATATTTACCCGCGGGAAGATCCAAAAACCAGCCGCAAGTTGGTGCTCGATACCAATCGGGAGGATCTTAAGCTGGTGATCATCCGTGCAGCTGATGTCCCTACCTACGTTGAGTATGGCGCTGCTGATTTTGGAGTAGCCGGTAAGGATGTCTTGTTGGAGCATCCGGGGGATGGATTGTATGAACCCCTCGATTTGCGAATTGCCCATTGCCGCATGATGGTGGCCGGTAAATCTGAAATGACTCCTCGATTGGGGCATCTGCGAATTGCCACCAAATATGTGCGCAGCACTCGCCGTTTTTATGCTGAGCGGGGTGAGCAGGTGGAGGTCATCAAACTCTACGGTTCCATGGAGTTAGCGCCATTAGTCGGCCTTGCTGATCGCATTGTTGATTTAGTGGATACGGGCAATACGCTTAGGGCTAATGGCTTAGTTCCCTTAGAACATATTGCGGATATCAGCTCCCGTCTGGTGGTCAACAAGGCTTCAATGAAAATGAGGCACCAGCCGGTTAAAAAATTTACTCGCTTAATGGCTGAAGCTGTGGAGAAATTGCATGGTTGATATTGCTCGTCTAGACACCACCCAGGGAGATTTTTGGTTCCGTCTAGAGCAGCGTTTAGCTTGGGAAGGTGTGGCAGATGAGGCGGTAATAGCAACCGTGGATGAGATCCTTAAGGGGATTCGTTCCCGGGGGGATGCCGCTCTGTTGGAGTACACCCAGCGTTTCGACCGCTTAGAGGTCGCTGATATTGCCGAGCTTGAGATTCCCCTCTCCCGTTTGCAAACGGCATTGGCCACCATTCCCGTGGAACAGCGAGAAGCCCTAGAGGCGGCGGCTGAGCGGATTACTGCTTATCACCGTCATCAAAAGCAGGAATCCTGGAGCTATACTGAGCCTGACGGTACTGTTCTGGGTCAACAGGTGAATCCTCTAGACCGAGTGGGGCTTTATGTGCCTGGTGGCAAGGCGATTTATCCCTCCTCAGTCCTGATGAACGCCTTGCCCGCAAAGGTAGCGGGGGTTACTGAGCTGATTATGGTGGTGCCCACCCCCCGGGGTGAAGTAAGCGATCTCGTGCTGGCGGCAGCGGCTGTTGTCGGGGTGGATCGGGTGTTTGCCATCGGCGGGGCTCAGGCGGTCGCGGCTTTGGCCTTTGGTACAGAAAGCATCCCTCGGGTTGATAAGATCGTCGGTCCTGGCAACATTTATGTGGCCGCCGCTAAGAGGATGGTATTTGGTCAGGTAGGCATTGATATGGTTGCTGGGCCCTCTGAAATTTTAGTGCTCTGTGATGGGAAAACCGATCCGGAATGGATTGCCATGGATCTGTTCTCCCAGGCTGAACATGATGAGGATGCCCAAGCGATTTTGCTTTCTCCCGACGGTGTTTTTTTGGATAAAGTGGTGGAGGCTATAGCACGGTTGTTGCCTACCCTGGAGCGGCATGAGGTGGTGGCGACTTCCTTGAACTCCCGTGGCATTCTGATTAAGGCCCAGAATATGGACCAGGCTTTGGAGGTGGTTAATTTTATCGCCCCTGAGCACTTGGAACTCTCAGTGGAAGAGCCGCAAGCCTGGGTTCCCCATGTCCGCCATGCGGGAGCTATCTTTATGGGACGATACACTGCTGAAGCCCTAGGGGATTATTGTGCTGGCCCTAACCATGTCTTGCCCACCTCGCGGACTGCCCGTTTCAGCTCACCCTTGGGGGTGTATGACTTCCAGAAGCGCTCCAGCCTGATTCAGTGTTCGCCCCAAGGTAGCCAAGCCCTAGGACAGGTGGCCTCAGTATTGGCTCGCGGCGAAGGGTTGACCGCCCATGCCCGTTCCGCAGAATACCGTTTAAAAGGGGAATAATGGCAAAAAACCGGATTGCCCAATGGATCCGCCCTGAGGTACAGCAACTCTCTGCCTATCCGGTTGCCGATGCAGAGGATTTGATTAAGCTGGATGCCATGGAAAATCCTTATACTTGGTCGTCGGAACTGATAGAGGCTTGGTTGGAGCGGCTGCGCGAGGTCAGTGTTAACCGTTATCCGGATCCGGAAGCTCGTAGTCTCAAGGCCCGTCTCCGGCGGTACATGGCGGTGCCAGAGGGGAGGGAGATTATTCTAGGGAATGGTTCCGATGAGTTGATCCAAATGGTGTTGCTGGCCGTGGTGGGTCCCGGGCGGAGCGTGATTGCCCCTGAGCCTACCTTCGTGATGTATCGGCAGATTGCGACCATGTTAGGGTTGCGGTATCAGGGTGTGCCGCTTCGGGAAGATTTTTCTTTAGATTTGCCGGCGATGTTGCAGGTCATCCAGGAGCAAGAGCCGGCCGTTGTTTTTGTCGCTTATCCTAATAATCCCACCGGTAATCTTTTTCCCGCCGAAGAAGTGCAAGCGATTATTGAAGCTGCCCCAGGGCTAGTGATAGTAGATGAAGCCTATACCGTATTTGCAGACGACACTTTCATGCCGCAACTAGGCGATTATGAACACCTTCTGGTTATGCGGACTCTCTCTAAGATTGGCCTGGCAGGTCTCCGGTTAGGGGTACTAGTTGGCAGCCCAGATTGGCTTAAGGAATTAGAGAAAGTCCGTTTGCCCTATAATATCAATCAGTTGACTCAAGTCAGTGCTGAGTTTGTTTTGGAGCAACCGGAGGAATTGGAAGAACAAGCTAGACTCATCTGTAGTGACCGAGCCCGGTTGCAGAAGGCTTTGCAACAGCTACCGGGAATCCAAGTGTATCCTAGCAACGCCAATTTTATTCTTTTTCGTACTCCACCCCAGCGGGCCGATGCAATTTTTGCAGAAATCAAAGCACAAGGGGTGTTAATCAAGAACCTTTCTGGTCACGGGGGTCCGTTAGCTGACTGTTTGCGGGTGACCGTAGGGACAGCAGAAGAAAACCACGCTTTTCTAAAGGCCTTAGCTGCTACTCTATAGTGTATTAAAAAAATATGGCAAGCTTACGAGAAATTCTTGCTTATCTGGGCGATTTGTTGCAGGTAGAGAGAGTTTCTGACTATTGCCCTAACGGCCTGCAAGTAGAAGGTAAACCGGAAGTGCGGTGCTTAGTCAGCGGTGTCACCGCCTGCCAAGCACTGCTCGAAGCGGCTGTAGTTGCTGGGGCTGATGCCTTACTGGTTCACCATGGTTACTTTTGGAAGGGAGAGGCGGCGCCCATCGTTGGAATGAAGTGTCGGCGTCTCAAAATTCTGCTGGCCAATGATATCAGTTTGTTGGCATATCATTTACCCTTAGATGCTCATTTTGAATTGGGCAACAATGCCCAATTGGCTCGGGTTTTGAACCTTGAAGTCAAAGGACAATTTATTGGAGCAGGCGGTATCACCATTGGTATGTATGGTTGCTTGCCTGCCCCCATGAAAGGGGAAGCGTGGGCGCGTTATATTGCGGAACGGTTAGGTCGTGAACCCCTTTATGTTCCGGCTCACAAAGGGGATATTTATACGGTGGGTTGGTGTACGGGGGGAGCCCAAGGGTATATCGAGCAAGCGGCTGAGAAAGGATTAGATGCTTATCTTACCGGGGAAGTCTCGGAGCCAACAGTGCATAGCGCCAGGGAACAGGGGATAGATTTTTTTGCCTGCGGCCACCATGCCACTGAACGCTATGGTGTTCAGGCCCTGGGGCAGCATCTAGCTGAAAAATTCAACTTGGAGCATCAATTCATTGATATTGATAATCCGGCTTAGCCGTTTTTAGGCTAGAGGCATAAACGGGCACCCTCAATGGAGCAAAGGGGACTTCCCTGTCACTTTGCTCCGAATGGTATTTTGAACCCTCGCGCCTTTTATGGATTAATGCTATGGGTGTAATACCAAAGGGTGGCATTAAAGATTAGCGCGCCCAGGATATTACCGATGGTCACGGGAATCTGATTCCACATCCACCAGTCGTAGAGGGTGACCTCCGCGCCAGAAAGAATACCCACCGGGAAAACGAACATATTGACGACGGTGTGCTCAAAGCCTAGGGCAAAGAAGGTGGAAATGGGCAGCCATATTAGCATTATCTTTCCCGGAACGCTACGAGCAGCTTTGGCAAAGATGGGGCCTAAGCTAACCAGCCAGTTACAGAGCACCCCCATTCCCACGGCAGCTAACCATCCCATGGTCCCATAATCCACATAGGAAGCCTTTTTTTCTGCTAAATGGGCCAGAGTGGTGAGTACTCCCGAGGGCGCAACAGCGCCACCTTTGGTTAGAGAGAGCCAAAGTAGGCTTGCAAAAAAGATTCCTCCGAGAAGGTTCCCCAGCAGGGTCCAGAACCAGTTGCGGGCAACTCTCCGGGCTTTAACGCGGCCTGCAAACATGCCAATGGGCATCACTGAAAAGCTGCCGGTGGCCATCTCAAGGCCTAGGGTTGCGAGCATGATATAGCCGACTGGGAAAATAAGTCCGGCGGCTGCACTGGGCCATCCCTGAGTGACCAGTAAGGCGGAAAGGGCGGTGGCATACGCCAAAAAGGGTGTGCAGAGAAAGCCTCGTATCAGGATGTGGGAGGTAGCAAATTTATCTTTTTTAACTGCATCTTCGACAATATCACGCCCCATCTGCGCGGGGGGTACGGCATCCAACATCACAAAGTCGCTGGGTTTTGCGGGAGCCGCCCCAGCCACTGGATGATTGGCTGCGGGATTACCCTGGGGGTTTGAGTTATCAGTTTCAGTTTCGCTCATGGTAGTACTCATGGCGTTATTAGCCTCCTCATTATTTCTAAATTGTGCCGTCACATGGACTGCTCTTTTGTTGCAGGTTTTTGGCCCCTTTGCGGGCCTAAAATGCTCCTAAAGATGCTGAGAAAATGTTGAAAAGGCGCTGCCATAAGGATGCATCTTTAGTCATTAACGAGTGATTTTGTTATGCCGCAGATGTGGTAGCAATCAATGGGAAGTTGCCCAACCTTCCTCACTAGCGCTTGGCGAGAAGGTCTCGGGCGCTCTCTATTTCAGGCACGCTCGGCGGGATGGCGGACAGATCGGCGATGGTTCAATAAAGCAAGCCTGAAGGTTAAACTAAGGCTTGCAGGCCACATCAGCGTCAAATCTTCACAGGATAAAATATCTGCCATATTTTGGGGGCGTATTTTGCCTCAAGTCAGTGCTTGCAGCAAGCGATGATCTTGCATTGGAGTTGAGGCGGAACTATTCATTTTGTGCTCTTTACCTATGCTTCTAAGCGGTCAACTGCCGTTTCTAGATTTATAGGTATTCATCATCAACCAATAGGGAGAATGGGGAATGGCCAATCGGCATCAAGAAGTAGCTGAAAAAGTAGTCGAAGCTTTTAAGGAACTGTTGAGTGAGCAAGCCCGGGAACAGATCAGCGATAGGCAATTCGATGAGCTAGCCCTAATAGTGAGAGAGGCTCTTTCAGAGGAGTTGGAGAATGCAGTCGAAATTGCGGAGGATATGGTTAAAAGGCTTCGAGCCCAGGTCGAAAGGCCGGAACTGGAGCTTTAGAGAGAGCTATTTTAGCCGACTAGATGGGCTTATCTCCTTTTTTGGATTTCCATCTCCTGCATTCGAAATTTTTGCAGCTTTCCAGTGACGGTCATAGGAAAGGTATCGACAAAGCGGAGGTATCTTGGAATCTTAAAATGGGCGATTTGTCCCTGACAAAAATGGCGGATCTCTTCTTCTGTTGAGTGCTCTCCAGGGCGGAGTTGGAGCCAGGCTACGATTTCTTCCCCATAGTATTCATCGGGTACCCCGAAGACAGCAACTTGGGCCACTTTAGGATGGGTAAAAATAAACTCTTCAATTTCCCGAGGATAAATATTTTTCCCTCCCCGAATAATCATCTCTTTGAGGCGTCCGGTAATTTTAAGATAGCCATTTTTGTCCATGACACCTAAGTCGCCAGAATGTAACCACCCGGCGGAATCGATGGTTTTGATTGTGGCGGCAGGATCACCATAATAGCGGTCCATAACATGATAGCCGCGAAAGCAAACCTCCCCGACTTGTCCGAAGGGGACCGTTTGCCCGTTGGCTGGATCAATCACTTTGACCTCTTGATGGGGAAGGTTAGTCCCGACAGTCTCGGTACGGCGCTCTTCGCTATCCTCCCGTGATGTCAGGTGAGTCAGGGGGGAGGCCTCTGTTTGGCCATAGCCAATCAGGATTTCACGGCAATGCATTTCCCCCATCACCCGCTTCATTAACACCGGTGGGCAGGGGGCGCCTGCCATGATGCCTGTTCGGAGGCTAGAGAGATCAAAGTTTGGGAATTGGGGATGTTCCAATTCGGCAATGAACATGGTGGGGACCCCATGAAGGGCGGTACAGCGTTCCTTCTCGATGGCTTGTAAGACCAATCGGGGATCAAAGTGTTCACAGGCAATGACGGCGCAGGCGCCAACCGACAGGCAGAGCAGATTGGCCAAGACCATCCCAAAGCAGTGGTAGAAAGGGACGGGGATACAAAGCCGGTCTTTGGCCGTGAAATGCATTGCCAAAGCAGAAAAATAAGCATTGTTGAGGATATTGTGGTGGCTCAGCACCACTGCTTTAGGAAATCCCGTCGTTCCTGAAGTATATTGAATATTGACAGGATCATCCCGATCGAGGGAGGCGGTCATCTTATCCAGTTCTTCGGGGCTAATATGCTCGGCTGCCTGAAGAAGTGCGGGCCAGGTAGTAAAGCCAGGAAAAGGAGACAGGGTTTGGTCAGGTTGCGCTGGGTCGTAGAGTCCTATCCGCTGCAAATGGGGGAATTCCTCACTTTTAAATTCTCCTGAATCCTCTGTTAACCGAGGAAAAAGTTCTAGCAGCATAGAAATATAGTCACTGCTGCGAAATGAGGGAATGGTAAACAATCCCTGCACCTCTGAGCGTTTCAAAGCATAGGCCAGTTCTCGGGTCCGGTAAGCAGGATTAAGGTTAACTAAAATGGCACCCATACGGGCTGTCGCCATTTGGAGTAGTAGCCATTCGAGATTATTGGTGGACCAGATACCAATACGGTCGCCTTTAGCAAATCCTATCCCCATGAGCCCACGGGCCAGAAGGTCAATGCTTTCGGTAAGTTCCGAATAGGTGAGGCGCCGCTGTTGCGGCAGCGAAACGACGGCCTCCTGGGTGGGGAACTGACGGGCTACAGCGGCAAAATGCTCCGGAATGGTGGCGCCAAGAAGGGGGGTATTGCCACCTCGATGGCAATAGCTCTTTTGAAGGCCTATCATGATTTCTCGACCAGTTTAAGAAAGTCGTCCGAGGGCAAGGGCTAAAATAACGACCAGCGCCGCAATCCCATAGTTTTTCTTACCCGCCGCGAGGCCAGATCAACAGCCGCTTCCCGGGGCAATTTCTGCTGATTTTTAGCCTCTTTGAGCACCGCTTCGGTATTGCGCCGTAACTTCTCTTCAATGGCTTGAAAGGCCAAAGTTTCATTGGCCCCTTGGTATTCCATGGCGGCACAGATCACCCCCCCGGCATTGGCGATAAAGTCGGGAATGCATAGGATGCCATGGGCATGCAAGTACTTTTCTGCTTCCAGCGTGGCCGGGATGTTGGCACCTTCGATGACAAGCTTTGTTTTTAGCCGTTGCACATTATCCTCCCGGATCACATCGGGACGGGCTGCTGGAATCCAAATATCACAGGGGATATCGATTATTGCCTCCCGGTCAAGTCTCTCCCCCTCCAGATAATCCACAACGCTTTTACCCTGCTGTTTGAGTGTCGAGAGGGTCTCCACATTTAAGCCGCCGGGATGGTGAATGGTTCCCTGGGAATCAGCCGCCCCCACCAGGACGGCACCCTTCTCGGTGAGAAAACGGGTCGCATGGTATCCCACCGCCCCAAAGCCTTGCACCACTATTCGAGCCCCTGCCAGCTCGAAATCGCAGAACCGGAGCGCCACATCGACCACATGACTAATCCCCCAACCGGTGGCGCCTATCTCATCAAGGGGAATGCCGCCTAGTTCCCGTGGTAGCCCCACAACCCGGCCGATTTCATCTTTAACCCAGGCCATAGATTCCTCATCCGTGCCCATGTCGGGAGCAAAGATATATTGCTCGGCCTCTCGGAGGGCACAAGCAAAAGCGCGGATGAGGCGCTCTTTGTCCGGCTTTGGCATCTTGGGATCACCAAAAAGCACGGCCTTACCACCTCCATGGGGAAGTTCTGCCGCGGCATTCTTGAGAGTCATGGCGCGGGCTAAGCGGAAACATTCTTTAGTGCTGACATCCGGGGCTAGGCGGACACCACCGATGGATGGCCCTGTGGCGACATTATCAATGACCAAAATGCCCTTGAGGTCAATGGAGGGCTCATAAACATGAATGACTTTCAGTGGCCCGAGTTCGTCAGCAAATTTAAATACATTTTCCACAGAATCCTCCTTTGCGGTCAGTGGTCGGAACTCCCACAGCGCCCGCCGGGCTATGGGGGGATAAAGGATATTGAGAATTAGAACCCAAGCGTCAGAGTCCTTATAAGCCTTACCCACCTTGAGTGGGTCTGATAGCCAGCATGGGAGACATATCCCTTGATTTTTATATTTATATTAATCTTAGTCCAATTTAACTTAAGGCGGGGTGGACAGGATCGAAGGATGTTAAACTTGGCGGTATGAAAACGGCTAGCAGTCGCTTTTTTTCTAATACCTTTCCCGCCGCTTATTTACCCCGGCGGGTGTCCATTGCGCCGATGATGGAATGGACTGATCGTCATTGCCGTTACTTTCTCCGCCTGATTTCCCATCACGCCTTGCTCTACACCGAGATGGTGACGACAGGGGCGCTTATTCATGGGGATCGGGAACGTTTCCTTGCCTATCACCCAGCGGAGCATCCTCTGGCTTTGCAATTAGGGGGGAGCAACCCCGAAGAAGTGGCCTTTTGTGCCCGTCTGGCTGAGGAACACGGGTTTAATGAAGTCAATCTTAATGTGGGCTGTCCCAGCGACCGAGTGCAGTCTGGACGTTTTGGGGCCTGCCTGATGATGGAGCCTGAATTGGTTGCTGAGTGCGTTGCGGCCATGGCCCAAACGGTCCAACTTCCGGTAACGGTCAAGACCCGGATTGGGGTTGATGAACAGGATTCCTATGAGGCTCTGACCCGGTTTATCAGCACGGTGGCGCAGGCAGGTTGCCGGACTTTTATCCTCCATGCCCGCAAGGCTTGGCTGCAAGGTCTGAGCCCTAAGGAAAATAGGGAAAAACCCCCTTTACGTTATGAAGTCGTGCGGGCTATCAAGCAGGATTTTCCCCATTTGGAAGTGGTAATCAATGGGGGGATTACGACCTTGGAGGAGGCCCAGGAGCATTTAACATTACTGGATGGAGTCATGATTGGCCGGGCGGCCTACCATAACCCTTATCTTCTTGCCCAACTCGACCGGTATTTCTATGGGGATTTTCATCCCCTATCTCCCCGCCATGGAATTATGGAGGCTTTTTTACCCTATGTGGAAGAACAATTGGCTCAAGGCATTTATTTGAGCCGTATTACCCGCCATATTCTGGGACTGTTCCAGGGCCAGCCGGGGGCACGGGCTTGGCGCCGTTATTTAAGTGAAAATGCCCACCGGCCTGGCGCGGGGATAGAGGTCATCCGGGAAGCCTTGCGGCGGGTGCCGCAAGGCTTTGGATGATAAAAATTTGCCTTTTATTCTCCTTATTATTTACTGGTTTACTGACAAGGGCTTTCTTGCAGTTTTTCATGCTTAAGTGAGTTTCTCAATTAAGCTGTATTCGCCGCCCCCATGGCACTTGGGCTTTGCCCTTCACGAGCCAGATGACCGGATAAGGAGGCTCTACTTCGGGGAATGGGCCTCGGGCGTCGGTAAAGTAAAGCAGAGCGTCCGGGTAGATGCCTGCTTGTTCCACCCAGTCAAAGGGGGGGCGAAAATTGGTATCACCACCGCCGGGTAAACTCTCTGGCAGTGTCAGTACCTCCCAGGGTTCATAGATCCACGGGCCTCGTTCACAAAGGTCGGCATCGCAGGCGTGGAGGAACACGCGGGCCCGAAGTTGGCCCTTTAGGGCACTGACTTCGGTAAGAAAGCTCTGTAATTGCTCATCGTGAATGGAGCCGCTGGTATCTAGCACGATCACCAACTCTATTTGCTGGGAAGCGAGGCGAGGCAAAATCGCCGAACCTTCACGGCGAGAGGGCCGGGTAAAGCTGTAATCATTCCGCGCGGCAGTGCTCAGGTATTGGGCGAGTAATTGCCGCCAAGGGAGTTGGGGTTGCCCAAGGCTGCCAATGAGTCGTTGTAAGGGACCGCTTAGCTTGCCGGCTTGTAAGGCTTGTTGGGCAAGACTCGTGGTTCGTTGTTGCCAGAGGCGGTTGAGGTGTTCCCGCTCCGCTTCGGTTAAGGGCGGAGGTGATGTTGAAGGGAAGGTTTGGGTGGAGGGAAACAAAAGGTCGCCCTCAGAAGGTTTATCTTGCTGCTGTGAGCCATGGATGCTCCAACCTTTACTGGCAGTATTGAGATCAACAGGGGTGTCGGACAGGGGGGGTTCGTTTTCATAGGCATGGTAATCGACAGTTTGCAATTTTGCTCCGGAGGGAATCAAGGGATAAATTTCTTCGGCGCTTAGGCCACGGTAGTCTTGATTAAGTAACACCCCAGGCGGGGGTTGGAGTCCCTCTCGAACCAGTAATTGATTGACTGCATAATCACAGGCCGCATTCCAACGGCCTAGGTTCCGGCGGCCCCGGCGGGCAAAGTGACATAACGCGCAGTGGAGGGCCTCGTGGGCCAAAATGAACTGGAGCTGCTCAAAGGAAAGCCATTCTACATAAGCAGGGTTGTAGTAGATAGCCCGGGCATCAGTGGCGGTGCTGCCACACCATTCGGGGCTTGCTTCCTGTAAGGGGAGGTGCAGAATCAAAGCTCCCAGGAAAGGCCGTTCCACCACCAGGCGCGTCCGGGCGGCGCTAAGCTTAGTGCGGAGTTTGGTCCCTTGGGAACTCCAGCTATCGTTCATAGAGCATCAGGTCAGAGACCTGCCGCGCCCATTTAGTAAATCCAGGATGAGCCAGGAGGGGGCGACCAATGGTCCGGAACATTTCAGTGACCAGCATCACCCCCATCTCCCGTTCCGGTAGCCGGGTAGCATAATCCAGAATATGTCCATAGATACGGTGTGCCTCATGGGTCTCCATCGCATCCACCGCCCGCCGCACCAGGGTTGCGGCAACCCCATATTGGAGATCCAGCTCCTCCGGGATGGCAACTTCCTCCCCCCGTAATATGGCCTCTACATCGGGCATTCGCGCCATATTATCAATAAAAGTCTTGAATTCCAGGCCGGCCTTAGGACCCACACAGGCTTGCAGGGCCTCCAGCAATAATTCTGGAGCATCAGCAAATTTTTGTAAGGCCCGATGAGCATATTCCCAGGAGCGAGGAGTTGGGAAGGCGAGGGGGGTTTGATTAGGTTCGATCTCGAACAGGAATTCAGGCCGGTACAGCAAAAAACCAATCAAGCGCTGGTCGATACCCTGATGACTGGCCCAGGTGACCCAATCTCCCACATGGGGTTCGATTTCATAGTGAGTAAAGCGATTAGCAAGGGGGGCAGGTAAAGTATAAGTAATGCCTCGATCCCCATGGCGATTGCCCGCCGCCACGATGGCCCAGCCCTCTGGTACGGTATATTCCCCCAAATGACGATCGAGAATAAGTTGGTAGGCCGCGGCGGAGACTGTAGGGGGCGCCGAGGTTAATTCATCCAGGAACAGAATCCCTTCAGGTCCATGGCGTTTTTGGTTGGGTAGCATGGCGGGGATTGCCCATTCCACCCACCCATCGACCCGGAAGGGGATACCCCGCAGGTCTGTTGGTTCTAGCTGTGATAAGCGTAGATCAATAAGCGGAACGCCAAAGCTCTCCGCGACCTGGGAAAGGATCTGGGATTTACCTACCCCCGGTGGTCCCCAGAGCATAACGGGGGTATGTTGGCCGTGGCGGACCGCAGCGAATTCTCGCTTGAGGATAGCAGTAATATGTGAAGGACGCATAAAGTTTTTCTGCGAATTGAATCCTAAGGCTAGTCTTAACTGCTACTCAAGCGATGGAACTGCAAGAACTCGCGCCGGGTTTTGGGTCCATTGGTCAAAAAACTAGGCTCGGGGTTTTGGAGGTAGTCTTGCTTGATCTGGGCTACCCGGTCTTGGGTGTTGCGCTTTTTGATTTCATGGGGCGCTAGGCCGTAAGGTTTGGCTGCATTTAATCCAAAAACCTTGGCTCGCAATGCCGGGGTGATTTCTGGATAGCCATAACTGTCGCGGAACTGGGGTGAAATTTGAAAGGCGCGAAAGGCTTGGATCTGGTCTTGAGGGCTCCCATACCAGATGGAGTCAGTGCCCCAGAGGACATTATTTTCACCCACATATTTGAAAAGTTTGCCCAGCAAATGGGCCGCCTGATTGGGATCTTGCATGACCATTCGCCAGGTGGTGCCCAGTTCGGCATAGACATTGCTGTTAGGGGGGATATCGTTCTCTTGCAGGGACTGGATGAGGGTATCTACCCCGCCATCCACATTGGCCGGATCGTAAGGTCCCTCAGTATGCCGGGGTTCGAATCCCGAATGATACACAATAAAGTTAACATCTGGGTAGTGGCGGGCGACTACGCCAATATCGCGGCAGGTGGAATAGGCATAAGGCAAATTGAACAGGGGAATCCCTTTGTGGACGCAGATTAACTTGACTCCCAATTCCCGTGCTCGCTCGATAAAGGGAATCCCATATTGTTCATCGTCCAGCCAGTAACCCTTACCTTCAGGCCCCCATTGGGTATAGGTTTTCCAGGCAGCAACCTGATGCTTTTCTTTTTGTTGGGCCATTTCTTCAATGGCTCCTGGCAGGTTAGGGTGAACCAGGCCATGAATGAGCAGGCGATAGTTTCCCTCCATCGCTTCCACGAGCGCTCGAGTGGCTGCGGCTTCCTCGGTGGATAGGGGGTTATCTTCGGGGGCCGCGGGAACCGCCGAGAGAACGGCCATATCGGTGTCGCTATCTAGAAATACCTCGCGGATGAAGTGCTCTGCTGAAAAACATTCAATGGCCCCATCACCGCAGCGGGATTGGGGAAAGAATCGCAGGATATAAGTCCAGCGGTTGGTGAGACGACGCCAGGCCCCCTGGGGATTTACATGATGGCCTTGGATATCGAAGATAAATTCATGATTGTCGCCGATGCTGGCTTGCGCTGCCCCCGGCTCAAAAATAGCCTCGGCAGGAATCTCAAACCATCCTCCATTTTTCCCGAAATACGCATAGGCTTCGTTCATTGCCAATAGGGTAGCTGCGGCACCACCCAGGGATTTAAGAAAACTTCGGCGGGAGAGCCCGGCTTTTTGGCTGCAGAGGGTGGCTCGTTGGTGGGCTAGTTCCCTTGCGGCTCGGGCTGGAGCGCCCAGGGGATAAGGCATAAATTCACCGTTTGAGGTGCTGTCGAGCTTGATAGGTAACCGTAAACCTTCCGGATCGAAGTTTTCTTTCATAGGCATAGGCTACTCCTCGCTGAGATGGGGGGAAGCGCCAAAAGTTCTATCTTAAAAAGATAGCTGAGGGCTGCACATCACGCCTAAACATATAGCTCAGGACTTACTCATACCAATTTCATGTAATTTTGCATTGTATAAGTTCAGTTTAAACAATTGCTTGAAGCCTTAATAGATTGCACTCTTTGATTAAATTGGTATCAGTTTGTCATACCTGCTTCCGGGAGTATGACGACTTCGGGTCTTTTGCGTAAGTCCTGTAGATTAGGAAGTTGCCCCCATGAGTGATTTAACCCTCTCTCCGGGAGGCTGAAAGCAATTTCCCTTTTATTTCCACTGAGGCCACGGGTAGAGATTTTTCCTCGCGCCGTGCTAGCCGGGGAATGACCACTCGCGTGCCTGCAACTACGGCACTGAAATCTAAATCCGGGTTATATTGGCGCAATAGCCAAAGGGGAACCTGATACTTTTGCTGAGCCAGCAGCCAAAGGGATTCCCCTTGCTGTACTACATGTTCCTCAGTGCCTATGATACGGTATTGTTCGAAGAAAGTCTCTTGCAAACGGCGATGGTAGGCTTGGCGTCGGGCCTCGAAAACCGCAGTTGTAATACGGGAAAAGTCAAGCCTGAGCCGCTGTCCCACGATCACCGGTCGGCCAACAGGTAAGCTATTGATATTTCGCAATTGCTTGGTGTTCAATTCTAGCCAGTGAGCGTAGTGGCCGAGGGTTTCGGTCGCTTGGACCTCAATGGTGCCTTCTTTGGTCACAGCGTAGTTGCTGGGATCAGCAGATAAGGCCGGGCCGCACTCTGGGGGCAGTAGGGGTTCGCAGCCACCTTCCTCCTGGATAACGATGGCGACTTTTTGGATAGCCCCAACTTTGGTTGGGGTAGTCTCTTCTCTCAATACCACCGACGTTGTTTTTGCCCTGCTCGGGCGTCCTTTCCCCCGCGCAGACACCTGATTTCCCGAAGAAGACACTAACCGTAAATTTTGGCCAGCATAAATTCGGTGTTTATTGGTAATGCCATTGACTTGCAGTAAGGCTTGTTCGGTAATGCCGAAACGGTGGGCGATCCCAGATAGGGTGTCGCCGCGCTGCACCGTGTAGTGCTGAGTTGGTAAGCCGTCAGCGGGTAAAGGCAATTGTAGAACTTGACCAACCCGGATATGGTGGCGGCTGGAAAGCCCATTTAGTTTCACTAGTTGACGGACCTTAATGCGGTAGCGTTGGGCAATATGGGACAGGGTTTGCCCCCGTTGAACCTTATGAAAGCGGTCCGGTACTTGTCTTTCAAATCGTTCCCAGGGCGCTAAAGAGGCGATTGCCTTGACCCGGCGACAGGAGGGAATACAGGGTACGCGCAATTCATAGCCCCGGGGCACGTATTTATGCCCATTCCAAATGGGGGAACGCAGGGCAGGATTGCTTTGTTTGAGTGTAGCTTGCTCAAGTCCCCAAGCCCGCTGCAGGGCATCGACGGGAACAAAGTCCGGAAGTGCTATGACCTCGCTTTTTTCCGGCTTATGGGGCTGAAAGGGGCCGAAATAGTGCTTTGCTTTGGTATCTACGTCCAATGCAGCAAGAAAGGCCACATAAAAATTGCGCGAGGCAAAGCCAAAAGTAGGACTTTTATAGTGTTGCCGGATAGCCACAATATCCGAGGTTCCCACTTGCTCCTTGGCTCGGCGCATCCCTGCGGCGCCGTGATTGTAAGCTGTGATGGCCAAGGGCCAGCTGCCGGTAATTTTATAATTATGCTGGAGCAAGCGAGCAGCAGCTACGGTAGCCTTAAAGGGATCGAGGCGCTCGTCCACCATTTGGTCAATGCGTAAGAAACGCCGTCCGGTGGAGCGGGTAAACTGCCACAGCCCGGCTGCGCCAGCATGGGAAAGGGCGGCTGGATTGAATGAGGATTCCACGTGGGGCAGAACCGCCAATTCCCGCGGCAAATCTAATGAGTGTAAGGTATTAAAAATAAAAGGTTTATAGGCACCAGCGCGGATGAGTCCTGCGCGAAACCGATTGGCCTGTCCCCGCTGGAAACGAATCCTAGCGGCAGCGGCATGGAGGGTTTGATTGCTCACATTTTGGGGCCAAAGTTTGAGTACCCGCTGTTCCTCTTTGGTGAGATTCTGGCGGTTGCCTTCGGCGAGTCGAAGCAAGATCGCTTGGTAATGTTGTCGGCGGTCCTGAATGCGCTTTTTAGCAGTCTTCCAGTTTAAGTTGGCAGGCACTGAGATAGTTTCATAAACTACATTAAGGTGGTGATTATCATGGATAAATCCATGGTTATTATCGATTTCGGTATAGACCCGGGTCCAGAAACGGATATCCTGGGTTAGCGCCGGCGGTCGGGGGAATAAATCCCATGATTTAGCCAACACCGGGCTGGCCAGAGAAAGCAAGGCGCCCATAAAAATCACGGCAGAGGGGTAAGACATGTTTTTCTGCTCCAACATGTATTGTTAGTTCTTATTTCGTCCGCGAGCGCGGCAGGTTTAAGGAGTATTTTAAAGGTAAGAAAAACTAGGTAAAAAGTCGATTGTTTTCTAGGAAGTATTGATTAGTTTCAACTATCATTTGTTAGTAGGGCTGTCCGGGTGATTTTGGTTTTTATTCAATTTCTACTAAATTATAGATTGACGTTTTATATAAATTTGGTTAGCAACACCTGCCACATATAGGGATATGTCGCCAGGCCTGCCCAAGTGGCATGTGAGGCTATCCGGGGCCGAATTTGAACATAAGAACTGAATGATTGCCATCCCATAGCGAAGTGGAGGCCTGAGCATGGTGAGCGCCCAATCAAGCATCGTGATAGTCCGACCTGTCGATGATGTGTTCCAATTCATATCGGTAAATTTTTTCCAGAATTATCCTAAATGGTCCCCTGAAGTCGTAGAGCTAGAGAAGCTGTCTGACGGACCGGTAAAAGTAGGCACCAGGGGAAGGCAAGTCAGAAATGATCAGGGCCGCCGCACGGAGTCGACATTTCGCGTTACCCGATTCGAACCTAATCATTGTTTTTCCTGTGAGGGAACTGCCCAGACCCCTTTTCGGGTGATTTACAATTTTGAAGCTCTTGATCAAGCGACAAAGGTTAAATTTACCTTCGAATTATTAAAGATTGACTTTTTTATGCGACCCTTTGAAAAGCTTATTGAGGCGGCTATCCGAGGAGGAGCGGACAGAGTAGTGCATAATCTCAAAGGGCTACTCGAAGAAGAAGCAACGGAGTCCTCAGGCTCTGCCAAGCGTTCATGAGCAGCCCGAATAAATCTTATGGGTTGTCCCTAGACTTGGGAAGGTCAATATCAATCTCAGAGAGCCACTCTGGGGCGGCGAAGTGTCTGCTCGCTTCGGAAAGAGGAGAAAAGCGATGTCATTTATCGTTGAAAAAGATGAGGGGCTTATACCTCGGGTTTTATCGCAAATCTTGGACTCCTGTGTAAATGGAGTCTCGTTAACTGATCCTGATCAGGAAGATAATCCTCTTGTTTATGTCAATGAAGCCTTTGAGAAAATAACCGGCTATAAAAAAGAGGAAATTCTTGGCAAGAATTGTCGTGTTTTGCAAGGTGACGATAGGAATCAGGAGGAAGTCAAACGTCTCAGAGAAGCTATTCAAAAGCGAGTTCCCATTGAGGTGGACATAAGAAATTACAAAAAAAATGGCGAGCTTTTTTATAACCACCTCGCTATCAATCCGGTATTCGATCAAGATGGCAACCTGCTTTATTTTTTAGGGATACAATATGATGTCACAAAGCAAGTTCTTGCAGAGCAGGAAATAGAAAAACTCCGCCAGGCCTTGGGAGAGAAAACTTAAAAATCATAGGCGCTCACAGGTTAGCAAGCAGATATTTTTAAGTGCTTATATTAAATGAATTTTTTATTGACGGGACGGTTTTTTTTGGGGTAGAAGTTATAAGGATTTAAAAACGAGGAAGTGCTCCTATGGGCGAAAATCGTCAGCGCTCAGAATTGGTGACCCGATCCGGGTTACGGCCCTTTTTTTATGATTCTGTGCAAGATGCGATTGAAAATCAGCACGTGGAAGCAGATGAAGCAACGATTCTTTATCTGGTTAATCTCCTCACTGATTTTTCTCGTTCGGAAAAAATTTTTGGCTATACCCAGGAAGGGCCTGTCCTGCAGCCCTTGGCTGAACTGTATGGCTTTGCTGTTGAAGCCACCTCCCAGAGTGAACGTAAGCTTATACTACAACGTTTAGGCGATGTGGCTTTATTCATTTCTGGACTTTTTTCCGGCTACTTTCATCGCCGGTTAGTGAATGTAGACTACTACATCGCCATGGGGGGGAGCGCCTACGCTTATCTGTATGACCTCAAGAGCCAAAGTCCAAGAGAGCAGGCCCTAGCGACGATTTTTCGACAGTTATCCCGACAATTTGTGCAGTTTGTTGATGTGCTGGCGGAAGTTGGTGAAAATGCCTTCGGTTCAAACAAGCAGGATATCTTCGAACTCTATGAATTATGGGTAAAGACAGGCAGCCCCCGCCTTGAACGTAAGCTAAGAGACTTTGGTATTAGCCCACAACATTTTGGACCGGTCCATTAGAAACCATTGTGGATTTGAATGCTCTTCAAGCCCAGCTTGAACATATTTACGATGTTCGTACCTACCATCGGGTAGAAGATTTCCTAGTCACAGACCCGACTTTAGTGGATCAATTTACGGAGGATTCTAGGAGTGGGCAATCCCCATCGATGGAATCGCTCTTGATTCGCCAGGGCGAGGATAATCTTGATCTCGCTTTGTATCTTAATCAGGAACTGCTTGACCAGCTGGGGCGTGATAATCCCACAGAATTACTCCATGATGGCAATTTGGCAGAATTTTGGTTTGCCCTTGAAGGGGTGAGCCATTTCCTTTATCTTGCCTGGAATGCGGGTTTTGAGCGCACGGTGACACAATTAGAACTCGAACTTCAAGCTGAAATTGATAAGTGCGTGCTGACTGCAGCATTGGTCTATCATCAACGGGGAATAGCAGATATGCGACTGCTGAGGCGTGTGCTTTTTGAAGAAACACGCCTTCGTGATGGGCTTGATAATATCCAACAGCAGCGGTATCGAGAAGCCAACCGTCTTGCTGCCCGCTATTGCGGTACTCTTGAGGAGAAGTATTCGCTTATTCCTCAAAATTCATATTTAGTCAATGAGCTGCGGCGCTTTTATCGAATGCCCCAAAGTCGTAAGATCCGGCATATCCGAGTGGTTTGAATTTTGCATCTCCTCTGTTGAATAACTTGCAACTATGGCCTCTTAGCATTCATGAGAGGCCCAGCGGAGGAATTTGAGATGCGGGGACAAAGCAACCAATGGCAAATAAGATATCGTCTTTGTTGGCGCGACCGGAAGAGCTGCGAATATGGGTATAGCGCTTGGATGGATGATCCTAAGCGAGCTTGGGAGGCACTTTTACGTACCCCGACGACCTGGAATCGGATGTACTGGTTGGAAACACGCCGAATCTGGTATTAAAAACAGCGGGTAGGTTTTTTCTCGCCGGTGAGAATGGCATATGAGTGGGAAAATGGCGATAATCATGGGGTGAATATTGGAGAGTCCATGAACCTTCCCATTACCGATAAGACCTTATCTGCTTTAGATCCTTCCCCAGCCCATCTTCAAAAGCTCCTTGATGAAGTGGGCCAGCGGTTGGCCGCCTTTATTGAAACGGTAGATCAGCAACCTGCCCAGGCTGCTGATCACTTTGACCCCCAAGCCTCCTGGCTGCGGGAGCCAATACCCGAAACCCCCAGCGCCCCAGGGGAGCTGCTCGATTTTATTTTCGAGCAAGTGATCCCGATTGCCTTCAATTCAGCTAGCCCGGGCTATCTCGCCTATGTCCCGGGAGGGGGATTGTTTTCCTCGGCCCTGGGGGAGTTGATTGCCGCTACCGTCAATCGCTACACAGGCAAGTGGGGGGCCGCGCCTGCTGCCGTTGAGCTAGAAACCCAGTTTCTTCGTTGGTTGGCAGAATTGATGGGGTTGCCTCAAGGCTCGCTGGGGGTTTTGACTTCGGGGGCCTCCATGTCAACCCTTATCGCCCTAGTTGCTGCCAGGGAGAAATATCTGGGGGATCACCTTCTGGAGGGCACTGTTTATTATTCTAGTGAAGTGCACCATGCGGTGATCAAAGCGGCCCGGGTGGCCGGTATTCCCACCAGGAATCTGCGGCCTATCCAGGTGGATACACGGTTTCGCCTGCGAGCTGATCGGCTTGAAGACGCGGTGCGCCGGGATCGCCAGCGAGGGCTGTTTCCTTTCTTTGTTTGTGGTACTGCTGGGACGGTGAATACGGGCGCCATGGATCCTCTGGCTGAGCTTGCCGCCATAGCCGCAAAGCATGATCTTTGGTTTCATGTGGATGGGGCCTATGGGGCTGGCTTTCGAATGTTACCGGAGCTGCAACCCCTATTTACAGGGATGGAGCAGGCGGATTCTATCGCGATGGATCCCCACAAGGGACTCTTTCTGGCCTATGGGACCGGGGCTCTACTCCTGCCTGAGATGTCGAATCTACGCCGGGCGTTTAGTGCCTCGGGGGCTTACCTTCCGGCGTCCCAGGCAAGCGACGAACATTTGGACTTTTGTGAGCTCTCGCCAGAACTTTCCCGTGAGTGGCGGGGGCTGCGTCTTTGGTTACCCTTTAAGCTCCATGGAGTGGCGGCTTTTCGCCAGGCACTGGGGGAGAAGCGCCGTTTGGCGATCCAGGCCTGGCGGCGGCTTTCCCTGGAGCCTGATGTGGAAATTGCCGCTCCTCCCGAACTTTCCCTTTTTGCTTTTCGGCAATGTTTTGAGGGAATCACTAGGGAGGAAGAAAATCGTCGCAATCAAGCATTGCTGGAACGCATTAATCAATCTCGCCGTATCATGATTACGGGAACGGAGATCAATGGCCGCTATTTCTTGAGAATCTGTATCCTCCATTTGCGTACCCATGAAGCCATATTAAACGAAGGGCTCGACCTTATCCTGGAGGCGCTCGCCGAGGCAAGAAAGCGTTTTTAGTCTATAGGTTTGGAGCGAAGATTGCTGGAAATATGGAAGAAGCGTTGGCCGGCTGTCCATAGACTGAGAACCGCAAGCAGATAAATCGCTTCGATGAGCAGGTCAAAAATTAAACCGATTCCCATGATGATGACCCGTTCGGGGCGGCTTACCCAACCAATAGCGCAAGTGATGCCTAAAGCTTCTGCCCGAGCCCGGGTGTAACTGGTGAGCATCCCCCCCAGCAGGGCCAATACAACCCCAGCCACCGCGGCGGCTTGCCCTTCCAAGGCTAAGCGGTAGGCGATGGCCATCAACATTGCCCCTTCGCTGATCCGATCCAGGGTGGAGTCAAGAAATGCGCCAAAGGGAGTGATTTTTTTCTCCAACCGGGCTAAGGCACCATCCAGAATATCAAGGCTGCTCCCTAACAGGAATAGAATACCGGCGGCAACGGGATAACCGGCCATCAAGATTCCCATGGCAATTAGGGCGAGGACAAAGCCGGCGATACTAATTTGATTGGGAGACAACCGGGAGCGGGCTAGTAGGCGCACGACTGGCGCTAGAATTTGGCGCACATAGTACTGTGAGATAGCGCGTAATTTTTCCACTACTTGATCCACCCCGGGTTATGATGTCCCTATGGACATATCTGCCCCGGCTTTTTGCTGGGGCAGATAAGCTGTTTTCCCATGCCAGGATGTTTCTTATCTTCGGGATGCTGCAGGTGATTTGTCCTCTTCCTGGCGATGACTGCGTGGTTCAGGTGATTCAACCAATTTATTTTCGATGAAAGCTTCAGTCATTCGGTAAGCTTCATCATCGGTATATTGTCTTGGAGGATGTTTGCAGAGATAAGCTGAGGGGGCATACAGCACGCCCCCTTGCCCACGTTCCAAGGCTAGCTTAACAAACCGGATGGCATCCACGGCAACGCCTGCCGAGTTGGGGGAATCCTCGACCGAAAGACGCAGTTCTAGGTTCATGGGGACATCTCCGAATAGTTTGCCTTCCATGCGGATGAAGCAAAGTTTATTATCTTTTTGCCAAGCGACGTAATCGCTGGGACCCACATGGATATTTTCTGGATCCAGGCGTTGGTTAGCAACTGCTTGGATGGCTTCTGTTTTAGATTCCTTCTTGGAGACTAGACGGTGGCGGTTCAACATATTAAGAAAATCTGTATTGCCGCCGGTGTTAAGCTGATAGGTCCGCTCTAGTTTGACGCCGCGCTTTCTAAATAGATCAGTTAAAGCACGGTGGGTAATAGTGGCTCCCATCTGGGCTTTAATATCGTCTCCGATAATGGGAAGATTTTTCTCCTCAAAGCGTTTGGCCCAGGCGGGATCGCTGGCGATAAAGACAGGAATATTATTGATAAAAGCGATGCCTGCCTCGAGGGCGCATTCCGCATAGAAATGGGTCGCTTGTTCCGAGCCTACTGGCAAATAGTTGAGGAGGATTTCCGCTCCGGATTCCCGTAAAATTTGTACGACTTCCTCCTGGGTAGGTTCAGGGTCATCAGCAAGGATAAAAGTATGCTTGGGATCGTAATCCCGCATGTGCTCTGAGAAGCTATCGAGAATTTTTCCCATTTTGACCCTGATGCCGGTTGTGGGAATATTCGGGCAGAATACCGCCGTACAATTGGGCTCGGCAAAAATGGCCTCGGCAACGTCTTTGCCCACCTTACGCCCGTCAATGTCAAAGGCTGCCACCACTTCAATATCCGATGGCTTATAGCCTCCGATCGACCAATGCATCAATCCAATGGCATCTTCTGCTTTCTTATCCCCATAATAATAAATTCCTTGTAACAATGAACTTGCACAATTGCCTATGCCCGTAATAGCGATCTTAATTTTGCTCATTGAGTATCAACCTCCATAAATGCAATGAGGCGGACCCCCATCCCAAACTATTTTATTAGTATTGTCTCGCGCCTGCGCTTGGTGCAGAAATAGCAGGTCGAGAGGGCCCCACTGGACTGGAGGGGGTTACATCGACCGAAACAGCTGTAGGCGGCCTATAGGTAGTTTGAAGTTTGCTCAATATTAATCAATAAATTAATTGGAGCATATTAATTATTATAGAAACTTCTCCTGTTTGGAAAGCTCAAATCGTTTGGTTTGTTGGAGAAACTTACTCCGGGTGAGTACTAATTCGGGTAAATACTAATTATGTATGGATTGCTTCAATCTGTTTAGTTGGGCCACTTTCCCCTTATAGATTATACGGTAAATACTGCCTGTGAAATCATCGGAGATATAGATGGCACCGTCGGGACCCTCAGCCACATCCACGGGACGCCCAATGACCTCTTCGTTGACTTCAAAGCCAGTGATGAACTTGCGCTCGGTAATCTCCCCAGCTTTATTAAAGTGTAAAGAAATAACTTCGTATCCCTGTTTTTGGGTTCGGTTCCAGGAGCCATGGAGGGCCACCAAAGCTGACCCCTGATAGACGAGGGGAAACTGCTCACCGCGCAAGAAAGTGATGCCTAGGGGAGCCGTGTGAGCCGCAAAATGATATACGGGCGCTATGCTCCTTTCAATGTCCTTTTGATGGCTTGGCCCAAAAGTAGGATCGGGGACTTTATCGCCATTAGCGTAGGGCCAGCCGTAAAATTTGCCTTGTTCTATAAGATTCAACTCATCCGGAGGAAAATTATCCCCTAAAAGGTCACGGCCATTATCCGTGCCGTAGAGCTTGTGGGTGCGGGGGTGCCAGTCAAAGCCAACGGTATTTCTCAGGCCAGTCGCAAAAATTTCCCCCTGGCCGCCTTCGGGGGGAAAACGGAGCAGCGCCGCCCGCCGGGGGTCTGCTTCTTCGCAAGCATTGCAGCTCGAACCCACGGAAACATACAGCCAGCCATCCGGACCAAAACCCAAGGTGCGTGTCCAATGCCCGCCGCCACTTGGGAGTTGGGCGATGCGCTGGTATTTTCCACGAACAGTACGCCCTGCGGCATCAAAGCGAATGCGGCCCACGGCATCTGTTTCGGCGACATAGAGCCAACCTTCATGGAGATCAATCCCATGAGGCCGATAAAGATCGGTGAGTAATGTATGACGGCCATCAGGCTGGTGGTCCTTATTGGTATCGTGTTCAAGTAGAACGATGTCTCCCGCATCGGGTAGGCTAACGAGAAGGTCCCCCTGGGGAGTAAATCGCAACATACGGGCACCTGAAAGATCTCTAGCATAGATCTCAATCAAAAATCCATCGGGCAAATGCAGTCGATCACGAAGGAGTTCGATGGAAGGCTTCCCCCAGCCAAACAATCGGATCGGCACGTTTACGGCAAAACGCTCCGGCAGGAGCAACCAGAGGATGATACCGGCAAGCAGCAGGTAAGCAAGCACGCGAAGGAAAACCTTCATTCTTTTTCGGCTGTCCACTACAGTTATTTTGACAATATACCTTTAAATTCCTATTTGATCTATGTTAGCGATGTTTTTCCTCGGGTGTAGGGAGAGACTTGTTTTGTCATTGAAAAAATAAGCTTTGAATTTTAGGAGATTGGATTGATGTTAATCGGCGAAGATTCTGAAGTGCCGGAGAATCAGGATAAGGATGAACAAAATTCTGATTTAACCACCGACAAGCAGCGTGAAATAGCAGTCCAGAGGCTTGCCGCCATTGTCGAGTCTTCCGAGGATGCCATTATCAGTAAGACGCTCGATGGTATCATTGTGAGTTGGAATGCCGCTGCCGAACGAATATATGGTTATACTGCCGAGGAAGTTTGCGGCCAATCTATGTCTATTCTCGTACCCTCCGATCGACCTGATGAAATACCGCAAATTCTTCAGCACATTCGGCGCGGTGAGCGCATTAAACAGTTTGAGACAGTGCGCGTGCGGAAGGATGGTAGGAAAATTAATGTTTCTCTTACTATTTCACCTATCAAGGATAACCAGGGGCATATTGTGGGAGCCGCGACCATTGCTCGCGATATTACTCGGCGCAAGCAAAGAGAAGAAGAGTTGTTGTGGCTATCCCGTGCCATGGAGCAGAGTCCTGTTGCGGTAACTATTACAGATACTGCCGGCAACATTAAATACATCAATGCTAAATTTACGGAATTGACCGGTTACCACAAAGCAGAGGTTGTTGGGAAAAATCCGCGAATTCTGCAATCAGGGAAAACCCCTATTGAAGAATATCAGCGACTATGGGAAAGCATTACCTCAGGAGGGGAATGGCAAGGAGAGATACAAGACAAAAAAAAGAATGGGGAAATTTATTGGGTCCGAGAACATATTTCATCTATTAAGAATCCCCAAGGTGAAATTACCCATTTTCTTGCTATTGGGGAGGATATTTCCGAGCGTAAAAAGATTGAGCAAGCCCTTCGAGAGAGCGAAGAAAGGTTTCGCCAGGTAGCCAAGATGACCGGCGAATGGATATGGGAGCAAGATCCTTCAGGAGAATTTACTTATTGTAGTGGAGCAGTTAAAGAAATATTGGGGTATGAACCCGAGGAAATGCGTGGCAAGCATTACCGGGAGTTTTTTATCCCGGAGGCTCAAGAGGGTTGGGTTTATAAGAATTCAGATCAGCAACGGTTCTTCCGCATCGTCAACCACTATCGCCACAAGGATGGCCATGAAGTTTTTACGGAGTCTAGCGGTGAGCCTATTCTTGGTGAACAAGGCCAAATTATTAAGTGGCGGGGAGTGGATCGAGACATTACCAAGCATCTTGAAGCCCAGGAATTGATCCGACGGGCGCAAATAAAACTTGCAGTAGCACGCAACGAGTTAAGGATCGCACGCCAGATCCAAGAATCTTTGCTGCCTACAGAACCTTTGATCCTACCCGAAGTTCAGGTGGTTGGTTATTGTCTGCCCGCTTCCCAAGTCGGGGGAGATTATTTTGATTATTATCATCGAGCTGATCACAGAGTGGATGTGACCATTGCTGATGTTTCTGGACATTCCGTGGGACCGGCGTTGTTTATGGTCGAAACTCGCAGCGCATTGAAAGCGCAAATCCGATCCAAATTTAATGCTGCCAATACCCTGGCTGCTTTGAATGATTCACTTTATGAAGATTTAAACCGGGCTGATCACTTTATTACGATGTTTTATATGCAATATCACCTTGAGACGGGAGAAATTAATTATGCCAGTGCGGGCCATAGCCCACCTCTGCTATTACGCGGTGCTGAAGCAGTGTGTACCAAGCTCGAGGCGGATGGGCTGATTTTTGGAGTTAAGAAAGAAGTTTCCTTTGAGGAAAAGAGAACCCTGTTAGAAAAAGGAGATATCATGTTTCTCTATACGGATGGCATCATAGAGGCAGAGAGTAGGGACGGCGAATTTTTTGGCATTAAGCGTTTATGTAAAATACTGATTACCAATCGGCACCTTGCTCCCCAAGATCTCATTAAGGTCGTGGTAAAAAACTTACAAGACTTTTGTGAAAGCAAAACTTTTAAAGATGATGTCACGATGGTGGTCTTGAAAGCAATGTAAATATTTTTAAATATGAGAAGTGAGGGAGTAATTTAGGCTCGCACCAGGGCCTCCAATGCTCCATTCAGTACTGTAAAAGGTAGCAGATCGGTAGGTGATATTTCCTGTAATTCTTCCAGCAGCCTTTGATACTTCAATAATTTCTGTTGCCGCTTCTGAGCAGCAAAAAAAGTCGTCATGTTACGATCCGGCGTGGCGAGTATTGCTAAAGTTAAGGTAGCTAGATAAGCCCTAAATCGTTCCCTAAAGGTAGTTTGCGCTCTGCGCTCCCAACGGTTACGCACCGGTACCCGACTCAGTAACTCCTTTATCTCCGGGTAGCCTAAATAACGGCTGACTTCTTCATAAGCACTCACCACAGCAGTAAATTCTTCCCCCGAATCGTTAACAAGATCGACCAGAAGGGGAAAGTCAGTGAGGCGATCCCAAAGGGCAATGCGGCGAGAAAGTTCTGCTGTAAAACCCTCCTCTTGAAGCTCCTTGAGATTTCCTGAAAAAAGCTGGCATTCAGATTCGGATAAATTTTGTTCTTGGTGTTGCTCATACTGTGCTAAATAATCATGGAGCGAGGAGAGGGTTTTTTCACTGAGAATAATAGGTTTGTCTTGACTCACCGTCCAGTGGCAGAAACTGGCCAAAGTATCCTCAAGCTGTAATAACAGCGCATATTGGCGAGCACTAGGAATAATGTTGTCTAATGCATAGACTTGGGCACGCAAAGCATCTCCTGCCAGTACTTTATCAAAGGTCAAATAAGTGACCACAAGAGTGGTGATGGTGGTATTTTTTAATTCTTCTATCCAGGTGAGAAAGGTGCAGCCTGCGTGATCAATAATTATGTTGCACAAAACGGTGGCCGTAATTTCCTTCGCGAGGGGATGATCGGATAGTTGATTACCGAACTGGTCAGTTATGGCTTGTGGAAAATAACGGATGACAAATTCCTGCAGAAATGGCGAAGACAAGAAATCTGGCTGCTCTAATAGGGTTTGGTAGAGTTGCATTTTGCTATAGGACATCAGAACCGCCAACTCCGGGCGGGCTAAACCTTCACCATGTCGTGCCAGAACTTCCTTGCGGTGGGGAAATGCATCGGCAAGACGATCCAGCAATCCAGCATTTTCTAAGCGATCTGCCAGCTCCATAAAGGGTTCCATGTCTCGTAGGCAGCGCTGCCGATCAAGGGACAAGCATAGGCTCTGGCTGTAATTGTTTGCCAGTACCTGTTGACACACTTCTTCCTTGACCTTTTCGAGACACTGGTTTTGTTCTTCCCAGGAAGTGATGATTCCTTTCTCCCTCAAATGATTAAAAAGTATCTTGAGGTTTACCTCGTGGTCAGAAAGATCCACCCCCCCGGAGTTATCCGTAGCATCTGTATTGATATGGCCACCTCCTAAGGCGTATTCGGTACGCCCCCTCTGGGTAAAGCCCAAATTGGCTCCTTCACCGACTACCCGGGCTTGTATCTGGGAGGCATCGACCCGAACCGAGTCATTGGCCCGATCCCCCACATCCAGGTGCCTTTCCGTGCTTGCCTTCACATAGGTGCCAATGCCGCCGAACCAGAGTAGATCAACCGGGGCGGTGATGAGCAAGCGAATCAGTCCTTCACCATCCATGAATCGGTGCCGAGTATTGAGCCACTGGCGGACCTGGGGGGAAAGGGGAATATCCTTAGCCTGGCGGAGGTAAACTCCTCCGCCTTCGGAAATAAGGGCTCTGTCATAGTCGTTCCAGGAGGACCCCGGTAGTTCAAATAGTCGTTTCCGCTCTTTATAGGAAACTTCCGGGTCCGGGTCGGGATCAATAAAGATATACTCGGCCCCAAAGGCCGCCCGCAAACGTGTCTGGCGGGAGAGCAGCATGCCATTACCAAACACATCCCCATCCATGCTTCCAATGCCTACCGTGGTAAAGGGTTGGGTTTGAATGTCCTGATCCAGTTCACGGAAATGCCGCTTTACACACTCCCAGGCACCCCGGGCGGTGATCCCCAGTTTTTTATGATGGTAACCAAAAGCGCCGCCACTGGCGAAGGCGTCACCAAGCCAGAAATGATATTGCTTCGCCACTTCATTGGCGGTATCGGGTAGATGGGCTGTGCCTTTATCGGCGGCAACGACCAGATAGGGATCGGCTTCGTCATAGGCGACGATTTGGGGTGGGCGGACAATGGTGTTTCCTTGTCGGTTATCGGTAAGATCCAGGAGCCCCTGAATGAAGGTGATATAGGCTTGCTTAGACAGCTTGGCTCCTTCCTCACGGGTGCTAAAGGGATGTTTTACAATAAAGCCACCTTTAGCTCCCACCGGTACGATAAGGGCATTTTTCATCATTTGAGTTTGCATCAACCCGAGGATCTCCGTGCGAAAATCATCCGGGCGATCCGACCAACGCAGCCCCCCGCGGGCCACGCGCCCGCCGCGCAAGTGAATCCCTTCCATGGTCGCCGAATGGATATAGATTTCATACATGGGCCTAGGCGTAGGCATATCAATTACGCCTAAGCTGCTAATTTTAAAAGCAAGGAAATAATCCTTTTGGGCCTGCCTACGATAGAAATTGGTGCGCACGGTAGCATCGATGAGGTTAAATAAAGTCCGCAGAATGCGGTCTTCATTGACATTGGTGACCGATTTGAGGGCGGCAGCTAATTCCAAACGGATAGGAAGCAGTCCTTCTTCTTCCCGCCGCATCGGGTCATCCCAGCGAGGATCGGGGCGAAATCGGGCCTCAAAATAGCGGCACAGGAGCAAGGCCACCTGGGGATTATGACTGAGGGACTGGTGGAAACGAGAGAGGGTAAAAGGCGTACCGAGTTGGAAGTAGTAATTCCGATAGCTACGGAATATATCGATTTCCTTCCAGGAGAGCCCGGTTAGTACTAGTAGCTCATTCAAAGGATCGTTATCTACTTCGCCGCGAAACAAAGCTGTCAAAGCGTCCAAGAGAGGAGTGCGCAGGGAAGAAAGGGACTTGGCTGTCTCTCTGGTAACTTTTACAGAAAAACTTTTAATAAAAAGCCCTCGGTTTTCCACCTTGAGGGTAAATCGAACCTGATCGATCACCCTTAAACCTAAATTTTCTAGCACAGGCATCAGTTCATCGAGAAAACTTTCCCGGGAGCTATAAAACTGAAGCCGATAATGTTCCTTCGGTAGTTCGTAACGGGGATCCCACAAATCGATGAATTGCTGTTCTGTCTCTAAGACGTGTTCTAGTCCCTTGATATCTTGCAGTGCCGCTTGGGGGGGAATTAGGGCCCGATATTCTGGAGAAAAGCCCTTACGATATTTATTCCATAAAACCTCTCCTTGCTCCTTTCCCATGGCCTGTTCCAGCAGCAGCTGGAGTTTATAATCCCAGGGTTTGGCAATTTGGGAGAGTGTGCTTTCCAACCGGTTAATAGGAATATGGACTTCTTTTTGATGGGGCAGAAAAGTCAAGTGCAAGCCAATATAATGATTACGGATTCCTCGGATGACCTGGGAATTCTCAAGTGTCCCCGTGAGGGCGCGACAGAGGTAAGCTTCAATATCGCTTAAATGGGATTCATCAAAGAAATCTTGGGGGATAAGAATAAGGGTCGTAATTCTCGTTGGGCTAGGGCTGGCAAGGATAAGCAATTTGACAAGATCAGAGCGATAGAGAAAAGACAGTAAGGAGCGGGCGATGATTTGCAATTGTATCTCGCCCATAAAAAATAGCTCTACCTTAGGGAAAAGATTGAATAGCTCAATCAATTTATCGTATTCGTGACCAGCGGTGGGCACGTGTAACTGTTTTAAGCTTTGTTCTACTTTGTCCCGCAACGCCGGGATACTCATGGCCGTGCCTGCAAGCGCCGCTTCAGAGAATAAGCCGAGAAAAGCGTGCTCTTTGTATTTTCTTTTTTCTAAAGGTTCTTGAAACCCAAGATAAACTAAGGGTTCAGAGCGATAAAGGGCGCTGTTTATCCCCGTTTTCTGGACAAGTACGGGTAATTCTCGCTGAATCTCATCAGGGCGTAAGATCGTTAATAAAGGAGAGATGTTTGCCTTTATTGTCGAAGATCCAAATAAGGAATCAAGAGATAACCCCAGCTGTTTATTTTCTTGGATATGGAATTCTTTCTCAGCTTGAGTATTGACTATAAAGCTATAATAGGAAAAAGGAATAAAAGCACCTTCTCGAATCCAACTGAGGAAACTCTGCCAGGGGTGAAAAACCGGAGTCTGTTCTAGTTGGCTAAACTGTGCGGCCAGAGATTCTTTATTTTTTTGAACATTTAAAGTTGCTGAGAATATTTTCTCAATACGAGTCGTAAAGTTTTGTAAATGTTCTTTATTAGTTTCTTCAAGTTTCAGAATAATTAAGGACTCTTTAGGACCTAATTCGCTGCCTGCCTTTAAATCAATAATTTCCTGGCCATGGCGTTTTATCATCAAAACATGGTGGGCCATTATTTCAAAGGCCAGATCTTGTGATTGTTGTAAGACCTTGAGGGAATCAATCAGATAGGAAGCATCGGAGGAGCTTATCAACACCAATGTGCCGGCTTTCTCTGGGAAAGGTAAGCAATGCGTTGCAACCTCTGTTTCACACGCCCTAATGAAGGCAAAAAATTGGGTGATCAGGGGAGCGATGCGATAACGAGGGACAGAAAGTAAAAAAGATTCGGGGGTAATGAGTAAGCTAGAGAGCGCTTTAAGAAATCGTTTTTCGTGGGGTTCTTTTTGTTTGTCTAAAAGTGAATGAATTTCATTCAGTTTCTGCTCATAATCGTTGTAGGTTGCTTGGGACTCACGGACTTCCACAAAAATTTTCATAAGAATATAGCGGCAGATATTGGTGTTATATAGGCTGTTATCCTATTTCACTATAGTCAGGAGAAGACGAGGAATCGCCAAGTTATCTCCTGATGGGGGAGATTGAGGATTAAGAGGCTCAAGCAAGCCTTTTTCTCATTTCTAACACATTACCTCCATTAATCTTATGGTAGCTCACAGAATCCATAATGGATTTAATCAAGAAAATGCCGCGCCCCCGTTCCCCAGGATGTTCTAGGTTGGGCGCTTTCACTCGGTCAAGGTCAAAGCCTTGCCCATGGTCATAAACTTTAATGCATAATTGATCAGGTAAAACCTGAATGGTGACATGGACAGTTTGCTCACTATCCCCTGTGTTTCCATGCTCCATCGCATTGACTAGGGCCTCGGTCAAGGCCAAATTGAGATGGTAGGCCAGGGCTTTGCGGTCACCACTATAGCGATCCAGCTCTTCGGCAACTTTTTCGCCGATTTCTCCAATAAAACCAAGATAGCAGGTCTTATTTGGAACTACGATGTCTAATTGAATATCCCCATTACACATGGCAACCTCGCTGCTAGTTGCTGCCGAGGGCTTCCTGAACAGAAGGATAGATATCAAAGACCCGGTGCAAACGGGTAAGTTCGAACATGGATTGCACCTGGGATTGAAGACCACATAATTTAAAGCTTCCATTTCGGAGGCTAGTGTTTTTATGGCCAGATAGCAATGCGCCAAGGCCAGAACTGTCAATAAATCGTACCTCTGCTAAATCCACCACCAGGTGAATTTTTCCATTTTCTCCTAGCTCTAACATTCGGTCCTTTAATTCCCCTGAATTGTGGGCATCGAGGCGTTTTTCCTTGATATAAAGAACCACTGTCCCGTTATTTTTCTCCATGTGCAGATTCATAGGTATCTCCATGCTGGAAAAAGGGTCTCCTCTCTATTGAGACTCTCTAGAAGGAGAAGCGGCTGATCTCTATAACTATATAGTCAAATCATAGAAAATTACACTTAAGTCATGTTTAACTGTTAATCCGCTGATAGAGCCAGGAATTGATCCTGGCCTCAAGGCGTTGGGAAGCGGGAACCTTAGCGCAGGACACTGGTCACAAAAATAATACAAAACTCGAATGTAATTCATTGAATTTGCAGAACTCTACTGACGATTTACAACAGCTCATAGGGATTTTGTCTGGCGGTCTCCGCACAGCCTTGCAGGAGTTGCCGCAGCAACATCTTTTGGAAATTATTATGGATGTGGGGCGTCTGCCCCAGGCCCGTTTTTCTGGGCAAGCGGTTAATCTGTCTGCAGACCCTGTGAGCCCCGCAGATTTAGAGCAGGTGGTTGCCTCAGTCGGTGAGTTTAGTGCCGATAACCGGGCCGGTATCGAGGGGACTTTGCACCGCATTTCCTGTTTGCGTAACCGCCGTGGAAAAATCATTGGCTTGACCCTTCGAGTAGGACGGGCGGTTACGGGAACGATTGAGTCCATCCGGGATCTTATCGAGCGGGGGGCGAGCCTACTGCTCCTGGGACGGCCGGGAGTGGGTAAAACGACCCGCTTACGGGAAATCGCCCGGGTGCTGGCTGACGAATTCGGTAAGCGGGTGATTATCATTGATACCTCTAATGAAATAGCCGGTGATGGTGATATTCCCCATCCGGCCATCGGCAGCGCCCGCCGGATGCAAGTGCCCCATCCTGAGCGTCAGCATGGGGTCATGATTGAGGCGGTGGAAAACCATATGCCGGAGGTCATAATTGTGGATGAAATCGGGACCGCGGCCGAGGCCACGGCGGCCCGGACCATCGCCGAACGGGGCGTGCAGCTGATTGGAACCGCCCATGGCAATACCTTAGAAAATCTGGTGATGAACCCTACTTTGGCCGATTTGGTGGGGGGAGTCCAGACCGTCACCTTAGGTGACGATGAGGCCCGGTTGCGGGGGACTCAAAAGACCATTAGTGAGCGCAAGGCTCCCCCCACCTTTGATGCGGTGGTAGAAATTGTGGATCGGGAAGCGGTGATCGTCCATCCCGATACGGCCGGTGCCGTAGATAAGTTACTGCGGGGGCTTGACCCCGGCGGCATGCGGCGTTCTCCCCAGGGGGAGGTGGTTTTCCTTCCTGAAGAACCTCCCCTCCAGGACTCACCTCAGCAAGTATCGCCAGCAAGCCAATCGGGGTGGGTACGGATTCATCCCTATGCCTTGAGCCGCGATACGGTAGAGCGGGTAATCCGGGACTTGCGTCTGGAGGCCCGGACAGTTAAGCGCCCTGATCAAGCAGATTTCATATTGGCGCTCCGCTCCCGGGCTGAAGATGCCCGCTTACGGCGGATACTCCAAGCGACCCAGTTGCCCCTGTACGTGGTAAAAAAGAACACCACTGCTCAAATTCGGCGCCTATTGCAGAATGTGTTTAACATCCTCCATGGGATGCCTCGGGACGAGGTGGATGCCGCCGTGGGCGAGGCAGAAGCCGCTATCAGGCGAGTGATGGAAGAGGGGGTAACGGTGGCGTTGTTACCCCGTCCGGCGTCAATGCGGAAGTTGCAGCACCGCCTTGCCGCCCGCCACCGTCTCACGGCAGAAAGCGTGGGTAGTGAGCCCCAGCGCCATTTGATTATTCATCCGACTTGATAACGCTACCGCTATCCTAGCACCCACTGGGGTAGCGCGCAGTGCTGTTGTTAGCGATTGTTGAGGCTAAAGCGGCCGGGACCGGTGAGGACCAAGGCCAGGGCGGTAAACAAAAACATCCCCTGCAATTCCAAAGCCCAACCGCCCTGGGGAGTCAGATTGAGAAGTTCCGGACGGTGGGCCAAAAAAATGGCAAAAAGCATGTTGATGGCGATCAATCCGGCACCAATGCGGGCATACCAGCCGAGTAATAAAAGGAGAGGTCCGCCAATCTCGCCGAGGTAAACACCATAGGCGGCGGAGGGCGGCAGACCAATCCCTTGCACCATCCCTTCGATGCCACTAATGCCATGCGTAATTTTGCCGATCCCATGGAAGAGGATCAAAATGCCTAGTGTGAGCCGTAAAATCAGTTTACCGAGATCATCGGCCGTACCCAAATTCATAGCCATAAATGTTTCGTCCCCCTTACTCTGCTGTCTGTCTCTACGGTTTTTCAAGATGTTCTTGAATTTACTTTATTAGTTTATCAAAAAGCAGGTAAAGCACTGCCTGGGTCGGGGAGTTATACTTTCTTCATTAGGCAAACAGTCCGCTGCTACTAATGAAGGGAAAAGGCCGTGAAACCCTCCACCTCTTTAGCCAGGATAACCGGGCCTATTTGATCTAAGGGTTCCCGCTCTCTTATGGCAGTAGTGAATTGGGCCCGCACTATAGTCGCTTCTGGCTTGACCAGGGCGGGTGGGTGTTGTCCCTTTAGGGTGGTTCCTGGCTTCTCCCTGACAGGCACCTTGGGGGCTGAGGGATTTTGTTCCTGGCGAGAGGCGCGGGCCTCTACCCTTTTCTTTAATTTAGCTTCCGTAGGAGTCTTCTTCGGGGCAGGGGCCACAGGGGGGAGCGTCTCTATAGGAGTCCCGGTTTGGGAAGTTTCTAATTCCTGATGGGCGTAGAGGGAGAGCAACAGTCCTCCTAGAAGGAGGATCAGGACCATGGGAACAACCCACGGAGGGTGTCTTTTTCGAGGGGCCTTCCCCTGGTTGTGAGAGGGGGCTTTTTCCGGGGTCGCTCTTGGGTAGGTAATCCGAATTCGTATTTCCAGAGGTCTTCTGGGGGGCGTGGTTTTCTCTACCATGGGTTGGGTATCGGTCATCCTGCTAACCCCAGTAATTCATGAAATCACCACAAAGACACGAAGAACACAAAGAAATCCAAAACTTGAATAGATGAACATATAAAAATAGTCGGCTTCATTGGCAACACGCAGTTCCCTCTATCTTTCTTAGCTGACTAAGACCTTTTCACCTTCGTGTCCTTTGTGTCTTGGTGGTGAAAAAGCCAGGCTCAGCAGGTCCAGCGCCCTGGCAAAATTTTGAGCCCTGATGGGGCGAGCTGAAAGCCCCCCTATTCTAAATTAAAAACCGCGAGGAAGCGCCGGAAAGCTTCCGCCTTGCATGTTAAAATAACTCACTATTTTACTCAGATTTTTCCCAGCCTTGGTGATAGATAAAGATTATGGATATACCTGATCGGATACGTGAAATTCCCTATAACTACACTTCCTTTTCTGATCGCGAGATTGTAATCCGTTTCCTGGGTGAAGAACTTTGGACGGTCATCGAAGAGTTGCGGGGTCAACGCCGTACCGGACGTTCGGCGCGAATGCTGTTTGAAGTCTTGGGGGATATGTGGGTGATCTCGCGCAATCCTTTCATTCAGGAGGATCTTATCGAAAACCGCAAGCGTTGGCAGTCTCTCCGCCATGCGCTGCACCATCGCCTGGATCAGATTCAGGCCCGCGCTGAGGGCAATGTGCTGGCTTTGCGCTTGGTGGAACAGGCCCGTCAAGCGGTGCTCAAATTCGAACAAGAATTATTGGATCTCAGGGAACGGCACCGGCAGGCGCGGCGCCGATTGGCCCGGACCACAGCCCGCCACAATGTCCACTTTGACGGCTATGCCCGGGTTGCCCATATGACCGATGCTACGGATTGGCGGGTGGAGTTGCCCCTGGCGGTGGTGACTCCCGATAGCGAGGTGGAGATGGCCGCAGTAGTTAAGGCTTGCGTCGATTTGGGATTGACCGTGATTCCCCGGGGGGGTGGCACTGGTTACACCGGAGGGGCGGTTCCCCTGACGCCGGACAGTGTGGTGGTCAATACCGAAAAACTGGAAGGTTTGGGTGAAATCACAGAGCGCTGGTTACCCGGTGTGGAGGGCCAAGTGTCCACCATCCGGGCGGAGGCGGGGGTCATTACCAAGCGGGTCTCGGAACAGGCCGCGGCGAAGGGCTTGGCCTTTGCCGTGGACCCCACCTCCCAGGATGCTTCCACCATAGGCGGCAACATTGCCATGAATGCGGGGGGGAAGAAGGCCGTCCTTTGGGGGACTACTTTAGATAATTTGGTGTCCTGGCGCTTGGTGACTCCCGAGGGTTTATGGTTAGAGGTGGAGCGGCTCAATCATAATCTTGGCAAAATCCATGAGGTGGAATTCGCGGAATTTCGCATTACCCATTATGAAGCCGATGGTCGCACTCGCCGGGGTGAGCCTGAGGTGCTGCGGATTCCGGGAAAGGCATTTCGCAAGCCGGGATTAGGCAAAGATGTTACGGGGAAGACTTTGGCAGGACTGCCGGGGATTCAAAAAGAGGGCTGCGATGGGCTGATTACTTCTGGTGTCTTTATTTTGCATCGGATGCCCAAGTTTATCCGTACCGTGTGTCTGGAGTTTTTTGGCACCCATTTGCGCCAAGCGGTGCCGGCCATTGTGGAGACCAAGGATTACCTGGATGGGTGTGAGGGCGTGGTCCTGGCAGGCATGGAACACCTGGATGAGCGCTATGTGCGGGCGGTGGACTATTCCACCAAGGCGCCCCGGCGCGAGCTGCCCAAGATGGTGCTTTTGATTGATATTGCCGGTGATGAAGAAGATGCTGTAGCCAAAGCCGCTTCGCAAGTGGTGCGGATGGCTAATGCCCGTGATGGCGAAGGTTTTGTGGCGGTCAGCCCCGAAGCCCGAGCCCGGTTTTGGGCCGCTCGGAACCGGACCGCGGCCATTGCGGCCCATACCAATGCCTTTAAAATCAATGAAGATGTGGTTATTCCCCTAGAGAAGCTGGCGGACTACAACGATGGCATTGAGCGGATTAATATCGAGCAATCCACGGGTAATAAGCTAGTCATGATTGAGGCGGTGTTGGCGTATTTGGATTCAAACCCGCCGGAACTCTATCCCAGTGAGCTGGAACACCAGGCGAGCGAGGAGAGCGAGGCCATCATTGCCGCCAAGCGGGAAGCTGCCCGGACCCAATTGAGAGAGGTCCGGGATCGTTGGCAAGCCATCCTGGCGCAGATAGATAGTTCTGCCCAGGAAGCGGAATCCCTCTTGGATGAAGGCGCGCGGGAGCGGTTACGGCCCGGGGAGACCCTCTTTGATCTGTTGCAACGGCGGGATCTTCGAATCTCCTATCGGCGGGAAGTGGAACAGCCCCTCAAAGCGATTTTTGGGGGTCTGGAATTTGCCCGTTTACGGGAGCAGTTGGATGGCATCCATGCCAAAATCCGCTCCAGTCGTTTGTTTGTGGCCACCCATATGCATGCGGGAGACGGCAACGTCCACACCAACATTCCGGTGAATTCCAATGATTATGCCATGATGCGGGAAGCGGAGCGGATCGTGGAGCGGGTGATGGCCCTGGCAGGTCAACTGGGGGGCGTGATTTCCGGAGAACATGGCATCGGCATTACCAAGATGCAGTTCATGGCGAGCGAGGAAATCGAGGCCTTTGCCCGTTATAAGGCGGAAGTAGACCCGAGCGGGGCCTTCAATCGGGGCAAGCTGCTGCCGGGCTCTGGATTGGAGCGGGCCTACACCCCCTCCCTGCGCTTGCTGGAGCAGGAAGCCCTCATTTTGGAGGCTAGCGAATTGGGGGATCTCAATAATGACATCAAGGATTGCCTTCGTTGCGGTAAGTGCAAGCCCGTTTGCACGACCCACGTTCCCCGGGCTAATTTGTTGTATTCTCCTCGGGACAAGATCCTGGCCACCGGGCTTTTGATTGAGGCTTTCCTCTATGAGGAACAAACCCGGCGGGGCATTTCCGTGCGCCACTTTGAGGAAATGAATGATGTGGCGGACCACTGCACCATCTGTCATAAGTGCGAAAGCCCCTGTCCGGTGAACATCGACTTTGGCGATGTTTCTATTAAGATGCGCTCTATTCTCAAGGCCCATGGCCAGCGGCGGGCCAATGTGGGGGCTTGGGCTTCCATGGCCTTTTTGAATGTTACCGATCCAGCCACCATCAAGCTGATGCGCAAGGCCATGATTGAATGGGGCTATCAGGGCCAACGTCTGGCCCACGGCTGGGCTAAACGCCTGAGATTGTTGGGCAACGGTAAAAAGCGCCCTCTCCCTACCACCGGGAAGACCCCCATACGGGCCCAGGTCATCCATTTCGTGCGCAAACCCATGCCGGGAGGGCTGCCTACCCAGACGACCCGCGCCATGCTCGGGGTGGAAGACGATAAACTGATTCCTATTTTACGCAATCCTCGTAAAGCCAGTGAAGATGCCGAAGCCGTGTTTTATTTTCCTGGGTGTGGCTCTGAGCGTCTTTTCAGTCAGGTGGGGTTGGCGACTTTAGCGATGCTCTATGAGGTGGGGGTACAGACGGTCTTACCTCCGGGTTATCTGTGTTGTGGCTATCCTCAGACCTCTAGCGGTGATACTAACAAGGGGCAGGCCATCTCCACCGCCAATCAGGTCTTGTTTCATCGGGTTGCCAATACCCTCAATTATTTGGACATCAAGACGGTAATCGTTTCCTGCGGCACCTGCATGGATCAACTCTTGAAATATCAATTTGAGCAGATTTTTCCAGGGTGCCGTTTGCTGGATATTCATGAATTTCTCATGGAAAAAGGGCTCTCCCTGGAGGGAGTCAACGGGGTCCGTTATATGTACCATGATCCCTGCCATACGCCCATGAAATCCTATGCTCCCCTGGAAGTGACTTCTCGGTTGGTCGGCCAGCAGGTTGTTCTTTCCGATCGTTGCTGTGGCGAAGCCGGGACTTTTGCGACCGCCCGTCCTGATATTGCCACCCAGGTCCGGTTCCGCAAGGAAGAAGAGATCAAAAAAGGAGTCAAGCAGTTAACGGGGCAAGAGGTGGCCACTTCAGGTCAGGTGAAAATGCTGACCTCCTGTCCGGCCTGTCAACAGGGTTTGGAACGTTATGCCGGGGCCACTGGCGTTGAGACCGATTATATTGTGGTGGAGCTAGCTAATAACCGCTTAGGCGAAGGATGGCAGCAGGCCTTTATCGAAAAAGCGAATTATGGGGGAATCGAGCGGGTATTATTGTGACCAGCTCTTGGCAGGCCAGGCTTGGTGGAGTATTCGCGTCCTTCTCAAAACCCCCTGCTTGAAGCAGGGGAGGTGGTGGGGTTTGGGCTCCCAGGGAGGTTTATGGGGAGCACCAATTTTTTACTTGCTTTTGGGCTTCCTGGAGTTTCTGGGCACGTTCGGAGTCTGAGTAGTAATGGCGTTCACCGTTTTCATTCATCTTAAAGAGACGCCTAGCGCTTTCAATGAGATGAAGGCGGCTTTTGGCGTCGGCACAGTTGCGGCTCCGTTGTTCTTTTTGCTTTCGAGCTTCCACTTCTGCCTGTTGCTTTTGCCTCCGTTCTTCTTGCCAGGTTTGGAGTAACTCCTTTTGCTTTGTTTGGCGCCCCTCATCCAAGAGGAGAGGGTTAGATGAGGACCGGGATTTGATTTCTATGGTCTCTTGCTCAACCACCCCACGGCAGGGCCGATCCACATAGTGGGTTCGACCCTGTTGGTCTATGCACTTATAAACCCCCCCGGCTTGGGAAAGGGCAACCCAACTCCCTGCCAGGATTGCTACCATAACCCAGCTTCTTTCCATACTTTTTAACTCCTCTGCATTGGGAAATGATTGAATAGTTTAACGACCGTTTCTGGCAATTCTGCACCCGGATTCTTAATAGGTGTGGCATTTGAGGCAGGAGGAGGTTGTGGCTTCATAGCCTTTTCGTGCGCACAGCGCACGCTACTTGGCTGTGATTCAGAGAAATTTTGGGGGCCGCTACTTTTTATGGAGATGAAAAGCAGGTTTGTCGGCGATTTCTCTTGGCCTCAAAAGACTAAAAGATTATTTATGAATAAATAATTCAATTACTTATGATTTATTTTGGCTGGGAGTTGTGAGGTTGATTAAGTACCCAATGAGTTAACTAATGATAATGATTTGCGCTTTTATATGATGTTGTGTTTACTATGCCCTCTTTTTTAACTACTGCTGTAATGTTCTCTAGGGAGGGCAAAATTAGTGAGAAAAAAAAACAGCTTGCTGGGAATGGGGTTGACGGTAGCCACGTTGGTGGCAAGTTTACCTTTAGAGGCGGATGAAATGCCGAGGACCATGGAGGAAATGTGGGAGATCATTCAGGCCCAACAAAAGGAAATCGAAGCCCTTAAGGCCAAGTCGCAACAGTTAAAGGAGGAGGCTCAATCGGAACCTTCTAAAAAAACCACTGAAACCACCTCCACTGCTGGCGAGAGTGGACAGACAAAAGAGCAGGTTAAGGAACTGGAGCGTAAGACCGACGTTCTCGCTGAAGCCGTGGAGACATTACGGACTGAGCTCTATATTCCTGAAGAATTCGAATATAAGAGCATGTATGGTTTGGGACCAGCGGCCTCCAAAGTCTACCAGGTGGGTAAGGGCCTTTCTATCGGCGGTTATGGTGAAGGTCGCTACCAAACTTTTGTGAATGGAGATCAGGAAGATAATGCTGATTTTGTGCGGTTAGTCCTCTATACCGGTTACAGATTCACTGATCGGATACTTTTTAACAGTGAGATTGAGTTTGAACATGCTTCCACCGGTAAGGAGGGATCGGTTTCCGTCGAGTTCGCCGCCCTGGACTTTTTCCTGGATCCTCGGGTTAATGTCCGTGCTGGTTTAGTGCTGCTCCCAATGGGGTTTCTTAACCCTATCCATGAACCGCCTTTCTACTTTGGTAATAACCGCCCTGAGGTTGAACAGCGGATTATTCCGAGCACTTGGCGTGAGAATGGGGTGGGCCTTTTTGGTGAACTTTGGCCAGGCTTGACCTATACCACTTATGTGGTTAATGGCCTGGATGCTTCGGGGTTTGAATCCAGTGGTATCCGGGGTGGCCGCCAAAGTGGCAGTAAAGCCCTGGCGGAAGATTTAGCCTTTGTGGGCCGTTTGGACTATGCGCCTCCCGGAATGCCTGGGCTTTCCTTTGGAGGTTCTGCCTATGTGGGCAATTCGGGGCAAGATCAAACCTTTGCAGGAGAGGAACTGGATGTCTTCACCCAACTTTATGAAGGCCATATCCAGTGGCAATACCGAGGCTGGTGGTTCCGGGCCTTAGGTGCTTGGGGCAGTATTGATGATGCTGAAGTGCTCAGTGCTGCTAAAGGTGAAACCGTTGGCGAGAATAACTTTGGCTGGTACACCGAGTTGGCTTATAATGTATTGCCATTAATCTGGCCGGAAACCACCCAGTACCTGGCGCCCTTCTTCCGTTTTGAGCAGCTGGATACCATTGCCAGCACGCCATCAGGGTTTAGCGATAATGGTGCTTTTGATCGGGATATCTACCAGTTTGGTATTAATTATAAGCCTATTCCCAATGTGGTCATTAAGGCAGACTACCGCAACTTCGAAGCCGAAGATGGCCGCCCCGCCGATGAATTTAACCTGGGGCTCGGTTTCATTTTTTAGCATGAGAACATTTGTATAGCCTTGGGCAGGACCCGTATTCATGGGTCCTGTCTTAACTAATAGGAACCCATGAATACGTTTAAGCAGGGGAGGCGTGTTCTTCTCATACTATTAGGAGTACTGGTGGCGTTAAATGCCATGGGTACAATTTATTACGGTAAGAAAGAGGCCTTGGAATTGGCCTTTGGCAAAGAAGCCCAAGTTGAGATGCAGTCTCTTTTTCTTACCGAAGAACAAGTGGCAAAAATTGAACAACTTGCCCGGACCAAGCTCGAGTCGAAGTTGTTTACTTTTTATGTGGGGCGCGATGAGGGCAAGCTGCTGGGTTATGCGGCGATTGAGTCCCATACGGTGCGTACTAAACCGGAGACCTTGCTGATTACTCTGACCCCTACCGGTGAATTGGATCAGATTCATGTACTTGCCTTCCATGAACCCCCCGAGTATCAGCCGCCAGAACGCTGGTTTGCCCAGCTTTATCGCCGCCAACTGACCGAACTTAATCTCAATTACGGCATTCAGGGCATCACGGGGGCCACCCTAAGCTCGCGGGCGGCAGCGAGTAGTGCCCGTAAAGTGCTTGCCATTTATCAAATTGCCATTAAAGAGAAAGCGGACTGATGGGCTGTGGGCTTGCTTCAGGGCAAGCTTCCAATGCCGCCAAAATTCGTCCGCGTGATTTTATTGAGACCCAGGAAGGGTTGCTCTTTTCCGTAGTCACCCACCATCAGGAGGAAGGGCGGGCCTTAGGCGTACTGCGCTATGTAAAAAAAGGCGCCTGTTGGTGTAAGGTCAATACCTCACAGGCGGATAGCCTATTAGAGACTCATTACCCCCACTACCTTTATGACTCTCCCCAGTTGGAAGCCAGACTCCATGGCGTTCCTGTAACTAGGGTAGTCAGGCACTATCAGCCCCAGCTAAAGTTGGCAGAAATTCTCACCCTGTTATCGGGAGATGAAATTGAGGAGAAGGTGAGGAGACTGGTTCAGATCTTTGAGGCGGCAGGGCTGTATTCCCAAAACTTAGGCATTACCGGTTCATTGCTTATTGGCGCCCAGCAGGCGGGTTCCGATATTGACTTAGTGGTGTATGGCCAAAAGAATTTTCAGCAAGCCCGAAGGATTATTAAGCAGGCGCTCATCAAAGGGCAATTAGAACCGCTCAATGAAGCCCTGTGGCGTGAGACTTATCAGCGGCGGGGGTGTAGCTTAGATTTTCAGGAATATCTTTGGCATGAGCGGCGTAAGCATAACAAGGCGGTTTGGGAAGGGACCAAATTCGATATTGTACTTGTTTTAAAAGCTGGGGAAATAGAATTAGATTCTCGGCATTTTCGTAAGCAGGGCAGGAGAAGGCTGCAGGTCCAGGTCTGTGATGGAAGCAGCGCATTTAGTTACCCTGCTTGCTATCGCTTGGTAGATGCTGAGATAGACACGATAGTGGCTTTCTCCCATACTTACGTGGGGCAAGCCAAGGCTGGCGAATGGGTTGAAGTTGTTGGCCAGCTAGAACAAGCCAGTGATGGTGAACTTCGAATAGTCGTTGGGTCCAGTCGAGAGGCCCTGGGAGAATATATTAAAGTGATCCCCTCACCTTAGTTGACAAAGAACTATATCAAATATAAGTTTTGGGGTTCTACATAAATCTAGGAGATAAAGGATAAGCACAATGCAGACAACCGTTTGGTTTATAACACTTGTTGGCGTAGCGTTGCTTGCAGCAGTGTTTTACTATGTGATCAGTAATTCACAAACGCCTGAAGATTACTCATCTGTCCAGCAGAAATGGTATCGGTTTCGCCATAAATGGTTTTATTTCATAGCCATCTTTGGGATCGTGGTCACCTTGGCAACGCTGATACCGTTTCCCCTTCCCTCCCAGGATGCGGCCTATGCCGGTGAGGACTATCAGGTAGTTGATGTCAGCGGGCATCAATGGTACTGGACTATGAGCACCGATACTGTGGTCACGGGCAAGCCCGTGGCATTCTATGTTACCGGTGCCGATGTCAATCATGGCTTTGGCGTGTATGACGAGAACTTGAAGTTAGTGGCCCAAGTTCAGGCAATGCCCGGCTATACTAACAAGTTGATCCATATTTTTGATCAACCAGGTAAATACCGCATTCTCTGCTTGGAGTATTGCGGCTTGGCCCACCATGCCATGATAGCTGAGTTGAAGGTGGAAGCAGCTAGCTAAGTGCCCTTCTAGCTAGGTGCTTAAATGTGGAGGAGAAAGCGGAGACAGTTATTATGAGTGCAACAACATTGGATACAGCAGTAAGCAAAAGAGTGGACTATAGTGAAGCGGAGAATCAGGCTGCCCTAGTTGCAGTAAAAGCCCATCTGATTACTGGATTTCTGGTCTTCTTATTAATGATGCTGGCCGGCGCCGCAATGCGCGCTGCCCAAAGCAATATGATGCCGGTTGAAGCAGGTCTGTTTTACCAAATTCTGACATTGCACGGAGTTGGTGTGGTGGGTACGGCGGGTATCGCCTCAACCGGGGTGCTGTGGTATTTCCTGCGCCAGTATGTGCCATTGAGCACCAAGATATTTTGGCTTAATTTTGGTGTTTTTCTTGCTGGCGTCGTCATTATTCTAGGTTCCATTTTTATTGGAAAGTACGGTGGTGGATGGACTTTTCTTTATCCGTTGCCGGGTATTTCCCTCGGTGCTTGGTCTACCGGCGCCGCCGCCGCATTCCTGCTAGGATTGCTCATCATTGGTACGGGATTCCTAATCCTCTATTTGGATATGGGCCGTGCCATTCTTTCTCAATATGGGAATTTTGGACGAGCCTTGGGGCTAACGCAGCTGTTTGGTAAGGAGCCTGTGAACCCTTACCATCCGGCAACCGTGGTAGCCGGGACCATGGTGCTTATAGTCAACTTCATCGGTATTGCCGTAGGTGCTGTGGTTTTGGTAATGATGCTTGTCAATCTCTATAACCCGGAATTTAAACCCGATGCCCTGCTGGTCAAAAATTTGATTTACTTCTTCGGCCACGTTTTTATCAATGCCACCATTTATGCTTCGGTGGTCGCAGTTTACGAACTATTGCCCCGTTACACCGGCCGCCCTTATAAAACCTCCAAAGTCTTTTATGCGGCTTGGTTTGCCATCGTTTTCATGGTGATGGCGGTTTATCCTCACCATCTATTTATGGACGCCCCCATGCCCATGTGGGCCATGATAACCGCTCAGGTGCTCTCCTACGGTAGCGGTATTCCGGTGCTAGTAGTTACCGGCTATGGTGCCCTGATGCTCGTGTATCGTTCCGGAATCCAGTGGAATACTGCTAGTAAATTGCTCATCCTCTCCATGTTTGGTTGGGCAGCCGGCGTTATTCCGGCGATTATCGATGCCATGGTCTCTGTTAACCGCGTCCTTCATAATACCTTGTGGGTGCCGGGCCATTTCCATTTTTATCTGCTCCTGGGCCTATTGCCGATGATCTTCGGTTTTACCTTCTACCTTCTTAATGGAAAAAAGGAAGGAAAAACGCCTTTAACCGAGAAGCTTGGTTTTTACAGCTATTTGATTGGCGGCCTCTTATTGGCCCTCACTTTTCTTGGTAGTGGCGCCCATAGCATCCCCCGTCGTTGGGCCGTTCATATGGAAGAATGGGTGCCCTATGCACAGTGGGGCACTTTAGCGGCAACACTGGTGGTGCTAGGTGTGCTGCTGTTTACCATTCGTGTTCTTACCGCGCTTCCGAAAGCCCCGGAGCCTAGCGTATAGAAGCAGGAAAGACTTAAGGGACTGTTGTGAGTTTGTGAGTTCTCCTATGGCGGTAATGGCGATTGCCAGCCGATAGGGCGGTACTGATGGCGACACGTCCTCAATAAAGAAGGCGTGCCGCCTTTATCCGCATCCGCGTTGGCCTTCCCAGGATAGCGTAGATGGGTCTCCTTTAGTGTCAAATGCGGTTCTTTCCTTGAGCGGGGAATGGCATAAATCTACATTTTAAAGAGGGCAGTGTAAATCGAGAGAGCCGGTGTCAGATCATTAAAGCAACCTAATGTGAGGAGGAGTGGGAATGAAAACTCTGCTTGCAAGTACCCTCTTAGCCGTAATAAGTTTGACGATCCTATGGGTCGGTACGGATGGCGTCCGGGCTTTCACCGCGGAAGAGGCGCGCCGTCTTGAAGTGCGCGAGCATCCGAAGCCTGTTCCCAACTGGCACCTGGAGAATCAGAATGCTGAGGCGATAGCATTGGGAGATTGGCGTGGGCAATATGTAGTAGTAGATTTCATCTACACCAGTTGCCCCAGTGTTTGTTTGACATTGAGCAGCGGAATGGGAAGTCTTCAGAAAGAATTTAGCGAAGCGTTAGAGAAGGATAAGCTGCATTTATTGAGTATCAGCTTTGACCCGGAAAAGGATACGCCGGAGCGGCTTCGAACCCATCTTTCCCATTTCTCCGGTGACGGGGAGCAGTGGGTAGCGGCGCGACCGACCCATCCTGTGGAGAAAAAAGCAATTTTGGATTTCTTCAAGGTGACGGTTATTCCTGATGAAATGGGCGGTTATACCCATTCTGCAGGTTATCATGTGATTGATCCCCAAGGGCGATTGGTTGCCATTTTTGGCGTGGAGGAGTATCCAAAATTGCAAGATTACCTGGCCCTGGCGCTTGCTGAAGGAGAAACCAGTGAAGGTTAGACAGGGGTGGTATTTGCCCTGCCTGGTGTGGGGAGTGCTCGCGTTGCCGCCTTTACGGCACGCTTTAGAGTTGAGCATGGTGACCCATATGTTGGTGCAGTTACCGGCTTTGGCGTTCGTAGGGTGGTGGTTGGGGCAGACTCTTCCTGAGGAATTTAAGCGCAAAATCGCCCCCTGGAACCGGTGGGGTATCACGGGTATGGTTTTGGTGGTTGTGACCGTGCTTTACTGGATGTTACCTCGCGCCCTGGATGCTGCTATTTCAGAACCCGCCTTTGAAATTATTAAGTTTATTACGGTTCCTCTATTTATTGGTACCGCTCTTAGCTTGAGCTGGTTTCAGCTAAGTTCCATAGCCCAGGGCGTTTTGAAGCTAGAATTCTGGGCCATGTTTATGCGCTTAGGCTGGCTGTATATGGTGCTTCCAGACCGCCTTTGTGCCAATTATTTGCTAGGGGAACAACGTATTCTTGGCCGTGCTTTACTCATTCTTGGCAGTATTTGGGCCGCAAGCTGGACGCTGCGCATTTTATTTGGGGTGAGGTGGCGAAAGCCTCGGCTATTAGCGTCTAATCCTTCGTTATCGGAAAAGAAATAAGCTAACTAACCTAATATTGCAAGGAAAAACTGCTGCAATATTAGGTTAGCGGCTTTTTGCTAATAAGAGTGTCCGGGGGTTAATAACCTGCAACTCGGGGTGGGAACCATTCGACCCGGAGCGAAGAGCGCAGTTCGTTCTTGTTTTTGATCACGTCGGCCAATGTGTACCGATTTAACACCGCCAGAAAGGCGGACCGTGCTTCCCAAAAAACGTCTTTTAATTGGCAGCAGGAGGAAATAGAGCAAGTATTGTGGGTGGTGTTGAAACACTCAGCCATATCAAATCGCCCCTCTGTTTGTTGTACTACCCGTCCTAAATTGATTTTCTCAGGTGCCTGTGACAGGCGCATACCGCCTCCCTTACCCCGAGTGGTATCAATATACCCTAAGCTTGCAAGGTTATGGACGACCTTGCCCAAGTGGTTACGGGAAATATTATAGCTGTTGGCGATTTCACTAATTGTGGCCAATTGTTCGTCATGAAGGCTAAGATAAATCAAAACCCGCAGGGAATAATCCGTATACTGTGTTAGTTGCATTGCCTCTCCTTATGAGAACTCATAGGTTTTTTAATTATAGATTGAAAATACAGTTTATATCTTGGATAGCTTTAAGTCGAATCAATCAATAAGTTACTTTAAGTGATTTTAGCTATCCATTAGATTTAGCGCCACTGGCATATAAAGGTATGCCGAAGCCGCTAGGTATGCCGAAGCCGCCACCGCCTGGAGTCTCAATAATAAAGATATCCCCTCTTCCCATTTGGGTTTGCCCACAGCTAGAAAGTTCCACTACTGAGCCATCAGCGCGTTCGATCCAGTTTCGACCCACCTGACCGGGTTGTCCCCCTGCCATGCCAAAGGGGGGAATTTTCCGATGGCTTGAGATAATCGCTGCGGCCATCGGTTCAAGAAAACGGAGTCGGCGCACAGTGCCATTTCCCCCACGGTATCGACCGTTGCCGGCAGATCCTTTGCGAATCTCAAATGACTCTAATAGGACTGGGAAGCGCCATTCCAATATTTCCGGATCGGTGAGGCGAGTGTTGGTAATATGGGTATGAACTGCATCGGCACCCTTAAAATTTGGACCGGCGCCGGCACCGCCGCAAATAGTTTCGTAATATTGATACTGCTCATTTCCAAAAGTGAAATTATTGCAGGTTCCTTGGGAGGCCGCCATTACTCCCATAGCCCCCAACAGGGCGTCAACGATATATTGGGAGGTCTCCACATTACCTGCTGCCACTGCCGCCGGGTAGCATGGATTTAGAAGAGAATGTTCAGGGATAACAATCTTGAGCGGTTTAAAAATCCCTCCATTAAGGGGGATGTCGGCTTTAACCAAACAACGAAAAACATAAATGACAGCGGCCATGGTGACTGCGGCTGGCGCATTAAAGTTCCCCGAATGCTGTGGACTGGTGCCGGAGAAGTCGATGATGGCCTGAATACCTTCTTGAGGAGAGGGTCTTTCGATGCGGATGCTCACTTTGATCTTACTGCCATCATCCATGGGATAGGTAAAACTGCCATCTTTTAGGGTTTCGAGAACGTGGCGCACCGCGGCTTCGGCATTATCTTGAACATGACCCATATAGGCTTGTACCACCTCAAGTCCAAAATGTTCTATCATGCGTCGAAGTTCTTGCACCCCTTTCTCACAGGCAGCCACTTGGGCTTTAAGGTCTGCCAGATTCTGTTGGATATTGCGGGCCGGATAGGGACCACTGCTTAGCAAGGTGACGATTTCCTGTTCCAAAAATCGCCCCCCCTCGAGCAATTTAACGTTGTCGATAATGACCCCTTCTTGGTCAATCGCTTGGCTGTAGGGGGGCATGGAACCGGGCGTAATCCCTCCAATGTCTCCGTGGTGCCCCCGTGCGGCGACATAAAAGAGGAGCTGTGTTCCTGACTTATCAAATACCGGTTTCACGACGGTCACATCGGGTAAATGAGTCCCCCCGTTGTAGGGGGTGTTGAGCATAAAAACATCGCCAGGAGAAATATGTTCTCTATGATGGCGAATCACCGCTTTAATGCTGGCGCTCATGGATCCCAAGTGAACCGGAATATGTAAGGCATTGGCTACCAGATCCCCCTGTTGATCGAAGATTGCGCAGGAAAAATCCAGTCGTTCCTTAATGTTGACTGAGGAGGCAGTTTTCTCTAGGACTGCGCCCATTTGATCAGCGATGGATATGAATAGGTTATTAAAGATCTCCAACATTACCGGATCAGCCTGGATCCCTATGTCTAACTGCTTAGGCAGCGGTATCACTCGGGTAAGAATGAGATCCCGCCGGGAGGTGAGTTCTGCTTCCCAGCCAGGTTCTACGATCGTGGTGCTATTGGTCTCAATAATGATGGCTGGAGCGCTGATTCGGTCATGGGGTTGCATTGCCTCCCGTGGGTAAACCGGTGTCTCTTGGGTTTTTCCCTCCAGGGTCGCGGTGACTGTAGCTATTATCGGTACTGCTCCCTGTCGTGGCGGAGGGGATTTGACTTGGGCGGCGTCAGATAATAATGGAGTGCTACCAATGACTTCTATTTGAGCCGATTCCACAATGAGTTGTTTCTCAGGCATCAAAAAACCAAAAGCCTGTTTATAGGCCCCTAAAAATTCCGCAGCAATTTCTGCTGGGTGACCGAAATTGACTAGCAAAGAGGTGTCTGTACCTTGGTAGCGCACATGGAGTCTACGGACTGAGGAGATGTCTTCCTGGGCAACGCCCTGGGCGAGCATTTCCTGTTCCCCTTCTGCCATGAGCTTATCAAAGGTTGCCGCCAATGCAGGCATAAGTTCCTCGCTGAGGGGAGCTTCCACAGCTTTTTCCCGCAGCAGCCGTAAATCTGCAAGACCCATTCCGTAGGCGGAGAGCAGCCCGGCGTAGGGATGGATGAGGACCCGTTTTATGCCTAGGGCATCGGCAACCAGGCACGCATGTTGTCCTGCCGCGCTTCCCAAACAGCATAACCCGTATTCCGAGACATTATAGCCACGCTGAATAGAGATGTGTTTGATGGCATTGGCCATATTTTCCACCGCAACAGCAAGAAAACCTTCTGCCACTTGAAGCGGGGTTCGGTCATCTCCTGTAGTTGCTTTGATCTCAGCAGCTAGGGCGGTAAACTTTTCTTGGACAATGGCCTTATCCAAGGGTTGTTTGGCGTGGGTGCCAAATACTTTAGGAAAGAATTCGGGCTGGAGTTTACCCAGCATGACGTTGCAGTCAGTGACCGTCAAAGGCCCGCCCTTGCGGTAGCAAGCCGGTCCAGGCTGTGCTCCGGCAGAGTCAGGCCCTACCCGATAACGGGCGCCGTCGAAATGGAGAATGGAGCCTCCCCCCGCAGCAACGGTATGGATCTGCATCATGGGAGCCCGTATCCGAACCCCTGCTACTTCAGTTTCAAAAGCCCGCTCATACTCCCCAGCATAGTGGCTAACATCGGTTGAGGTCCCTCCCATATCAAATCCAATCACCTGATGGAAATCAGCAAGTTCCGAGGTCCGGGCCATACCGACGATACCTCCGGCAGGGCCAGACAAGATGGCGTCTTTACCCTGGAAGCAATGGGCTTCACTCAGTCCCCCGTTGGATTGCATAAAGAGCAAGCGAATGTTGCCCAACTCGGCGGCGACATGGTCTACATAACGGCGCAGGATGGGCGACAAATAAGCATCCACGAGAGTGGTATCGCCACGGCTGACCAGTTTCATCAGTGGACTGACTTCGCTGCTCACCGAGATTTGAGTAAAGCCAATTCCCCGCGCGATTTGAGCGACAGCCTGTTCATGCTGGGGATAGCGATAAGCATGCATAAACACGATAGCCACGCTCCGTAAACCCTTGTCATAGCAACCCTGTAGTTGTTGGCGAACGGTATCTGGATTAAGAGGCTGTAGCACTTCACCACCCGCACTGTAACGTTCATCCACTTCAATAACTTGCTGATATAGCATCTGCGGTAGTTTAATGTGGAGTGCAAAGAGCTGAGGGCGGTTTTGATAGCCGATCCGCAAAGCATCGCCGAAGCCCCGGGTTGTCACCAGTACGGTAGGTTCCCCCTGGCGCTCTAGCAGGGCGTTGGTGGCTACTGTGGTGCCCATTTTGACTGAGTCGATGCTTTCTGCCGGAATAGGATCTTGGGGGCCTAGGCCGAGTAGATTCCGTATCCCCTGGAGGGCAGCATCCCGATAATGGGAAGGGTTCTCGGATAGTAGCTTATGGGTCTGGATGGTGTTATCAGGGGCTTTAGCCACAATATCTGTAAAAGTGCCACCCCGGTCGATCCAAAATTGCCAGCCCCGGCGCGCCTGGACCTGTTTCATGGTCTTTCTGCTTTCTTCTGTTGCTCACGTGGGCATCTATGATATATGGGGGCTTGGATTCTAGCTATCATTCAATTTCAATTGCGTCAGAAGGACGCTATATTATCAACACGTTGTATCCTAGCCTCACAACTTTGAGGACCCTCAGCTAAGAAAATCCGGGGGGCAGACGGCCCCAACTGTGGGTTTTTACCCTAGAGGGTTTACGGCTCACCAGGGAATTCATCAGAGGCTCCTTAGGTTGACCAGTGACCCTGAGGGCGGGAGTCGTGTATTATTCCAATCCCTTGGAGATCAGAGCCGAAGGGACTTGGCTTCTGACGATGTTTATTGGCAAAGTGGACGGTTGGGGTATTACCTATGCTTGGCAGGCAAAGAGCTAAATTAAGCAAGCCTAGGAGTGTTCTCGGGTTAATTTGTTGAAGCAGTAGATGCTTGCAACCAACTCGGTTCTTTTAATTAAACTAAGGCTTTGCCTCCCCCGGGTACCCATAGGCTTAACCTGGGTCGAGTCTGAGAACTGGCTGTGCAATTTTCCAAGAAGTGAATAATAGAGCATAAAAAAATACCTTTAACTTTAGGAGCGCACGCTTTATGAATAAAACTGAACTGGTTAATTTCGTTGCCTCAGAGGCCAATCTTTCTCAAGCAGATGCCCAGCGTGCCGTGAATGCGCTGCTCCAGACGATTGAGGAGACTCTGGGTAAAAAGGGGACGGTCAATTTGGTCGGCTTTGGTTCTTTCTCCGTACAGAATCGGTCCGCCCGTTCAGGTCGGCACCCCCGGACTGGGGAAACGATTACCATCCCGGCAACGAATGTGCCTATCTTTAAGCCTGGTAAAGCCCTCAAGGAAGCGGTACAGAAGCGGAAACGATAGTCTTGTCCTAGGCGTGGTAGTGGGGCAAGATTCACCTACGCAATATCTTGTGCTTGTTTCTACTTACCACGCCCTCTGTCTTTTCTATCTTAGCAACTTACAATCATTTCTAATCCTTGCCTTTTGAGAGCTAAGCTTAGATCTAAGTACCTATGAATAAGATATGAGGTGTTTTAGGAGCGAACTGGTGGTGTTCCGCAAACCCGTTTTTCCTCCCTAAAAAAAGGTTGGATGCGCGCCCTCCCTGGCGCGCCCCCTGAGGGGCCTCCTGCGGATGTCCCGATTCGCTCCCGGCGAATCATCGGTGCGGGGACTTCCCTGTCCCCTGGCTCCACGCCACCAGCTCGCTCCGGGAATACTTCAAAACTTTTACTGAGATACTTATGGTGAGGAAAAATTGCTTGGCGAGCAATTCAATTGTAGAAGGGATCGGAGAAGGTAGATTTATCCCTATAAAGCGCCCATAATTTTTTTGCTTGGCTTAATTTTGGGGGGTGTCATGGGAAAAATTATTTTATTTTGTTTGGCACTTCTCAATATGGGAAGTGTGTGGGCGGGCGATGATCCTCCCCCTGGAATTGAATTTCCTGAACTGGTTATTACCTACCGGTATGAAAATTTCCCTTCTTTTCCCTCCCATGCCCAGGCCGAGGCCCGCACTCCCAAAGAGGGCAAACGGATACTGGGTAGTGCCAAGATTATAAAGCTGAAGTGGCATGAGGCTGCCGAAGCAAAGACCCTCGAGTCCTTAATCGTAGAGGAAACTCATTTTGATGATAAGGGGCAAGTTATCTACCGAGCACGCTCAACGTTTAGCGGCGAGGGCCAGGATATAAAGGAAGAAGGTCAGAAAATCGAGGAAGAAGTCCTTGAGGGTAAAAAACGGTTAGAGCTGTTTTCTTGGTGGCCGATAGGCTCCTTGCCGTAGGTAATAGGGACTTAAACAGTATTTCAGGTGGCTGAATTCATGCGGGCTAACTTTGACATAGGCATAGGCATGACTTGGTTGCGCCCCAGGGTCTTAGCCTGATAGAGGGCCATATCCGCTACGGTGATGAGCTTGTCAAGATCCCATTGCTTGTCCACCAACTCGGCTACCCCCATGCTTACCGTTGGCGTGAAAGTTGAGGACTCCCAAGTGAAACTGGTTGCAGAAAGGGCTCGCTGAATACGCTGGGCCATTGCTAAGGCCCCGTCTAGGTCCACCATAGGCAGTAAGATGACAAACTCCTCGCCGCCAAAGCGGCAGATCGTATCGACATTGCGAGTTTGCAACTGCAGTAACTTTGCAATATGTTTAAGGACTCGATCACCTGCTACATGCCCGTATTTGTCATTGATCTTTTTGAAATAGTCTATATCCAAAATGATAAGTGAAAAAGGCATTTGGTAGCGCTGCCACATTTTGATTTGTTCGCTACCCTTAGCGATAAGATAGTGCCGATTGTACACCCCGGTAAGTTGATCACGATGGGCTAGGTGTTGAAGGGTTAACACCGAGTGCAAATGGAGATAGCAGAGGCTTGCGGTCAACCAAACAGCAACGATGGTGAGGGCCCGGTTAATCATCACTGTGTTAAAGGGCATCACTGGATCAGGTGAGATTAATATTCCGCATATAATCAGTACAGAGCTCAAACCAGCAAACAGCAACAGGGTCAAGGGCGAGCGTGCCGCAAGCCCAATGAATACCACTCCTATATAGGGTACGCTGCTGGTGATCCCTGGTGGTGTGATACAGTCAAAGATAAATATCAGGGCTGTCAGGAGAATGCCAGTCAATATAAAAAACTTTTGTTCTCTCTCTAGTCTAGCCCTAGGGAGGAGGAGGAGTCTATTTCTCTCATTTAATGGTGTAATAGCCAAAGCAAAATAAAGGATAGTAATAAGGATACTAAATTAAATTTATCGTCTTCTTTTTATAGACGATAACTAGCCATTTGCAAAACTTAATATGATGGTAAGTATGGCTTTAGCCCCTAAGACACAGTAGTCTGTGATTTCGGTCTCATTCTGACAGTGAGAGCAGGGTGCCAAAGCGAGCCCGCGACAGTTCCCAACTTAAATGCTTCAAGGCCGGTTTACCTTAACCACGACAAAGGCCCCCCCGCCGTAACTAGCGCGTAAGGGTTCGATCTCGCGGGTCTCCTCTAACGTCTTCGATAAGGTCTGCACCCAAACCGGCTCACTGAAACCTGTATCGTGTAGCAGCTGTTCCACTTCGGCTGCCGAGAAAAAGGTCGCGTCACGATAGAACACATTCTCGGCCTGATGGGCCAGATAGTGTTGACCAAGTTCGCTGGTGCGATCGATAAAACCGATTACCAGCGCGCCGCCGGATTTCAAAACACGGTGTGCCTCCCGCAGCATCGCGCCAGCGTCATCGACGAAGCAGATGGTGGTGACACACAGCGCATAGTCAAAACTGTGATCCGCAAAAGGCAGTGCTTCAGCAATACTCTGAACTACCGAAATGCCCCTCTTTGAGGCATAAGCGAGTACTTCGTGTGCTGGGTCGATGCCTGCCTGGACGCCCAACGGGGCGGCGAAGCGTCCGGTGCCGACTCCGATGGACAGGCCCAGACCGCGCCAGGGTAACAGGGCTCGGACGGCCAGTAACTCCGAGTGGTAGGCCGCAGCATGACGCAGAAACCATTCATCATAGCGTTGGTGATGAAGTTCAAAGGACATCGTTCTCGGCATGATCAGAGCAGCTCCCGCAGGGCCGCAGCTGGGAATGATTCAGGCTAGGGTTAGTGCGATGCTTTTGTACGCATACATGGCAAATACCGCCCCAGTCCACTATGTTGTTTCGAACCCTACAAAAGATGTAACTACAGCATGGACCTTTGTTAATTTGTTGCCATCGCCTTTCTCTCCGAAGAAACAGGATTTCCACAATGAGATTGGGGATGTCTGAGTGTGCACCCGTATTATGGTACTCTTTCTATGTGCTCAGAAGCGAGGGTAAATTGATTTCATTGAGAAGGCGTGGCTTGATCCCGGCTTGGTGTTCTCTTTCGGGACCACGGCCGACAAAAAATGACAAAATGGAAAGAAAATAAGATTGGGAAAAAAGCTTTTAGAACAATTTCTTGCGTGGTCTAGGGTAGTCTGCTATGGTTTATAAATCTGGTGCCGAGGAGAGGACTTGAACCTCCATGGGGTTTCCCCCACATGGACCTGAACCATGCGCGTCTACCAATTCCGCCACCTCGGCATAGACACCATTATAGCGATGCCTAAGTATAGGCACTTTCGAGCAAACGCGAACTGTACCGACCCTAAAATAACTTGTCAATGAGCGACTGGAGAAAGAAAGACCCCTATTTTGCCCGTGAGGCCCAAAAGTATGGGCAGCCTATCCCGAGCCGGGAATACATCATTCAATGCTTGGAGCGGCAAGGCAGGCCCATGACCCGTAAGGAGCTCATAAAAAAGCTAGGGCTTGATAGCGACGAGGAAACACGGGAAGCGTTTCGCCGCCGTCTGCGCGCTATGGAGCGAGACGGTCAGCTGATGCGTAACCGCCGCCGTGCCTATGGATTGGTCCATAAGATGGATCTAGTGCGGGGGCGGGTGATAGGCCACCGGGATGGTTATGGTTTCCTGGTACCTGACGAAGGAGGGGAAGATCTTTATCTTTCCGCCCGGCAGATGCGCACTGTCCTACATGGGGATCGTGTCGTGGCCCAGGTTATTGGGATCGACCGACGTGGACGCCGTGAAGGTGCCGTGGTGGAAGTATTGGAGCGGAATAATCACCAGGTCGTAGGCCGTTTTATTGCAGAGGATAAATTTGGTTTTTTGGTGCCCAGCAATCAGCGTATCAACCAAGATATTCTGATTCCTCCGGAGCATCAGAAGGGGGCTCAGGACAGTCAAATTGTGGTTGCCGAGATCACCGAGCAACCCACGGCTAAACGCCAGCCTATGGGCAAGATTGTGGAAGTGCTCGGTGATCACATGGCGCCCGGGATGGAGGTGGATGTTGCTATCCAAACTTATGGTCTACCCCATGTTTGGCCCGAGGAAGTGCTGGCTGAGACCAAAGCTTTTAAAACCACGGTTCCGAAGGAAGCTAAGGCGGGACGTTTAGACTTGCGGGATCTGCCCCTGGTGACCATTGATGGCGAGGATGCCCGGGACTTTGATGATGCCGTTTATGCGGAGCGGGACGGTCAGGGTTGGCGCTTGTGGGTGGCGATTGCCGATGTCTCCTGGTATGTGCGGCCTTCTTCTGCCCTCGAGGCCGAGGCCGGGGAGCGGGGCAACTCGGTTTATTTCCCCAACCGGGTGATCCCCATGTTGCCTGAAGTGTTGTCTAATGGGTTGTGTTCCCTCAACCCTGAAGTGGATCGTCTGTGTTTGGTCTGTGAAATGACGATCGGTCCACGGGGGGGATTAAAGGGTTTTCGCTTTCATTCTGGAGTGATGCGATCGGCGGCCCGGTTAACCTATAACCAGGTTGCGGCCATGCTGTTAGACGGCGATCAGGGGCTGCAAAAGCGCTATAAGGCCGTGCTCCCAGGGCTTGAAACCATGTATGCCCTTTATCAGGCATTGCGCAAAGCCCGGACCCGGCGCGGGGCCATTGACTTTGAAATGGGCGAAACCCAAATCGTTTTTGATAAGACCCAAAAGATTAAGGATATTCGGCCTTTGGTGCGCAATGATGCCCATCGGCTGATTGAAGAGTTTATGATCTTGGCCAATGTTGCCGCAGCCCGCTTCCTGACTAAGCATAAGGTTCCCACGCTTTTTCGTGTCCACGAACCGCCAGAAGAAGATAAATTGGCCGATTTACATGATTTTCTCGCCGAGTTGGGGTTGGCGTTGGGGGGCGGGGACTCCTCCCCGGCCCCTAAAGATTTTGCCCGCTTCTTGCTGTCCATTGAGGATCGTCCAGATGCCCACCTTATCCAGACTGTGGTCCTGCGCAGTTTTAAGCAAGCCATTTATAGCCCTGAAAATAATGGCCATTTTGGGTTGGCCTTAGATGCCTATACCCACTTCACCTCTCCCATACGGCGCTATCCTGATTTGTTGGTGCACCGGGCTATTCGCCACGTGCTAGAGCAAAAATCCCCGAAAATGTTCCTCTATACCAAGGATGAGATGACCAATCTGGGGGAGCATTGTTCCATGAGTGAGCGCCGCGCCGATGATGCAACCCGGGATGCCGTGGACTGGCTCAAGTGCGAATATATGATGGACAAAGTCGGCGAGTCCTTTGAAGGTCTGATCACCGGGGTTACTGCCTTTGGCCTATTTGTGGAGCTTAGTAACATTTATGTTGAAGGACTGGTCCATGTCACCGCCCTTGGCAACGATTATTTCCATTTCGATCCTGTGGGCCGCCGCCTCCTGGGAGAGCGCACCCGCAAGGTTTACCGTTTGGCCGATAAAGTCCAGGTCACTGTCGTTCGGGTCGATCTGGATGAGAAAAAGATTGATCTGGAATTGGCATGAGGCGTTGCTTTAAAACATTTTTTAGGCCCGTACCTGGAAATTGCGCATCATGTCCAAGTCTTCATGTTCCATATTATGGCAGTGGTATAAGAACAGCCCTTCATAGTCCTCAAAGGGCTTCAACAGGGTCACTTTTTCTCCCGGCATGACCAGCACCGTATCCCGCCACCCACTGGTGATGAACCCCTCGTTGAGGCTGGCATAACCTTGTTGGAACCCTGGTAATACTTCCCGCTTTACGATTTGAAAGGGTTGTCCATGAATATGCATGGGATGGGGCATCATCATGCCACGAGCCCGCCGGTCTCGGTTCACAAACTCCATCAGCTGCAAGGAATTAGTTTGACCACCTCCTCGTCCTCGTCGGCGACGGCGGTCATACGGAAGGAACGGCCATTGAGACGCGGTGAATGGGGTCGCACGGAGAGCCGGATGGTTCGGGGAGGATCGGCATTCTCTGCCTCTTGTACCCGATAGCTCCGAACAGTGGATAGGCGCTCTGGCAATTTCTGATTTTCCTCCTCTTTGCGTACTACCCGGACCTTCATGATGGAGAAGCCGGCACCATTAGGTAAGGTACCGCCGCCATGGCCATGCATTCCCCTGCCGCGACCTCCTCCCATGCCACCGCCCATGTGGGGCATGGCCCCGGAGAAGGGAAAACTTTGCAGCTTTATTTCAGAGCCTACCTTGCGCCCGCTGAAATCCATCCAGAGTTCAACACGTTCAGCGGGGGCGAGAGTCACATAGGGATAGCGCTCAGGTTTTTCTAACAGTCCCCCATCGCTGGCGATGACGGTTACCGGGGTGCCATCGCTCCAAGCGAGTTTGTAGATGCGAGAATTGGAGCCGTTGAGTATCCGCAGTCGGTAGGCGCGAGTGGCTACCGGGAGCTCAAAATCGGGAAAGCCGTTGACCAGGATGTGATCGCCAAGAAATCCTGTCATCCGATCGTGCATCCCGCGAACATACTGGAGTTCATTCCGGTGGCCGAACCGGCGGTCCTGAATAACCAGAGGAATTTCGTAGTCGCCACCCGGCAGGTTGAGGGTGCGTTCCTCCTCGTCGCTGACTAGCAGCAAGCCGGCAAGGCCAAAGTAAACCCGGTGCCCGGTGACTCGATGGGTATGGGAGTGATACCCGTAGGTGCCGGCACGGTTGAGAACCTGGAAATCGTAGCTATAAGTCTGTCCTTGATCGATGGCATAACGGGGATGGCCATCTGATTTTTCTGGAACGTGGAGACCATGCTGGTGGACAACACAGGGGCTAGGAACATTGTTGTGGAAGTGAATACGAACCTTTTGCCTTATTCCGGAGCCGCAGAATCGGCCCTAGATAGCTGCCAGGAATTTCTTCTACCGTTCCCTCAGGGCCATTGAGCAGTTTTGCCGAGAATTTCCATACTTTTGTTGGTGAACCCGACAAGATAGGAATTTCTGTGACCTGGGCGGTCATCCTAATTTCTACATCAGGATTTGAGAACAGGTAGGCATCGTTTTTCGGACTGGCTCCTGCCCATAGCCATTTGGGCGTCAGGGCCATGGTAGCGGCCCCCATCCCTGTATACTGTAAAAATTTCCGCCGCTTAATCTTCATTAGGTACTTGCCTGCTGTCTTTCTGCATCTATCTGGACGGTAGTGGTGAGCTGGCCTAGGGTTTGTCCCATAAGTATCCGCGATTCCGGTTGCAAGCTGGACTGCCAATGGATCATTCCCGGCGGTAAGATTAAGATAACGGTAGAGCCCATGTTAAAGCGTCCCATTTCTTGACCTTTTTCCAGGGGGAGGGCTTTATCTCCTTCATAAAGCCAGTGGCCGGGTTGGTGCCGGTAAGGCGGGGTGATTTGGCCAGCCCATACGGTTTCGATACTGCCAACAAAAATAGCACCCACCAATACCATGGCCAGGGGACCCGCTTCAGTTTCAAAGATACTGACCACCCGTTCGTTACGGGCAAAAAGATTAGGAATTCCGTTGACGGTTTTAGGGCTGACTGAAAATAATCGGCCTGGTAAATAGGCCATTTCCCGTAAGCGACCTGGCAGGGGCATATGAATGCGATGATAATCTTTTGGGGAAAGATAAAGCGTTGCAAATTGGCCATCGCGGAAGGGGGCGGCCCGGATTTCAGAGCCACCCAGCAGGTCTACCAGGCCGTAGCTCCAGCCTTTAGCTTGGATCAAGCGGCCAGCGGTAAGGGATCCGAGTTGACTGATATGCCCGTCCACCGGAGAAACGACTGCATCCGCTATATCTGCTATGGGCCGTGCGCCTTCAGCAAGGGCGCGGGTGAAGAAAGCATTAAAGTTTGGATAATCTTTGGGGGAGGAGGATTCTGCCTCTTCCATGTTAACTCCAAAAATCCGAGCAAATAGGCGAATTTGGAGGCCCGTTAGCCAGCTGATCCGATGTCGGGTCAGCCGATACATTAGATGGGACAGCGTATGCTGAGGTAGTAAGTGTTGATAGAGGCTGAGAAGCCAGTCTCTGAGTCGGTGTGGGACAGCGCTCGCCATAAATTTAATCCTTAGTCATTACCATCATGGTATTTTAAATGAAATTGGGAAGAAAACCTTGACTAGTTGGATTGCTCTGAGAAACATAGATGGGGGGTGGCAAATGGTAGAATCGGATTTTTAATACGGTTAGGACTGACACGAAAGGTTCGGAATCGTCATGCCCGCCAAAACGGGGATCCAGTTTTTCAGGTAGTGATTAGATTCCGGCTTACGCGGAAATGGCAAACTGCGTCAGTCCAGACGGTATTTTTTGGCTATTTCTTGCCGAGATAATAGGAGACAATGATATCTTGCCGCTATTTGGCATTATTACAAGCAAGGGACAGACTGTAATTTGATGGCGCAACAACTTGAAGAAACAGTTCCCATTACACCTACTCCTGGAGATAAGGCGGTTCCCCAGAGCTTCGAAGAAAAGCTCGGCCAATATCTAGTTGATCGGAGCAAACTGCGGGCAACGGAGTTCCGCCATGCTCGGCGTTTGGCGATGGAGGAAGGCATACGGTTTTCCGCCATGTTGATAAGGCTAGGGTTGATTTCCGAACGGGACATGGCAGAAGCCTTCTCTGCATTGCTTGATCTGCCCCTATTGGGAGCGAGTGATTATGATGGTGGAGGGCTAAACGGCCAGGTTTCATTGCGGTTCCTCAAAGAATCCCGAGCGGTGCCGGTATTGGAAGAAGAGGACGCAGTGGTGGTAGCGATGGCCGATCCTAGCGATCGTTATGTCCAGGATGCCATTGCCCTTGCTTACGGCAAACCCATAAGCCTGCGGGTCGGTTTGCCCTCGGAGATCGAAGCGGCCCTTGAACGTCAAGCAGGGGGCAAATCGGCGATGGGGCAGCTCGTCGAGCATCTTGGGGCAGACGAGGAGGCGGAGACGGATGTCCAACATCTGAAGGATATGGCCAGCGAGGCCCCGGTCGTACGCCTAGTGAATTTGCTGATCCAGCGGGCGGTGGAATCCCGGGCATCCGATATCCACATTGAGCCCTTTGAGAACAGTCTACGAGTCCGCTATCGGATTGATGGGGTGTTACGAGATGTAGAGGCTCCCCCAGCGCGCTCCACAGCAGCCGTGATTTCCCGCTTTAAGATTATGGCCAAGCTCAATATCGCTGAGCGTCGATTGCCTCAGGATGGGCGAATTCAGCTCCGTATCCAAGGGCGGGAATTGGATTTGCGGGTCTCGACGGTACCGACCCTCTATGGTGAAAGTGTAGTACTGCGGCTGTTAGATAAAGGTAGTGTGGTGCTCGATTTTGATTCTCTGGGCTTCCAAGGCAGCACCTTAGAGCGGTTTCTCCGGGTATTAGAGATGCCCCACGGGATTATTATCGTAACCGGTCCCACAGGCAGTGGTAAAAGTACTACCCTTTACACGGCCCTGCATAAGCTCAATACCCCGGATCGCAAGATTGTGACCGTGGAAGATCCAGTGGAATACCAGCTTGAAGGGATTAATCAAATTCAGGTGAAGCCTCAGATTGGCCTCACTTTTGCCGGTGCCTTGCGGTCTATTGTACGCCAGGACCCGGATGTCATCATGATTGGTGAAATGCGGGATCGGGAAACCGCTGGCATCGCAGTTCAATCGGCCCTGACAGGCCATTTGGTCCTTTCTACTCTCCATACCAATGATGCCGCGGGTGGCGTCACCCGTTTATTGGATATGGGGGTAGAGGATTATCTTCTGACTTCCACCGTCAATGGTATTTTGGCGCAACGCCTGGTTCGCACCCTCTGCAAACATTGCACCGAGCCTTACGAGGCCATGCCCGAGTTAATAGAGGAACTGGAGTTGCACCGCTTTAGCCAGGAGAAGCCGGTCATGTTGTATCGTCCTGTTGGCTGCGAACATTGTAACGGCATTGGTTATCATGGTCGGGCAGCGATTATGGAGTTTTTGGTCATGAGTGACCCTGTTCGCCGTCTCGTGCTCCAGCATGCCGATGCGGGAGATATCCAGGACCAGGCCCAGAAAGAAGGCATGCGCATTATGTACGAAGATGGTCTTCTCAAAGCGCTATCCGGCCTCACCACTATTGAAGAGGTGATCCGAGTCAGTCAGGAATCCTGATCATGGCCGCTTTCCATTACAAGGCAGCAACTTCGAGCGGAGAAATCCTGGAAGGGGAACGTCGGGCCGAGCACGAAGCGAATGTGGTCGAGTGGTTACACTCTCAGGGCTATATCCCCATTCGCATTGAAGAGGCCACCGCCGGGGGTCGAGGCCGATCCCGTCAGGGTGTTGGCAAGGGCTTATTGGGGCGTAAGAAAACGGTCCGCCAGAACGATGTGGCTGTGGTGACCGGAGAATTAGCCACCTTGCTTCGCGCTGGTTTGCCACTGGATAGGGCTTTTAGTACTTTGATAGAAATTGCAGAGGAGGGGCCCGTTAGGGAACTTTTGACCCGCCTTCAGGAACAAGTGCGGGGAGGGGCTTCCCTGGCGGAAGCCATGGAATCCCAGGGGGAGGCCTTTTCTCCTCTCTATATCAGTATGATCCGGGCAGGTGAGGCAGGTGGGGCCTTGGATGTGATCCTGGGGCGGTTGGCCGAATTCATGGAGCGTTCCAAGGCCTTGAAAAATGCCGTCACTTCGGCCCTTATCTATCCCGCCATTTTGGTGGGAGTTGCCGGGCTCTCTGTGATTATCCTGTTGGCCTTTGTGGTTCCCCAGTTCCAACAGTTATTTGAAGATGCCGGTAAAGCCTTGCCCCTGGCAACCCAGATAGTGATTGCGGCGGGTGATCTTCTCCAGAATTATTGGTGGGCACTTTTACTGGGTCTTTTAGCTGTCCTATTGTTACTTCGCTACCAACTCCAGGTGCCGGAACGCCGCTATCGATGGGACGGTTGGCTGTTGCGGTTGCCACTGGCCGGCGATTTGATCGCCAAGCTGGAGATGGCCCGACTTTCCCGTACCCTGAGTACCTTACTCCGTAATGGAGTGCCGTTGCTGTCGGCCCTGGCAATCATCAAGGATACTTTGGGCAATCGGGTGATGGCAGAGGCCCTCAATGAAGTTGCTGACGAGCTACGCCAGGGGCATGGAATGGCGGATCCTTTGTTGGAGACGGGCCTATTTCCAAAAATGGCAGTGCAAATGATTAAGGTGGGCGAAGAAACAGGCCAGCTGGAAGATATGCTAGGTCAGGTGGCTGAAACTTATGATGTCGAAGTGGAGTCCACTATCAAGCGCCTATTGGCCTTGTTGGAGCCGGTCCTGATCCTGAGTTTGGGGGTGATTATTGCCGGGATTATTATGTCCATATTGGTCGCTATTTTGAGTGTGAATGAATTGGCCTTTTAAAACGAGGAGATTTTGATGCAACGAAAGAGATTAAGGCATACCGGTAGTTTCGGTTTTACTCTCATTGAATTACTTGTCGTACTTGTCATTTTAGGGTTGTTGGCAGGGTTAATTGGCCCTCAGGTGATGAAGTACTTAGGCAGTGCTAAGACTGACTCGGCCCGTCTCCAGATTGAAGATTTGGCCGCTACCCTTGATCTCTACCGCCTGGAAGTAGGACGTTATCCTACCACCGAAGAAGGGCTCCAAGCCCTGGTGGAAGCGCCTCCGGGGGCCAACCGCTGGAATGGTCCCTATTTAAAGAAAAGTCAGGTGCCGGCAGATCCCTGGGGGTATGAATATCATTATCGCTCACCCGGTGAACACGGTGCTTTTGATATCTATTCCCTGGGTGCAGACAATGCCGAAGGGGGGGAAGGTGAAAACCAAGATATTGTGAGTTGGAAATAAAAGTAAGCGGCTAAGTTTCTGCTAGGAAGGGGGAGGGGCGTTGTGGGTAGCGTGGACAATGCATGGGCCATGATTAGATATTCTCCCTCCCCTTCCCGGCAGAGGCGAAATCCATTGCCGACAGTTCCCCAATTTAAGTCTCAAAGCGCTTTTACCCTGATTGAGCTGCTGGTCGTTTTGGCGCTAGTGGCAGTGTTAATGGCCTTAGTGCCTCCTTTTTTGCAAGGGGGCGTTTCCGGTGCTGAGCTGAAGGGGACCGCTCGAAAACTGGCAGCAGCGCTCAAATACGCCCGCAGCCAAGCGATTACTCACCACCGAGAAGCCGTCTTGATACTGGATTTGGAGCGCCGGCATTTTATAATTACGGGCAGGAAGCGCCACTATCCGCTTCCGGACAATATGGACATTTCCCTCGTCACTGCCCGTTCAGAATTGGATACCGAACGTATCGGTAAGATCCGGTTCTTTCCTGATGGTACTTCCACCGGTGGGCGTATTACCCTAGCCCAGGGCGAGAGTCAATATAAGGTTGATGTTAATTGGTTGACCGGTCAGGTGGCCATCCTTGATTAAACGTAACCAAGGCTTTTCCTTATTGGAAGTGCTGGTTGCCTTTGCTATTTTGGGCATTTCACTAGGGGTATTGCTCCAGATCTTTTCCACTGGCATGCAGACCACCACATTATCGGAAGAATATACCCGCGCCATCTCCTTAGCCGAGTCCAAGCTTGCCACCATTGGCGTAGAAACGCCTTATTTAGAAGGAGTTCAAGAAGGACAATTCGACGAGAAATACGCCTGGCGCACGACCATTCTTCCCTATGAAGAACCCGAGGAAGAGCGAGAAGAAAGACTCGGTGAGGGTTTTGATGATCCGGTAAATCTGCCCGCATTACCTTACATGATCAAAGTGGAGGTATTTTGGGAAACGGGGGGTAAGGAGCGCCGGGTTGTCCTTGAAACTTTACGTTTAGGATCCCTGTCACAATCGCAATCACAATTACAATAAGTATCTCAGTAAAAGTTTTGAAGTATTCCTGGAGCGAGCCGGTGGCGTGGAGCCAGGGGACAGGGAAGTTCCCGCAAACCCGTTTTTCAGGGAGGAAAAACGGGTTTGCGGAACACCACCGGCTCGCTCCTAAAACACCTCATATCTTATTCATAGGTACTTAGAAAGCATGTGGTTGAGGAGATAGGGTCAGGATGGGGTGATGAGTTTATCGGACACACCCACCTGGCGCGCTCCGGCCTCCCCCGTCGAGGGTAAGGCAATGAGCTGGCTTTAAGCCAATAGTTATTCTGTAATCTTGATGAAACAACGGCCTGCATTTTTTTGGTTTTCACTGAGTATAGCTCCTGTTATGCCCTTCTGGCGCCTATTGCTCATCGCACTGGGATTAATGATCCTCAGCGGGGCTTTACTTATCAGCGGATTTCTCGCCTATCATCACAAAGATTTTGCGCCGCCTGAGGTTCAGCCTAAAATTTGGCAAGGCCATAGCCTGCAACTGATGGCAGGGGAAGGGGCTAGGGGAGGGGAGGGATTAGAGGTCCGAGCTCTTTCTGCTAGCGGCCAAGCCATCATCTCTTCGGGCAAGATTGCCCTTGCGACAGAAAAATACCCTTTTCTCCAATATCAAGTACAGGGGATCCAGCCAGAGATGGATCCTGTTTTTTTCTGGCGTAGGGCCGAAGAACGGGGGAAGGTGATCTCTTTGCCCTTGAGTTGGAAAGGAGAGGGGCATGCCATGATGGGGCTTGGCCACCATCCCGCCTGGCAGGGAACCATTGTGGAATTTGGTGTGGCTTTTCGCAAAAAGCCCGCTGAACCGGTGGTGATCAAAGAATTCACCTTTAAACCCCTTTCAGCAGTCTCATTGCTGGCTATGGTCTGGTCTGAGTGGACCACCTTCGAAGGTTGGAGCCAACGCTCCATCAATTTTATTGAAAATGGAACTGCTAATGCCTTGGTTCCACCGACTTTAGCGGCAGCGGCTTGGGTGGCCCTTAGCCTATTTTTCTATGGCCTTTGGGGATTTTTTCGACGCCGGCATTGGGATTGGCGCGTGGTGTGTATTGCCTTTTTGCTCGGGTGGATAGTGATGGATCTTCGCTGGCAAGCAGGCCTTTGGCAGCAGTTGCAACAAACCCATGACCGCTATGGCGGCAAGGGAGGGGAGGAAAAACATCTGGCCGCCGAAGATGGTTTTCTCTTTAAATTCATCACCGAGATCAAGACTCACTTGCCGCCCCTTCCCCAGCGTGTTTTTTTGGTGACGGCAAAGCCTTTAGCAGAAGATCACTATACCCGGCTTCGGGTGCGCTACCATTTGTTGCCTTACAATGTCCATGACTATGGCACCCGTTTGCCTAGTCAGGACCATGTCCAAGCCGGTGATTACCTATTGATACTTGGTGCCACGCCTGAATTTACCTTCGATCCAGAACAACAACTTCTCCAAGGGAGGGAGGGCAAAAGGAAGGGGTTGGCAGCAAAAAAGATTTATGTCGCCTCCATGGGCACCCTGTATCAATTGTTGTAGGCGTGACATTTCGGGTCCCCGTGCCAAGCCGGATGACTCATCCCACCTAGATTAAAGTGCTTTTGACATGTTGCGTGTTTTGCATATTGGCAAATTTTTTCCTCCTTTCGCGGGCGGTATGGAGTATTTTCTCCAGGATCTGCTACCCGCCTTGCAAAGGCAAGACATTGAGGTAGCGGCATTAGTCCATGCTCATCTCTCGCCGCGCCAACGGCGTTTTTCGAATCATTCCTTCCCTGTCCAATGGCCTTTTCCTGTTTATCGCGCCCCCTGCTATGGCCGTCTCCTTTACGCCCCGGTAAGCCCCCAGTTTCCTTTTTGGTTACGAAGAACTATCCGGCAATTTAAACCGGACTACTTGCACTTGCACCTCCCCAATACTTCCGCTTTTTGGGCCATGGTGGTGCCGACGGCCCGGCGAATTCCCTGGATAGTGCATTGGCATGCCGATGTGGTCGCCTCCCGCCACGACCGACTCCTTGCCCTCGCTTATCCCTTCTACCGTCCCTTTGAACAAAGCCTCCTAGGGGACGCCTCGGCTATCATCGCCACCTCGCCTCCTTATCTTGACAGCAGCTTGGCGCTAGGGTCTTGGCGCGACAAGTGCCATGTCATTCCCCTTGGCCTCGACCCAGCCCGGTTGCCGGAACCCACTGAGGCTGAACGAGCGGCGGCCCATCATCTCTGGGGAGACAAGGGGCGCTTGCGAGTACTGACGATTGGCCGTTTGACCTATTACAAAGGACATGAGGTGTTGTTGCACTCCATTAAAGCTTTGCCAGAAGCCCGTTTATTGATTATTGGCACTGGCGAGGGTGAAGCAAAGCTGCGGTCTCTAATTGCCCACCTCGGATTGGAAGAACGAGTTACCTTGCAAGGCAGTTGTACGGAGGCCCAACGTAATGGGCTATTGGCGACCTGCGATGTTTTTTGCTTGCCTTCCATAGAACGGACCGAAGCCTTCGGGGTGGTGCTGCTAGAAGCGATGCGGTTTGGGAAGCCGGTGGTGGCCAGCAAAATTGAGGGTTCGGGAGTTGGCTGGGTAGTCGCTGAGGGGGAAACGGGAAAATTGTGCGCACCTCAAGACTCAGCTAGCTTGGTCCAAGTCCTGGGAGATTTATTGCACGCTCCCGAAAAACGGGAATCTTTAGGTAAGGCGGGCGAGCAACGCTTTCGTAACTATTTTCAAATCGAACGTATTGGGAAAAAAACGGCAGAGCTTTATCGCTGTGTATAGAGCACCATAAGACAACTGTATAACAGATAAAAGGTTGCCATAATGCAAAATAGATTCGATGAAGAGGCTCTGAAAAAAGTGCTTAAGGAAGCACTGGTAGAGACGTTCCAAGAACGACGCGAACTCTTACACGAGGTTTTTACTGAAATACTGGAGGCCGTTGCACTCGCAGAATTTATCCACGAAGGGCGGTAAACTGAAAAGGTGAATCGGGACAAAATTTTTAGGGCTCTTGAAGATAAAGGGTGAAAACTGTATTCCGCAAAAGCTTCTAACGAGATCTAAAGAAAATTAAGGACCGCCCTGCTCTCAATCAACTAAAACAGGTCATAGAAGAAGTCAAGGCAATCGGTAGCTTGTAAGAAATAAGTAGGCTGAAGAAGATGAGCGGTACGAGTATTTTATTGGATTCGGATTGGCAGTTATCGAATTGGCATTGTTGTTGAAGGCCCCAGAAAGGAATTATTTAGCTTGGCCACAGCGCTCCAACTGCCAGAGGCGATTAGCAATATGGCGAATTCCGCTCCGAGTAGGACCATTCGGCTGTCTTCGATGTGGCAACCGCCATCGAGTATGGTTCCACTTAATTCTTTCAACAGACCGGGCCGGTCGCGTCCTATCGCCGAGATCACCAAATGTTGCTGCATCGCGTTTTCTATCTTGCCCATTCAGAGGAACAGGGCAATTAGCTTAGCCGATTACGCTGTCAAAAGGGTCAAGTCTTGCAAAGTGCGTGATAAAAAATAACAGATGATCGCTGTACAGTAAAGATCACGAAGCAAGAGTAGAGCTTCCCAGTTAAATATTAGCTGGATTCTTCTTCCCCAAGGCGCCGGTATAAGGTGCGGCGGCTGATGCCGAGTAGGGCTGCGGCGCGGCGTTTGTTCCCTCCTACTTGATCCAGGACATAATGGATATAACTCTGTTCAATTTCTCCTAGGGTAGACAGCATGCCCTCATCCGATGGGGAGAGGGGCTCGGACAGATTTTTTGCCCTAGACTTGGATTTAGGCATTCTTCTCATGCGTTCAGGAAGATGGAACAATTTGATTTCTTTTTCGTGACAGAAGACGACAGCACGTTCGATAGTGTTGCGTAGTTCCCGCACATTACCCGGAAACGGATAGGCTTTGAGATGAGCGAGGGCGGAGGGATGGATACCGCGTACTTCTCGTCGCAACTGGGTGCGAAATAGATCAAGAAACCGCGCTATAAGTAGATCCAGATCATCCCCTCGATCCCGCAGCGGGGGGACCGGCAGGACAAAGGTTTCTAGTCGATAAAACAAGTCTTCCCGAAACCGCCCCTGGTTGACCTCCTCTTCAAGGTTGCGATTTGTGGCAGCCATGATCCGAACGTCTACGCAGCGTTCCTGATTAGCCCCTAAGGGTCGGACTCGGCCATCTTGAAGGATACGCAGCAACTTGGCTTGCAGTGCTAGCGGCATTTCTGCAACCTCATCTAAGAGTAATGTTCCACCTTCTGCCTCTGCAAATAACCCCTTACGGGCATTGCTGGCGCCGGTGAAAGCCCCTGCAGCATGTCCGAAAAATTCGCTTTCTAACAGTTCCGTGGGGATGCCTGCACAGTTGACAGCGATGAAAGGGCCTGCAGCCTGCCCGCTTTCCCGGTGAATAGCCCGTGCTACCAATTCTTTGCCTACGCCGCTCTCCCCGGTAATCAGTACTGGACCTGCCGCGTGGGCTAATTGGCGAATGGTTGCAAAAAGGGTTTGCATGGGGACGCTGCGGCCGATAATGCCATGAAAATCATCGTTGTTCAGCAGCTCTCGAAAATGCTGTACTTCTTTTTTTAAGCGCCGATTCTCCAGGATGCGGGTAACGCAGAGCATCAGGTGGTCAAGATCCAGGGGTTTGGTAAGAAAATCGTCAGCGCCTAGTTTGAGCGCCTCGACTGCTTGGTTGATGGTTCCGAATGCCGTGATCATAATGAAACCAGGGGGAACAGGATACGTACGTACCCGTTCTAGCAATTCCACGCCATTGGCACCCGGCAAGTATAAGTCGCTAAGAATCAATTCAGGGAGCCAGGTTTCGAGTATATGCCATGCCGAATTCACCTCTCCGGCAGTGCGTACTTGCAAACCTGCATCGGTCAGTTCTTCCTCTAGGAGTCGGCGCAAGGCTTTATCGTCTTCGACAATCAGCACCCGTTCCTTAGGATGAATCTCTTCTTTTGTCACTTAGATATTCTCCTTGGAGTGATTTGGGCAGGGGAGGGAAAAAGAGATAAAACGCGGCTCCGCCAAGCAGACTGCGTCCCACCTCAATGCTGCCATGGTGTTCTTCTATGGCTCCGTGGACGACAGAAAGTCCCAAGCCGGTACCTTGACCAACGGGTTTAGTGGTGAAAAACGGTTCGAATAATCGGGAATGGATCTCATCGTCAATGCCGGGACCATCGTCTTCTACACAAAATCCTGTTAATTCTCCTTCCTGAAACCAGGAAAGTCGCACATGGCCCCCAGGGCTTGCCTGCATTCCATTGCGCAGCAGGTTGATCAATACTTGTTCAATACGCACCGGATCGACGAGCATAAGGGGCGCAGGGTGGGGTCCGGCAAGCTCTAACTGCACCCCTGCATGGGCAAACTCGTCTCTGACCTGGGAGACGGCAGCCTGAGCCAGCCGAGCCGCGACCTCTGGGTGCAGACTTAAGGGGGTGGCGCGTCCAAAATCCATAAGTTGGCGGACAATATGTTCCATTCGTTTCACTGCATCTCGGATTTCCTGTAATCCCTCTGTGACCTGTAGAGGCAGATCTCGCAAGCGCAGCAGCCGTTGGGCCTTGCCGTCTACTACGCTAAGCGGTGTGCCCAACTCGTGGGCGGTGCCAGCCGCCAATTGACCGATTGCTGCCATTTTTTGGGATTGTCGCAAACGGTTCTCTAGTGTTGACTGCTCGGCGCGCCGGCGGGAGATCTCCGCCTCTGAATGGGCGATGCTGTCAAGCATGTTATTCATACAAGCACTCAAGGCGACTAGTTCCCGTGGACCTTGCAAAGGCGCTCGATGAGTACGGTCGCCTTGCTCAATCATTGCCATGCTATTCATCAGCGCAGCAAGATATCGGCCAACAGATCGGTATTGGCCGTAAATCACGACGCCAGTGAGAAGAAGGGCAAGAAGCACCAAGAGAAGCAAACCCTGCCAGCGTATCTGACCAAGATAGTCCTGAAAATCGCTACCCTGGCGGGTAAGCTGTAAAAGACCAATGATGAGTCCGCTGGAATCGGTTAAGGGTACGAAATAGGAATAGATTTCCTCACCGTCAAATTCGCCATATTGCCCCCGCCGGTTCCCTTCGGCCGCCAGCTGGATTAATTTGCGGCTCTGCATGCTAGGCTCCTTGGCGCCTGTGGCGGCCACCTTCTTGCCTTGGGCATTGTAGACATACGCTCCATAGACGCGATTGATGTGGAAAGCAGAATTTAGGGCTTGTTTGACGTCCCCTTCCCGGTCTTGTTCTAGGGCATGACTGAGGGGGAGGCGGATCGCTCGGGCGATAAGTTCGACATCCTCCTGCATCCGCTTTTCAGTTTGTTTTTCTAACTCAGATAAACTGAGATAACCAGCTATGGCGAGGATGGAAACCAGAGGCACCACCATGAAAAGCGTGAGTGCAGCACGTAGGCTATAGGCGTTTCGGAATAATTGAATAGTCATGGGAGGAGGGATAGTTTTGGTTCATGACACATGTGTCATGTTAACACATGACGAGGCCCTCTCAATTAACCCCATTAGCTAATAGGCGAGAGCCGCATGAATTAGCTTTGTTTCCGTGCTGTTTTAAAAATTTCTTCTAAATCTAGCAGTTATAAAAATAGAAGTAATTCTGGGGCATTGCCGGGACAAATGGCATTATATTTGCCTGAATAAAGATCGAGCTAAGCCATGGAGCATGGCTCGGTGAGTCCTGAGAGGCTAATGCAAATTATTCAAGTTTATTGGAGCAAACCCATGCAAAGTATGCTCAATGTAAAGAATATTTCTCTGGTCGTTTTTGTTATATTCTCTCTACTGGGAGCTTCGCTAACGTCTGCCCAAAGCGACGCTCCCTCTGGCCGCGGGATGGGTCAGGGACCCTCTGGGCAAACCCAATTTAGTGATGATCAATTGGAGGCTTTTGTTGCTGCTTCCAAGAAAGTGAATGAAATTAGTGCGGAGTATCGCCCACGCATAGAACAGACCCAGGATCGGGAGCGGGCTCTAGAACTTCAGCAGGAGGCCAGCAACGCCATGGTCGAAATGATAAACTCGAAGGAGAACTTAGACGTGGAGACCTATAATGCGATAGCGCAAGCTGCATCTACTGATGCTAAGTTAGCCCAGAAGATACAGAAATTAATGGAACAGTCACAGCGCAGTTGGTGAGGATAATAGGCGAGCCAGTCGATGGGCTTAAGTCGACTGGCAGCCTCTGTTTGTTAGGTCTATTTGGGTAAAAACCTAAATTTATAATTTCATTTCCACCACTCTTAGCGGAAAACGAGCGGAATCAACCGGTATGAATAACCCAATTTTACGTATTATGCAGATAAAGAAAAGTAGGGTATTTGTGTTTTTTGCGACTTTATTATTGCTCCTAACAGGTAGCACTTTAGCCGCTAACCAGGATACATCGCCACCACTCGTAGAGGAGGAACAATGGGGAACACGACAACCAACTTTTACAGAATTAGATAAAAACCTAGATGGCTTTATTAGTAAAGATGAAGCAGAAGAGTGGAGTGAATTAAGCAAAAACAACAAATTTGACCAGATTGATCAGAATAATGACAATAAAATTAATTATTCTGAATTCCGTGCTTTTCAGGAGAAAAAAATTAAAGAATCGATCAAAGAGTTTACCAAACCCAGAGAGTAAGGGTCAGTCAGGGAGTCAAAAAAAGTTCTCCCATCGGATTTTGTAGGGTGATATGCAATCTGATGGGAGAGCCCTATCGCGGCTCGGGTGGGAAGAGGAGACACATGTTAGTTCGGACAGAAGAACCACAAGATTGGGCTCGTATAAAGGGTCTACCATCGGATTTTGCAGGTAGCAGGCGAGCTTTAAAAAGGTTAGCCTAGGTTAGGACGGGGATGTGGCTCTTGGGGTCAGTGGCTGTGATGGCAGTTCACTAGACTTGAAATGCATAACGAAAAATTTGGTTACTATTTTGGCCTTTCCGGCATCCCGGTAACTTTGCCGCTATAAGTACTATCATGCCTTTCTATTCGGCTGGATAATCTTCAGCTATTGCGCCCAAATCAAACTTGAATTCCCCCAGATGAGGGTCCAGTGTTGCTAACTGAGATCGCTATATGGGGCCAGTCCATTGTCGGATAGCGTTGAGAGTGAAAGGCCAATCCAAGGATAACCCCGATTCTGGCTGTAGAAGAACTGGGATCCGCATTCCGTAACGTTCAGTTAGCAGGGGATCATCCCCAATCTCCACTTCTTCGACGGTAATTTCAGGAATTCGTGTCAATAGTTGGCGTGCCTCGTCGCATAGATGGCAGCCTGCGGTATGGTAGAGAATAAGTCGAGTCGAGCTAGTGTTCATGTAATCGAGGGATTAATTCAGCAAAGTTGCACGGCCGATGGCGGTTATCGAGTTGATCCTTAAGGATGTCGTCCCAAGCGGTACGGCAGGCTCCGGAGGAGCCAGGTAAACAGAAAATAAAGGTCCCATTGGCCACGCCCGCCAGGGCCCGTGACTGAACGGTTGAAGTTTTGATTTCTTCATAGGAAAGAGCACGAAACAACTCACCGAAACCTTCGATGGTTTTGTCAAGCAAAGGTGCGATGGCCTCCGGCGTACTATCGCGGCCGGTGACACCAGTCCCGCCTGTTGTGATGACAATCTGTACTTGGCTATCGGCAATCCAGCGTGAAACGATCTCGCGGATATAATAAACATTATCGGCAACAATCGCCTTCTCGGCAAGCTGATGCCCTGCTGCTTGGAGCCGCTCCGCCAGCAATTTGCCAGAGCGGTCGGTCTCTTCCGTGCGCGTGTCAGAAACAGTGAGCACCGCAATAGTAAGGGGTGTGAAATCTCTTTCCATGGACCCTAGGGTTATGATATTTCAAACTGTATCAAGTATAGCACTGGTATGTTGGTGAAAACTCATTCCTGGAATTTATCACCTCAGGAGGCTGTGGCCCTGCAACAACGGCTTGCGGCTCAGGTGATTACCGAAGATCGCTTAAATCAAGTTCATTCCGTTGCCGGGGTCGACGTGGGGTTTGAAAACCAGGGTAAGATAACTCGAGCCGCCGTGGTGGTGCTCCGTCTCGCCGATCTGAGCCTGGTGGAGCAGGCTGTTGCCCGGCAGCCTACCCGTTTTCCCTATATTCCTGGACTGTTGTCATTTCGGGAGTGTCCCGCGGTATTGGCTGCTTTGGAGAAATTAACTGTGATGCCAGACCTGCTGCTCTGCGATGGTCAAGGAATTGCCCATCCCCGTCGTTTTGGCATTGCCTGTCATCTAGGAGTACTGACCGATTTACCGAGCATCGGGGTCGCTAAGACCCGGTTGGTAGGCAAACATGGGGTTGTACCGGATGAGCGCGGCAGCTGGACGCCCTTGGTGGATAAAGGTGAGACGGTGGGAGCCGTGCTGCGCACCCGCACTGGAGTCAAGCCCATCTTTATTTCGGCAGGGCACCGGATTAGCCTTTCCTCTGCCCTTCACTATGTGATGGCTTGTACTACCCGTTACCGGCTTCCGGAAACGACTCGTGCCGCCGATAAATTGGCTAGCGGTTCTGGAAGGTAAGAAGCAGTTGGAAAACTTTGTTGTCAGCCACAGTGTGGAGCAGGCCGGAGTGGATTTAGACTGGATGATTAGCTCAGTGTGACAATCCCCAAGTAACCATCCACAGTGACCCGGTCACCGGTATGGATACGGGAGGTGGCCTTCCCAATGCCCGTGGCACAGGAAATACCATATTCTCGGGCGATGATAGCGCTATGGATAAGCATGCCGCCGCGGCATTCCACGATCCCCGCCGCGAGGGGCACGATGAATGTCATGTTGGGATCAATCCGACTTTCCGACCCCCCCTGTAAAGATATTCCTGATTTTCACGGATAAGCCTCCAGATAGGGTGAACCCAGCAAGATTGTAGTGGTCAAGTAAAAACGGACATTTTATTATGATGTGGCAAGGGTTTTCCGGACACATAATCACGCTATTTTTCGGTATTGTTTTTCATAGTCCCCTGGGGTCTGATAGCCAATTGCGGAGTGAGGCCTTTGGCGGTTATAAAATACTTCAAGATATTCAAAAATCTCTTGCTGGGCTTCTGCCCGGGTCAGGTAACGCCGGTGAGGGGTGAGTTCGGTTTTGAGGGTATTAAGTACCTATGAATAAAATATGAGGTGTTTTAGGAGCGAGCCGGAGGTGTTCCGCAAACCCGTTTTTCCTCCCTGAAAAAAGGGTTTGCGGGGACTTCCCTGTCCCCTGGCTCCACGCCACCGGCTCGCTCCAGGAATGCTTCAAAACTTTCACTGAGATACTTAAAAAAGCGCTCTGCGGGGGCATTGTCGTAGCAGCAGCCCCGACGGCTCATGCTACCTATAAAGCCATAATCGCTGAGAGTCTTCTGGTCGAGCTCGGAAGACTATTGACGGCCACGATCACTGTGCACAATCAATCCGGGGGCAGGTCGGCGCTTCCAGATGGCCATCATCAACGCATCGTGAGTGAGTGTAGCGTTGATCCGCGCTGACATGGCCCAGCCCACCACGGCTCGGGAGTAGAGGTCGAGCAAAACGGCCAAGTCAAGCCAGCCTTCCTCCGTGGGGATGAAGGTGATATCACCGACATACCCCCTATCGGGCCGAGTCGTTTCAAACGCCTGGTTGAATACATTAGGAGCCGCAGGACGCGTGGGATGGGCTTGGGTGGTGGCCTTGAATTGACGCCGACGCTTGCTCTTGAGCCCCTGCGGTTTCATCAAGCGAGCCACCCACGTACGGCTGATGGGTTCGCCCTCGCTTGAGTTCATCATCAAGGTGTTCTTCACCCACCTTCTTTTCCACCGATTGAGCACAATGATACTTGCCTATCCAGGTAGGCAGGGTGTTCTTGTTGACCCCTAACTCTTCGGCGGTCTTGCTGAACGGCTGCTCACTCTCTACTGCCAGCTTCACCGCTCGCGCTTTAAATTCCGCGGTATACTGACTCGCTTTCTTCTCGGTATTCATCACAACACACTTTCCTCATTTTGTCTTTAAGATGACTTGAGTTCGTGTGTCCGGAATAGTCTAGCCACTTCAAATTTTCGGAGCAAACAAGCCAAAGTTGGCCACATTGTTGGCCGCGGTGATATCTAAGGACTGAAACTGGTTAATTTGCTGGTTCAAGTTGATATCCACACCTACATTGGCAAAACTCGACCCGGGAAAAGCTCCGAGAGTTTTACCGCCCCGCAGGGCAGTCATTTGCGTCCGATCCAGCGTTGTGCTTTCGGGCAAATCGGCAATCATCAGGGAAGCCCTCTCTTTTTCCTCTTGATGGAAGGAGGCCCGCAGACCCCCCGATACGTTGTTAACGACTGTGTTTGGGATTACAGCCAGCCGCCTACATTGACGTTGTTCTGAGCCTGCTGGTTCTGGTGGTTGGTGTTGTCGAGATTTGAGAACCCAAAGTTGGCCACATTATTCCCCACGGCATTTTGAATACCCTGGAACTGGGAAATGGCCTGGGTGGGGTTCACCTGCACGAACGGGTCCCCCATAGGACCCCAGTAGAGGCTCTGCTTCCCAAAGGTCCGCATACCCCCGCGAACCGCCGTCATGGCAGAATGGTCGAGGGTCTTGTTCTCGGTCAGGTCAGCGATACGCAGTGGGCTCATGGTCTATTTCCTCTTCAATACAGTGAATGGGTAGGGTTTTAAATGGGGGCACCGACGCGTCATTGTCTCGGTGCTTACCCCACTATTGCAGGGCTCATGCCAAGGGGGTAGGGGAGGGGGATAATCAAAAACAAGCCACTGATTCTAAAATAAAAGTAGATTCACCGAGACCTCCAGCGCTCGTGTCTCCTCCAGAGTCGGCCCTCGAAAAGTGGGTTTGAACCCCACAAAAATTTAAGCCGTGTGGGTGATTATCGTGATTTAGCGCCATGCGGGTTGAGGTGGGGGATTGAGGCGTGTTACGTGCCAGTACGTAATGGCGGTACAGTCCCAAACCGGGATGATTCCCAACTCATAGCCATGGCCTAGGGTCTATCTCTTCCTCATATCTATCGAGCCTCGATGGCCGTTTGGGTGCGAGTCCATTTTTGGACACTAACCAATTTATCCTATCAGCGTTCCAACGTAGCCCCGCGGGGGTACGATAGCCGCATTTGTTGAGGATATTGGCTATATGCCTTCTATCCTTGCCTTGGCATATGAGGTTGATAACGAATTGAATGAGTCGGGTTTCGTTCTCTTGGTAGGGTTTGAGTGGGTGTTTATCACGGCGTCGTGATACTTTATCTAACTCGGGTTCAGTGTCCGGTCCAGGAGAGGATAAGTCCATTTGCTCCTCAGCCGTTGGGGGTTTTTCCTTTGGCTTGGGTTTGGCTTTCGGGATCTCGGTTAGGTAGGGAGATTGACCCTCGCGCACTATAGACACGGCCCCATCATGCATGTGCAGGTATGCAGTAGTCATATCAAGCGCCTGCTCGTAGGTGTATCCTTGCCGCTGAAACCGAGCAATGGTGTCCTTGCGCAGCTTAAGCCATGCTTGGAGATCATAGTCACTGCCTTTTCCTCTCATCTCTTAATCCCCGCACTAATTTGGCTGCAAAATTGCTGTATTCTCTGATAATGACTTTATAGCTTATCCCCGTGTACTCGGCTAGCGTCTCCGCTGCTTTATGAGTATCTATTTCTAGATACAGACCAGAGTAAGCCTCAATAATTCTAGGTATCGCTTCATCAAGCTTTTTCTCAATAAGTTCCCGTTTCCTCTTTTCCTCAATCGTCCGAGAGTGCTAATTCCCGCTTTTGTTTCTGTTCAAAATTTCGTCGCCGCTCGCATGTCAAAGCCTCAACTTCGCTCTAGGAGGTGCAGAATTGGACTCTAGTGCCATGGTTCTATGCCTCCAGTGGGTGATTATAGAGCTTGGAGGAAGAGGAGAATGATAGAGAGAGGACAAGAGTAATTAACTGATACTAATTTGCATTACAAGAAGTAATTCTCATATAAGGGAAGTCAGTGAGGGAGCGGAGGCGATGGGGTTCATCGGCGAGCTGATTGAGGCCGGTGCAGAGTGTATTTTCCAGATCTTCAAGCGAGGAGAAGGAGGTGTTAGCCAACGTTTTCTCTCGTAGCTCTTCCCAAAGATGCTCGACCGGGTTGAGTCCGGGCTGCGGGCCGGCTGAGGGACTAAGTGGATGTTCTCGGGCACGCTTAACCGGGGGGTGGTATGCCAACCGGCGCGGTCGACAAGCATAATAATAAAGTACTCGGAGAATTCCTGAGCCACCTGCGCCAGAAACAAGGCCATCCTCTCGGTATTGGCCGTGGGCAGCAGTAACGCCGTTAAACGCCCCAACGGCGCACACACCGCGGCAAAGACATAGACAAACTCTCGTATCACCTGACAGGGGACATGAGGCCGAACGGGCTGGGGCGCCCAACCGCGCCGGGGGCGATCGATGCGGCCAAAACGCCCCTCATCCTGGGCCATTACGATGACCGGACGCCGGTCCTGCGGGTCGCGCTCTTGCAGGAGGGTTTGGACCGGGGAGGGGAAGTTGTTTTAAAGGCGTCTTGTTCGCTCCGACTGGCCTGCGGGTGACGGACTTTGCGCCACCGGTGGCGCTTGAGAAGGCGATAGACGGTACTTTTGGCTACTGGATGACCCACATCGCTTCCTCCAGGGCCGCTTTGAGGGGGAGAACGGTACTGAGTTGACCCGCCGCACTGCTTTGCAGGAAGGGAGCGATGACCGCCTGTTCCTGCTCGAGGCTGAGATAGGCCCGTTGTCGTTGGCCGCGGCCCGGGGTCTCTAACGCCGCCGGCCCGTGGCGGTTATAGGCGGCAATCAGGTTGTGGACCGTTTGCCGGGCTAACCCCAGCTCCAGGGCAATTTCCGCCGCCGGCTTGGGGTGGACCAACGCGCAACGGATCACTTGCCAGCGTCGGAGACGCCACGATTCGGTACAGTGCTTGAGCCGCTCATCCATTTCTTCAACCCGCAAATGCTCAACGACCCGGGTGACCCTTCCCATCTTCTCTCTCCACTGGACAGATTCGATAAGCCAACACCTTCCCCTCTTTTTATTTTACTTTATAGATTGCAAATTGGTATCAGGCCATAAACCGCCTCGATGACACTTTGGGAAGAATCACGGGGGTTTTGGCTGAAAATAACCCCAGAACAGTCCCCAGCCACTATTTCTTGCACCACCACCGCCATTGCGCTGCTGGCGATATCCAGCCCCAGTTCCCGCCGGTAAAGCAGGGCCCGATCAGACCACAAAGAGGCCCACACCAGGCGAATATGTTCTAAGATGGAAGCGGTACCCTGGATATTGACATAGGATTCATGGAGTCCAGCGAAAGAAGTTGCGGGTCCATCACTTCCTGAAAGCGCCTGACCAGGCTGTACTTTTTTACCCGGATTTTCACCAGGGCACAGCTAGGGGAGGGCAAAAAATTTTTCAGGTAAGGGTGCTTATTAAGGTAGAGTTCTGTCAGCGCTTTGGCCTCCTAGGGCTCAATTTCTGTCGCCTGCCCGATGGCCGTGACGGCCATAGCCTGATAAAAATCACGAGCTAAATTTTCTCGATTGTCGATCACCATGGAGACGCTGGAGTTTCTGGCTAAATAATCATATTTGCGGGTGCTGCGGGGCGTGGCAAAAGTAAGGTGTTTCAGGTCGGGGGTAGAGACAAAGGCCACTAAGCTACCCCAAGGCTGGCACCCGTCCTGGGTGCCTAAGACCGCCAGTTTTTGGAAAGAAAGCAACTCCTGAATGGTGTTTAGAATTTGTGCCGTTTCTTTCAAGGTGCTGTTCTTTGCTAAGATCTTCTTGCTAATAATTTTAGTCAATATTCCTAGGCTTGGAACAATTCTGAAGCAGTGATATGAATGACGCCCAGTGGCTCAAACGGCACAGTACTGCCTCCCTTCGGCGCCTCATGCCTCGCCTGGAGGCACGTTTCAAGGCGCAGGTCGATCCTGACGAGTGGCAAGGTTACGTCCAGCGCTTGGAAACTCATTTTCCGAGATTGTTCGATTGCTTGCACCGCCTCTATGGTCAGCAATATGATTTTTTCTTCCATCTAGAAAGTATCCTGGCATCGGCGACGGAGATGTGGCTGGTGCGCCCAACCGAACTCAAGGCGCTGGATGCCCTCCGGGCTGCCGACCCCTATTGGTACCAATCCCACCGCTTGGTGGGGGCCATGTGCTATGTGGACCTTTTTGCGGGCGATCTGGCGGAACTACGTGAGCATATCCCCTATTTAACCGAGCTGGGAGTCAACTACCTTCATCTGATGCCGGTATTTAAGGTACCTGAAGGGGATAATGATGGTGGCTATGCGGTTAGTAGTTATCGCGAAGTCAACCCCCGCCTGGGAACCGTGGAAGAGCTGGCTCGGCTTGCGAACGAGTTGCGCTATCGAGGCATTTCCCTCTGCTTGGACTTTGTGTTTAATCATACCTCTGATGAGCACGAATGGGCTCACCGCGCCCTGGCCCGGGACCCCGAGTACCAGGAGTATTATCGCATGTTCCCCGATCGGGAACTGCCGGACGCCTATGAACGTAGCCTCAATCCCATCTTCCCCGATGAACACCCGGGGACATTTACTTACCGTCACCGTATCCGCAAGTGGATCTGGACCAGCTTCCACAATTATCAGTGGGATTTGAACTATGAGAATCCTGTGGTTTTCAATCGGATGCTGGAAGAGATGCTTTTTCTCGCCAATCAAGGAGTAGAGATTTTGCGCCTGGATGCAGTGGCCTTTGTCTGGAAGAAGTTGGGCACCAGCTGTCAGAATTTGCCCGAAGCACACACCATTATCCAAGCTTTTAATGCTTTAGTGCGTGTTGCCGCGCCAGCCATGGTCTTTAAATCTGAGGCCATCGTGCATCCAGATGAGGTGAGAAAATACATTAGTGAAAAGGAATGCCAGCTTTCTTATAACCCCCAGCTTATGGCCCTTTTATGGGATGCTTTAGCAAGTCGGGATATCCGTCTTTTACGCTATGCTTTGCAGCAGCGCTTTGCCCTCCCCTTTGGTTGTGCTTGGGTGAACTATGTGCGTTGTCACGATGATATTGGGTGGACATTTTCCGATGATGATGTCCGTGCCCTTGGCCTCGATCCCCAAGCCCATCGCCGCTTTCTTACCCAGTTTTACACCGCGCAGTTTGAAGGCAGCTTTGCCCGGGGAATGCCCTTCCAAGAAAACCTGGTCACCGGAGATGCCCGGGTGTCCGGCACCTGTGCCTCTTTGGCGGGATTGGAAAAAGGCCTCCATAACAACGATGAGATGGAAATTGACTACGCCATTCGCAAGATCCTACTTCTGCACGGGGTGATTTTGACTATCGGCGGCATACCGTTGATTTATCTTGGCGACGAAATCGGCACTTTGAATGATTATAGTTACGAAAAAGATCCCGCTAAAATTGGCGATACTCGCTGGCTGCACCGGTTGCCCTTCGATTGGGCGCGGGCCGAGCAACGCTGGGACGCCAATACCGTTGCCGGCCGGATTTACCAGGGCTTGTTGAGGCTGATCCAAATCCGCCAGCAAAATCTGGCCTTTACTCGGGCTGAAACAGAAATTGTCGATACCGGTAACCATCACGTGTTTGGCTATTTCCGCAACCATGATGAACACACGGTACTAATACTGGCGAATTTCAGCGACTCCACTCAGCACTTGGAAGCCCGGCGGTTGCGCATGTTAGGACTACGTAAAACGGAGGTTGACCTTTTCGCAGGCAAAACTATCACCGCCACCCACGAGCTGAGCTTAGAGCCCTACGCTTTTATGGTGTTGGCTCGACCGGGTAAATAGAGAAGGGGTAGAGAGGTTGAACAAGGGTTTACTTGGTCGATTTGAAAGCGGTGCGGATGCGATCAATCAGAACATCAGGTTGAAAAGGCTTTTCCAGGATATCCAGGGCACCGGCGTTACGTGCAAGCTTGACTTTGTCATTGCTGCTGTAGGCAGTAATAAAAATGATAGGTAGTTCAATCTGGTGGGCCGCTAGATGCGCTTGAAGCTCTAGTCCATCCATCTTTGGCATGCAGATGTCGAGTACCAGACAGCCCTCTCGATCGGGAGCATAACTGTCAAGAAAGGCCTGGGCTGAGGCATAGCTTTCTACTTGCAGCCCGTGGGCCTCGCATAGAAGATGCACTGCATCGCGCACTGCCTTGTCGTCATCAACGATGAATACAATCGGTTGCGGGGACACGCTAGCGGTTTCCTATTTGAGTCGATGCGGTGAAGTGGAAAGTGACCCCCTGGTCCGGGTTAGGAGTAGCCCAGATTTCTCCGCCATGGGCTTCGACGATGGACTTACTCAGGGATAAGCCTAGGCCCATACCGGTGGGTTTGGTGGTAAAAAATGGTTGGAATAACTGCTTCATTGCTTCTGGAGACAGACCGGGTCCTGTGTTGGATACGGCAACCTCCACCGCGCCGCCATCAGCGGGGGAGGTTTGGATAGGTCAGTTCCCGTTTCCTGTCCGAGGTTTCACTCATTGCCTCAATGCCATTGCAGACCAGGGTCAAAATAACTTGCTGAAGCCGAATGTTATCGCCCCATACGGGGGATAGAGAATCGGCCAATTCCAGCCGCAGCTGGACGCCGTATTGGCGGGCTTCAATATTGGCTAGGCGGGCGGCTTCTTCGAGGATTTCCCCAAATTTCTCTATATTGACCATTCCCGAGCGCAATAGTTGCAGGCAGGTGTGGGCATTGGTGGTAATGGCGGTGAGGGGTTGGTTGAGTTCATGGGCTAATCCGGCGGTGAGCTCGCTGGCCAAACCCAGGCGCGCCATGTGTGCTAACTCTGCCTGTTGCAACTGGGTCTGCTCCTCGGCACGTTGGCGTTCGATCCCTGTGGCCAGCAGGGTGGCCATGGTCTGTAGAAAGCAGAGGTCGTGACTGAAGTTTCGCGGTTGAGGGATATATACCCCTAGGATGCCAAAAGGGCGTTCCCGTCCTGGGATGATCAGGCTTACCCCACTCACGAGACCGTGCTCGAGTAGCAGCGGTTCGGGGCGAAAGCGGTGCTCTGGTGCTCTGTGCCTAGGTCTTCCACCATAACTGGCTCTTGGGAGAGCAGGGTATAGCCGACTAGGGTATCGGGTTCAGCATTGACGGTAGCCTGTCCTTGATCATAGGTCTTAAAGCCCACACTGACACGGAGCAACAAGGTCTTACGGTTGGGTAATAACTCCAATATTTGGCCGTAGGTTACGTCGAGAATTCGCGCCAGCAGGGTAAGGGTTTCATTGAGCAGCGCATCTAGATTGCCCCCTCTGAGTGCCCGCCGCCCTATCTCCGCCACGGCAGCTTGCTGGCACGCCCGGGTACGGAATTCAAACTCCACCCGTTTGCGTTCAGTGATATCATAATAGTGTTCGATGCGCCCCCCAACATATAGTCCACTGCGAATCGGTTGGCTCCAATGCTCAAGCCAGCGTTCCTGGCGCTCGCCATTAGGCAGCATATGGCACTCAAACTGCTCAATGTAGCTACTATCAGTATAGGTTGTGAGTACGGTTTTGGTGAAATCCTCTGGTTGTTCAAAGCACCCCTTGAGTTGTTCCTGAATAAGCTGCCGTTTATTCCCTCCCAGGAGTGTTTTTCTGGGTAATCCAAAATAGCTGGCTATGGCCTGGTTCACCCAGACTATCCGGAATTCAGCATTAAGGATAAAGACTCCAACTCGTGATGTATCTAGGGTATCCTCGGTCAAACTACAAAGTAACAGCAACCCAGCAGAAGAATGATCTTGGATCTTTAGCATGTTTATTGGCGTTCCCATTTGCCAACTGATTACCTTTGAATATGGGTTTGGCATCCACGAGGATTAGGGCGGTGAGGGTAGCAGTGGCGGAAGCGGGATATTTTCTTGCAACTCTATACGGCTATTATAAGCAGTTCAATGCTGCGCCATTGAGTATCGGCAGCGATTTGCCGCTGAGTTCGCCCGCTAACCTGGATAATTCATGAGATCACCACAAAGGCACTAAGCGCCCAAAGAAATCAAAAAGTTAAATAGATTAAAATAAATTTCTCCCAACTGACTGAGATTCCCTCACCTTCGTGTCCTTTGTGTCTTGGTGGTTGGTGGTGAAAAATTCAGGCTGGGGTAGATCGACTGATTGAAGTGGAAAGTGAGTTATTTTAGTCCGGTTTGGTGCAATAATGGCGACAGTATTTAAATTTAACTGTAATCCATGAATAAGTGGGAGCAATCTAGGCCCGTCAACCAAATTGTCTTACTCGGTGCCAGCAACCTTAGCCGTTCACTTCCTCGGATAGTGGCTACAGCTCAGCTCATTTGTGGTCGACCCAGCCGGTTTCTCGTTGCTGCTGGTCATGGTCGATCCTTTGGAGTTTATAGCCGGGTGGGAGGCCGTGGTCTGCCGGGCATCACCCAATGTGGTCTTTGGGAGGACCTTGTCCTGGAAGCTCCAGGGCCTACTTTTGCCCTACTGACCGATCTGGGTAATGACATTGCTTATGGACAACTCCCTGAGAAACTTATGCGCTGGGTGCAGTGGTGTCTGGAACAGTTGGCAGAATGCAGGGCCAGGACGGTGATTACCGGTTTACCCTTGCCTCGTCTTGAGCAGTTAGCCCCTTGGCAATACTATGCCTTTCGGACATTGCTGTTCCCAGGTCAAAGCCTTGCCTGGGAGCAGGCGTTGGCACGGGCCCGTGGAGTGAACCAGGCCCTAAGGGAACTTTGTCAGGAGCAGGGGGCAACATTTATTGAGCAACGCTTAGAATGGTACGGCTTTGATCCCATTCATATTCTCCGGCGGCAGAGCGCTGTGGCTTATTATCAGATTTTGAGTCCGTGGAAAGCACCTGGCCAAGTTTCCCCCTTAGTCCTTGGGAAGAAACTCCGCTGGAGGTGGCGGCTATGGTTCTTAGGGCCCCAGTATCAGCGCCTTTTCGGCTTTGATTGTTACCGCAAGCAGCCTGCTGGCGTGCTCCCTGATGGTTCTACTCTTTCCCTTTATTAATTAAGGGGTTTGAATCCTTGGAATTTTCCTGAAAAAAGCATTTGGCCGCGAATTAACGTCAATAAACGCAAATATTTCAATGGCTCAGAGACAGACCAGAGTTCACCCGCCAGGCAATTATTCAATGCATTGTTTTATAACCGTTAATCCCTATAGTTAAGCTGAGAAGTTAAGGTCCTGGTCGGTCTATGTTGGTCTCCTATTTTTCGGAAACGCTAAGGTAAACGGCTGTGAGTAAGAAGCGCAGATTTGAGAGCTTCAATTCGGGGAAAATCAGGCACGAGGACAGTGAGAGCAGCGAATTGCGCTATGGATTGCATGCTGTCCGCGCGGCCTTGGAACAGCCCGCGACTCAAATTATCTCCTTATGGGTGGACCAAAGTCGGAAGGATCGGGCGATTCAGGAGATTGTCGAACTTGCTCTTGAACAAGGCTTAGATTTCTATTCCGTGGATCGGGAGGATCTGGATAACCTAGTTCCTGGGGTTCGCCACCAAGGAATCGTGGCCTATTGCTCAGCGCAACCGACGTTTACAGAGGAGGGGTTATTTGATCTTTTGGACAATTTAAACGCGCCTCCTTTGTTATTGATCCTCGATGGGGTTCAAGATCCCCATAATCTAGGGGCTTGCCTGCGTACAGCGGAGGCGGCGGGAGTCCATGGGGTGATTGCCCCTAAAGATCGGGCGGTGGGTTTGACTGCTGCAGTGCGCAAAGTCGCTAGCGGTGCAGCGGAGCGGGTCCCTTTTGTGCGAGTAACTAACCTAGCCCGGCTAATGCGCAAGCTGCATGAACAGGGACTATGGTTGGTCGGGACGGTGGCGAAGGGGGGAGGAAGTCTTTATGAAACCGATCTTAAGGGTCCTCTTGGTTTGGTACTTGGCGCTGAGGATCGGGGTCTGCGGCGGTTAACGTCAGAGCACTGCGATTGCCTGGTTCAGATTCCCATGCAGGGGTCAGTCGGTAGCCTCAATGTCTCAGTTGCCGCGGGAGTATGCCTCTTTGAGGTCCAGCGCCAGCGTGGCTTTGCTCTAGCCTAAATGATGGACCCCCGCTAACGATCTATTTTGTGATCCCCAGATAGCTGACGTATAATCTTGCACCTTTTTACAAACCTCCTTGTCGTTCCTCAGTGGAGCGGCTGCCCAGACCGTAAGGAGTCATAATCAATGCGGCACTATGAAGTTGTATTTTTAGTTCACCCGGATCAGAGTGAGCAACTCCCTGCTATGATAGAGCGCTATCGTCAGCTCATTGAAACCGATGGGGGGCGTATCCATCGCTTGGAAGATTGGGGCCGACGTCAGCTTGCTTATCCCATTCAAAAGGTCCATAAAGCCCACTATGTTTTGATGAATGTGGAGTGTACACCCCAGGCGATTGAAGAGCTCACAAGCGCTTTTCGGTTTAATGATGCGGTGCTACGGGATGTGGTGATGCGGCGGGAGGAAGCCGTTACGGAGCCTTCGCCGTTGGCCAAGGGAGAGGAATCCGGTAGCCGCAGTTATGACAATTCCCGCCCCTCCAGGGATAGGGAAGAGAGGGATGAATCTGAAAATAAGTCATCTGAAAGTGAATCGGAAGACAAAGGCGAACAGGAAAAGGAATCAGATTAAAACGGGAGCTTTCTGGTCTTATCTTGTTTTAGAATATTAGCATGGTGATAGGACCTGGTTAAATTTATAGTTGCTGCCAACAGCGGGCTACCGTATTTTTAATAGGTAAAAGCAGTCCGGCTGTTGGCCGAGTTCTATGGTAGATTAACTCATTCGAAGGTGAATTATGGCACGTTATTTTCGGCGTAGAAAATTTTGCCGCTTTACAGCTGAGGGCGTCAAAGAGATTGATTACAAAGATCTTGCTACCCTCAAAGAATATATTACTGAGACTGGCAAAATTGTACCGAGCCGGATTACGGGTACTAAAGCTAAATATCAGCGGCAGTTGTCCCGGGCGGTCAAGCGGGCCCGTTACTTAGCGTTACTTCCTTATTGTGATCGCCATTAATATTCAATAACTTTATTGGAGCAGTGGTTACGGGTATACCCTGTATCCTGAGCTATCAATGCAAAGTGACGGCTTAGCTTTGGGCGGCGATGAGAGTGGGGGATAGAAAGTGGAAGTAATATTACTGGAACAAGTACTAAATCTAGGCAGACTTGGAGACAAAGTGTCGGTAAAAGCCGGTTATGCCCGCAATTACCTAATACCTCAAGGGAAGGCGGTGACCGCAACGAAGGAAAACGAGGCCTATTTTGAATCCCGCAAGGCCGAACTGGAAAAGGCCGCTGGGGAGAAGGTTGCGGTAGCGGAAAGGCGCAAGCAAGCGTTGGCAGACCTGGGTAGCGTCACTATTGCAGCCAAGGCCGGTACCGAAGGCAAGTTGTTTGGCTCGGTGGGGACCGCGGATATTGCCGAAGCCTTGACCAAAGCTGGGGTGGATGTGGTGAAGAAGGAAGTACGACTACCTGAAGGGGCTTTGCGCCAGGTTGGCGAATACGAGGTCGGGATTTATTTACACCCCAATGTAGAAACCTCTGTCAAGGTAGTCGTGACGAGCGAGGAATAACATTTCTCGGCGTACGGGGCTGAGACAGGCGTGCTTGTGCCGGGTATAGGCCCTGGCAATTAGCTCATCAGGAGAGGATGGATGCCGGGACTCGCCTACCAGGAGCAGAAAGACGAACTGGTTGATGGACTTAAGGTTCCTCCCCATTCCATTGAGGCCGAGCAATCGGTATTAGGGGGATTATTATTAGATAATCAGGCCTGGGATCAGATCGCTGATATTCTTAGCGTGGAGGATTTCTATCGCCAGGACCACCGCCTTTTATTCCACTCTATTGGTGAGCTGATTGAACGCTCACGGCCCTGTGATGTGGTGACGCTGTCCGAATGGCTAAAGGACAAGCAAGTATTGGAGGAAGTGGGCGGCTTAGCTTATCTAACGAGCTTAGCGCGCAATACGCCGACGGCGGCCAACATTAAGGCCTATGGGGAGGTTGTCCGGGAACGTTCGGTCTTGCGCCAGCTTATCCGGGTGGGCACTGATATTGCCGGTAATGCCTATCAGCCGGGGGGACGGAATAGTGGGGAATTGCTTGACGAAGCCGAGAAGCGGGTATTCGAAATTGCCGAACAAGGTGCCCGTGGTCGGCAAGGTTTTGTCAACATAAAGAACCTACTAGGTAAGGTGGTGGATCGGATCGACCACCTATTCGAACAGGATAGTCCGATTACTGGGCTTCCCTCGGGCTTTACGGATTTTGATGCCCTAACTTCTGGTCTCCAGCCGGCGGATTTAATTATTGCCGCCGGCAGGCCCTCCATGGGTAAGACTACCTTCGCCATGAATATTGCGGAACATGTGGCCATTAAACATCGGGTGCCTGTGGCTGTATTTAGCATGGAAATGCCCGGCGAACAATTGGCCATGCGGATGATGTCTTCTTTGGGGCACATTGATCAGCACCGGATACGGACGGGTCGTCTTGAAGACGATGACTGGCCGCGTCTGACCTCAGCGGTCAGTTTGCTGACTGAGGCGCCGCTTTTTATCGATGATACCCCGGCCCTTTCCCCTACTGAGCTACGGGCGCGCGCACGACGGTTGATGCGGGAACAAGATGGCCTGGGCCTGATCCTCATTGATTACTTGCAGCTGATGCAGGTACCCGGCCACCGAGAGAATCGGGCGACTGAGATTTCCGAGATTTCACGTAACCTCAAGGCTGTGGCTAAGGAACTCAATGTCCCCGTGTTGGCTATCTCCCAGCTTAACCGCAGCTTGGAACAACGGCCTAACAAACGGCCAGTGATGTCCGATCTGCGGGAATCTGGTGCCATCGAGCAGGATGCCGATCTTATCGTGTTTATCTATCGCGATGAGGTCTATAATGAGGATAGCCCGGATCGGGGAACGGCTGAAATCATCATTGGTAAGCAACGCAATGGTCCTATTGGAACCGTGCGTCTCACCTTCCGCGGTCAGTATACCCGCTTCGAAAATTATGTTCAGGACGTCTACGGTGCAGGGAGTGGGACCACTTAGGCGATGTAGATAAAATTGATTAGTAAGCTATACACCTCGTCGTGCAGCTTCCTTGAATTTTCCTCAGGCTATTATTGACCTTAGCGCCTTACGCCATAATCTGCAACGGGTCCGGGAGCGGGCACCCTATAGCCGAGTTATGGCTGTGGTTAAAGCGGATGGTTATGGTCATGGGCTAAAAAGGGTAGCCCAAGTGCTGGCAGAAGCACATGCTTTTGCCGTGGCTCGGCTAGGGGAAGCCTTGGTGTTGCGCCAAGCAGGATACCAAGGCACTATTGTTTTACTAGAAGGCATCGCCGATAAAGAAGAATTACAGGTTGCCGCTGCCTACAACCTGACCCTAGTGGTGCACGAAACCACCCAATTGGATTTGCTGTGGCAGGTTCCGGTGAAAGCACCGCTTTCAGTTTGGCTTAAAGTAGATACCGGCATGCACCGTCTAGGTTTTCCACCAGAACGGGTGGCTGAAGCGGTTGCCAGCTTACGCCGCTGTCCAGCGGTTGCTGCCGTCGTTGGCTTGATGAGTCACCTAGCCAATGCGGATCAAGCTGAGGATTCACTCACTGCTATCCAATTGGAGACTTTTGAAAGAATAACGGTGCCAGGGCTGTGGCGCAGTATAGCCAATTCAGCAGCCGTTATTGCCTGTCCTCAAGCCCATTTTGATTGGGTTCGCCCAGGCCTTATGCTTTATGGAGCCTCGCCTTTTGCCAATTGTACGGGTGCTGCCGTAGGTCTCAAACCGGTTATGACCCTGAAGACCCGTCTTATTGCCATCCATCACCTGCATCCGGGCGATAGCATTGGTTATGGCGCCACCTGGGTTTGTCCCGAGGCGATGGTTGTTGGCGTAGCAGCCATTGGCTATGGCGATGGTTATCCCCGTCATGCCGCGCCGGGAACGCCGCTGCTGGTAAATGGTCGGCCCGTACCCCTGGTGGGGCGAGTGTCTATGGATATGGTGACCCTTGATCTGCGCAGCCAGCCGGAGGCAAAAGTTGGTGATCCGGTGATTGTTTGGGGACCCGGTTTGCCAGTGGAGGAGATCGCCTGCCATGCCGCCACGATTCCCTATGAGTTGCTGTGCCAAGTCACCGCTCGGGTGCCACGAATTAGGGAGTAAGGAGGTGGGGAAGTCCAAAACCGTTTATCAGTGCGATCAATGTGGCGCCGAGACGATTCGTTGGGCTGGCCAATGCCCCGGCTGCGGCGCCTGGAATAGTCTGGAGGAGCAACTAAGAGCTCAACTACCGAAACGAACGGGACGATATGCCCACTATGCCGGTGCGTTAAGTACGGTGCAGCCCTTAGCGGAGGTTCAAGTCGAAGGTGAGGTGCGCCTGTCAACGGGCCTATCCGAGCTGGATCGGGTCTTAGGCGGAGGGCTAGTGGCCGGTTCGGTGGTGCTCATTGGCGGAGATCCAGGAATTGGCAAATCTACTTTGTTATTACAGGCCCTGGCAAAATTGGGGACTATCCAGAAAGGTCGGGTGCTGTATCTAACCGGGGAGGAATCCTTAGCGCAAATCAGCCTCAGGGCCCAGCGCTTGGGATTGGGAACCGCACCAGTGCGTTTGCTAGCCGATACCCTAGTGGAGCGGGTACTGGCCGTTGTTCAGCAAGAGCGGCCCGAGGTGATGGTGGTCGACTCTATTCAGACTTTATATACAGAGCAGTTGCAATCGGCGCCGGGAACGGTGACTCAAGTGCGGGAAAGCGCCGGACAATTGCTGCGTTTTGCTAAACAAAGCGGGACTGCGGTAATCCTGGTGGGCCATGTGACCAAAGAAGGGGCTTTGGCGGGGCCCCGGGTGTTAGAGCATATGGTTGATACAGTGCTTTACTTCGAAGGCGATGGGGGAGAGCGGCTGCGGGTATTGCGGGCAGCAAAGAATCGCTTCGGTGCGGCTAACGAGCTGGGGGTTTTCGCCATGACCGAGCGGGGATTGCGGGGCGTGACCAATCCCTCAGCCATCTTTCTCTCCCGGGGGAAGGAAGCGGTTCCCGGTAGTGCTGTCACAGTCATCCGGGAAGGTAGTCGTCCTTTGCTGGTGGAAGTCCAGGCCTTAGTGGATGACAGTCATCTTGCCAACCCCCGCCGGGTCACAGTGGGTTTGGAACCCAATCGCTTAGCTATGTTGCTGGCCATTCTTCATCGCCATGGGGCGGTAATGCCGGGCGCCCAGGACGTATTTGTCAATGTGGTGGGGGGAGTACGAGTCCATGAAACGGGCGCTGATCTGGCGGTCCTGGCCGCTATTGTCTCCAGCTTGCGAGATAGGCCTCTAGGCCAGGAGTTGGTGTTGTTCGGAGAAGTGGGTTTAACCGGGGAAATCCGTCCCGTGCCTGGGGGTGAAGAACGTTTGGCCGCTGCCGCTAAGCATGGCTTTAAAAAGGCCATCTTGCCCCAGGGAAATATCCCGAGACGGTCGGTTGAGAATATCACCATTGTTCCGGTGAGCCGCCTAGCCGAGGTGTTGGAGGCGCTTAGGGAGTGAGTTGTCCTCAGTTGAAATCATCCGTTGGAACTGTGGCAGCGGGAAAGGCACGTCCCTTTTCCGCAAAGGCTGCGGCTGCCGTCTCAATGCTGTCCACTACCAAGTCATAGGCTTCTTGGTAGCTCTCGCCGTACTCTACTAGATCCGGCAGCTCTTTCACCCGCCCCTCAAACAACACCTCTCCGTCGAAGTTATCGCGACGGATGCTAATGTTGTAGGCATGGGGATCAATACTCATCTGATTTCTCCTAAGTGGTAGTCAGTACCTATGAATAAAATATGAGGTGTTTTAGAAGCGAGCCGGTGGTGTTCTACAAACCCGTTTTTTCTCCCTATCCTCTCGGCCATCTGGTGCTGATAGTCATTCACTTCGCCAAATAGGTAAGGAGCTATGCTAAAGTTTGACTATCTACCAGAACGTTGGGGGTGGATAAATAATAATTAATCTTAACTTGGAGCGATCAATAGCATGCTTTGGGTCAAGGCTTTTCATATTATCTTTGTAGTGACATGGTTTGCCGGCTTGTTTTATTTGCCACGATTATTTGTCTACCATGCTCAATGTGAGGATAAGCCAGGACGGGAGCGTTTTAAAATCATGGAGCGCAAGCTTTATCGTGGCATTATGCACCCGAGCGCTATTTTAGCCGTAGGGTTCGGGGTGTGGTTGCTTTATTTAATGCCCTCTTGGTTGAGCGCAGGGTGGCTCCATGTCAAACTTTCCCTGGTTCTGGTTTTGATTGTCTATCATCTCTATTGTGGCCGGTTATTGGTTGCCTTTCGGGAGGAGCGCAATCGCCACAGCCATGTTTATTATCGCTGGTTCAATGAATTCCCGGTTTTAATCTTAATTGGAGCAGTGATTTTAGTGGTAGTGAAGCCCTTTTGAAGGGAGCGCTTGCTTCATTCTTATAGCGTAAAAAAAAACTAAGTCGAGTGGGGGGGCATGGAAATTCGTCTTTGGGAGATCGCCCGGTTTTTGGGTTGTGTCATTGAGGGCGATAGAGAAACCCTTATCCGGGGGGTTGCACCATTAGATCAGGCGCAAGCAGATGACTTGAGCTTTTATACTAACCGTAAATATATCTCTCGAGCTCGGTTATCAAAGGCAGCTGCTTTGGTGGTGGGACCTGATGATCGGGAACAGTTTGCGGAGCGACCCCTGCTCATTTCAGATAATCCCTATCGAGATTTCGCTAGGGTCGTAGACAAATGGTTCAATCGGCCCTATCGCCCGGCGCCCGGTGTGCATCCCACGGCTATCGTGGGGGAGGGGGTGCAAATAGCAGAGGGGTGTAGCATTGGCGCCTACTGTGTGATCGAAAAGGGCGCCACCATCAAAGCTCACACCGTCTTATTTCCCTTTTGTTATGTGGGCGCAAAGGCTACCGTGGGGGAACACTGTTTGCTCTACCCGCGGGTGACCTTGCTGGAGCGGGTGAGCATTGGTAATCGGGTTATTCTGCACTCCGGGGTGATTATCGGTGGCGATGGATTTGGGTTTGCGCCTGATCCCCGGCAAGGCTATTTCAAGGTGCCGCAAGTGGGGCGGGTAGAAATTGCCGATGATGTAGAGGTGCAATGCAATACTGCCATTGACCGGGGGGCGCTAGGTGCCACCAGCATCGGCCGGGGTACCAAAATTGATAATCTGGTTCAAATTGGCCACAACGTGGAGGTTGGCGAGCACAACATTATCGTCAGTCAGGTAGGTATTTCCGGGAGTACTAAAATCGGTAACTGGGTAACCTTGGCGGGCCAAGTGGGCCTTGTAGGTCATATTCAGGTTGGCGATGGAGCTATTGTAACCGCCCAGTCGGGGGTGGCCAAAGACGTGCCGCCTAAGGCCGTCGTGACTGGTAGTCCTGCCCAACCGATGATTGAAAACCGCCGAGCATTGGCGGAGGTGAACCGGCTTTCGGGGTTACGAAAGAAGGTCCATGAATTGGAACAGCGGCTTAAGGCGCTGGAGCAGGATAAAAACGGATAGCATGGTCCCTTAAAGACAATTTGCGGGCAAGATTGAAGCTAACGGGCTTTTATCAGGCGATAGACACGACCTCGGTTGATGCTGGCCGCTTCTCGTTCCGAGCCACCCAGAATATACAAATGGGGACCGGTGCTGATAGTGGGCATCCCGTGCAGCGCTACTGGCAAGCTAGGGCCTTGTTGCCATTTTCCCGATAGATTTTCCAAGCTCTCTGAACTGGCCAGGATATCCCGTCCGGTCATGATCACCTCGCCGCCAAAGACCATGATTTTTCCCTGATGAACTGTGGCTCCATGGCCGCCCCGTGCTGTATTCAAGGAAGGGCCCTCATGCCAAGTATCGGTTACGGGATTATAGATTTCCACCGAGCGCAGTTCACCGGCTCCCTGATAACGCCCAGCAATAACGACGATCTTGTCTTCAAAAACAACGCTACGAGTGTGTTCCCGGCGCTCCTGCATTCCCTTGAGATGGGTCCAGGAATCTTGCTCCGGGTCATAACGGAGTAGCTTATTGCTAGGGCCTTTGCCGCCTACGAGGTAGATAAAATTCCCCATCGAAACCGCATCTCCGGCATAACGGGGTTCAGGCATGGGGGTTAAGGTTTGCCATTGATGGGTGTGGGAATCGTAAGCCCAGGCGGTTGCTGTTGGAGACCAATCCCGATCGCTGCCCCCAAAAATATAAATTTTCCCTTGATGAGCGGTCACCATGAGATGATGGCGAGGTGCGGGCAGCGGCGCCAGTTGCTTCCAGGTGTCGGTAATGACATTATAGGCTTCAAACTGGCGCTGGCCTCCCAGCCCTCCGGGCACATAGATTTTGCCGTCAAGATAGGTTGCCGACATTTCTGAACGATGGGTGGGCATGGGGGAGAGTTGTTGCCATTGCCCTGGTGCGGAGTATGCTAGGAATGAAATACTTAGCAGTAGCCCGCCCAAGTGACTTTTTTTAAGTCTCATTTGCTGCTTTCCTTTGAGCTATTGCCATTGTTCAGAAAGTTTAGCAGTTGCGAAAAAAAGGAAAAGAAATTGGAGGTTCAACCGAGCCCTCCAACAGAAGATGGCTAAAAAGGGCATTGAGAACATGGCAGCCAGGCAACTTCAAAAGCTTTGTTAGTTTCAATTGCAACTTTTATAGCACAGGATTAAGCAATGGATATTGAAGTAGGGGGCTTTTTTGGCTTATTGTTATTGGTGGCGGACGTTTGGGCGATTTTGAATATTTTTCAGAGTGGTACTTCTACGGGTGGAAAAGCAGCATGGATCGTATTGGTGCTGGTGCTGCCATTACTCGGGTTTATCCTTTGGTTTTTGTTGGGTCCACGGTCTTCCTCTTAGCCACTGGGCTTAGGGGGTACCAAAGGCGTGCAACTTATCGGTGAGTTGATTTGGAGGAATTAGCAGAGTTTAGGCTGCTCTAAGAACGTTTAGTAAGGCGGTGGATGAGTGGTGCGTGCACCACTTCAAGGGAGAACCGCAGGCAGGCAATGGCTACCGCTGCCAGCGTAAATGTCACCAGTACGGCCAGATCAGTCGCCAGGGTAAAGTCGGGTCCAAAGGGGTGGGGGGCATTCCTTTGGAGGGCATGTTTCAGTAAATCGACTCCATAGCTAAAGGGATTGGCGGTGGCGATAGCCCGTAGCCCAGGGGGGAGGGGGTCCACTGGATAGAGAGCGCCACTCAGGAAAAAGACCGGAAAAATGACAAAGTTCATGATGACCGCGAAATTATCCAGGGCCTTGGCAAAGACGGCAATGAGTACTCCCAGAGCGGCGCAGGCAAGCGCCGTTAAGGCCATGGCAGCAAAGAGAGCCAAGAGCACAGCACTGAGCTTGAGATATCCCAGCAATAGCAAAAGGGCAATGAGCAATGCACCCTGCGCCAGGCTAGCAAAGGTCCCGGCGATTAACTTGCCGATAATGATTTGGTAGTGGGGAAAAGGGGCGATCATCAGCATCCGCATGATCCCAAGCTCCTTGTCGTAAACTAGGGTAAGGGAAGCCATCAAAGAGCCAAAGAGCAGGGTCATGGCAATGATGCCAGGGGCCAAGAATTCCCTATAGCCGCTATCCCCTTGCTCGCCTAGCATGCTTCCTATCCCGGAGCCAATGACCAGTAACCAAATCAAGGGACGGACCATGGCCGATAGCAAGCGGCCCCGTTGACGAAATAATTTGGCCATCTCGCGACCGATAAGCGCCTTCAGGGGACGCCAACCCATGGTCAGTCTCCCACTCCATTGCTTAAGGTCCAAAGGAAAACGTCATTCAAGTTGGGGCGGCGCCAGCGCATAGCGCTTACTGTACTGCCTAGCTCCTCTTGAAGGTTGGCAAAGGAGAATTGGGGATCCGTCACTCGAAAACTTAAGAAGCCAGGCTCCCGTAAAGCCGAACCGAGTCTATCCTTCAGGCGGTTTTCCACTGCCTCCGTCTCCCCACACTCTAACTCGAGGATATAATCTCCCAGCTTAGCTGTAAGCTGTTCCGGGATGCCGCCAGAGATCAGGCGGCCCTGTTTGAGAAAATCAACTCGGTCGCAGGCCTCGGCTTCTTCCAAGTAATGGGTGGTGAGAAATACCGTCATGCCTTCCCGGCGCAGTTGCTCGATAAAACGCCAAATGGCGCGACGGTTAGGAATATCCAGGCCTAGCGTGGGTTCATCCAAGAAAAGGATTTGGGGACGGTGAAGTACCCCTCGGGCGATATCGAGGGCCCGCCGCATACCGCCGGAGAGGGCGGTGAGTCGTTGCTGACGCTTATTTTGGAGATTAAATAGCGTCAACAATTCATCAATACGCTGGTTGGCCAAGGACGGCGGAAGGCTGTAGAGGGCAGCGGCAAAGCAAAGATTTTCTGCCACCGTCATAGTGGGATCTAAGGCTGATTCTTGGAAGACAAGACCAATAGCCTGGCGTACCGCCACGGGTTGGGTCGTCACCTCAAAACCGGCCACCCGTGCCTGGCCGGCGGTCGGCCGGACCAAGGTCGTTAGTATATGAATAGTAGTGGTCTTGCCAGAGCCATTGGGGCCTAGCAAGCCGTAGAATTGACCATGGGGAATAGTAAGGTAAAGATCTTTGACGGCTTGCAAGTCGCCATAGTGTTTACTCAGTCCCTGGGCTTGGATGGCAATGGCGATCCCGTTGTCGCTTTCAGGGATGGCCATTAGGCACAGAATTTTTTGGAATTCTGTGGATTACGGAAGACCCAAGGGCGGGTCTCGCTGGCTGCTGAAGGCGCTTGCCGGTTAGCGGTGGCTATGGCGTCCGCTACGATCTGATGGTGGGGTGAGAGGCTACAAACAGGATCGGTATTGCGGGGATCGCCCGTCAGCAAATAGGCTTGACAGCGGCATCCCCCAAAATCCTTGAAACGATCCGGACAGCTCCGGCAAGGCTCCTTCATCCATCCTTGGCCCCGAAATAGATTAAAGTCCGGCGACTCCCGCCAAATCCATTCAATGCTATGATCTTTCACATTAGGCAAGCTCAGCCCGGGGAGTTGGCGAGCTGCATGGCAGGGAAGAGCGGTCCCATCCGGGGCGATGGTGAGGAAAATATTCCCCCAGCCGTTCATACAGGCCTTGGGCCGGTTTTCGTAATAATCCGGCACCACATAGTAAATCTTCATCTTTCCTTTCATGCGGGCCTGGTATTGATGGGCCAGGATTTCGGCCCGAGTCAATTGTTCCCGAGTGGGGAGCAGGGAGTCCCGGTTGTGCCAGGCCCAGCCGTAATATTGGGTTGTGGCTAACTCTACATAGTCCGCTTGAAGCTCAATGGCAAGCTCTAGAATTTGCTCCATCTGGTCAATATTGTAACGGTGGATGACAAAGCAGAGCACCATAGGATAGCCGTGCTTTTTCACGGCCCGGGCCATGGCCAGTTTATGTTGAAAGACATTGGCGCCAGCAAGCTGATTATTGAGGCCTTCGGAGGACGCTTGGAAACTAATCTGGATATGGTCGAGTTGAGCGGCCTGAAAGGCAGCAACCCGCTCTTCATCCATGCCCATAGCGGAGGTGATTAAGTTGGTATAGTAGCCAAGTTTACGCGCTTCAGTGATCAATACCTCTAAATCACGCCGTAGCAGGGGTTCGCCACCCGAAAAACCAAGCTGAGTGGCCCCCATGGCCCGGGCCTCGCGAAACACCCGCAGCCAGTCCTCGGTGGTAAGCTCATTGCTGTGATCGGCAAAATCCAAAGGGTTGGAACAGTAAGGACATTGCAGGGGACAGGCATAGCTGAGTTCCGCTAACAGCCACAGGGGTTGAGCTCTGTCATTTCCAGTAAAGTGGTTAACCTTAGTCGATCCAACCGTTTCCATGGGCGACCTCTAAAAATTCGTGCACATCACCTTCTAGATCCGCATCCGGGTATCGCTGCTGCAGTGCAGCAATAATTGCCCTGACGGTTTGCGTTCCATCGCAATGTTTGAGTATTTCGGCGGCGCTGGGGTTCAGTTTAACCATGCCCTCTGGGTAGAGCAGGACGTAACAATTTTGTGCTTTTTCCCATTGGAAACGGTAGCTAGAAGCCAGGGTGGGAATGCTGTCATCGTGCATGACTTGGGTTAGACCTCCGTGTGATAGGGGGGACGGTTTTCAATATACGCCATCCACATGGCATCCAGCATAGTCCACAGCACATCCAATTTGAACTGCAAGATCCCTAAGGCCCTTTCCTGTTGGGCACGATCTTGGAAGTAATCCAAGGTAATCTCTAGGCCATGTTGCACATCCCGCCGGGCTTCGTTAAGGCGTTTGCGAAAATAATGGTAGCCTTCCGCTTTAATCCAAGGGTAATAGCGGGGCCAATTATCTAGGCGCTGCTGATGAAGCGAAGGCGCAAATAATTCCGTCAGGGATGAGCAGGCTGCTTCCTGCCAGGTGGCACGGCGGGCAAAGTTGACATAGGCGTCAATGGCAAAGCGCACTCCCGGTAAGACATGCTGCTGAGATTCCAGCTCTTCCCGTGCTAACCCTACGGCTTCGCCTAGCTGAAACCAGGCTTCGATACCCCCCACGTCTTCTCCATAACCATCATGGTCTAGGATCCGCTGTATCCAATGTCGCCGCACTGAGCGCTGGGGACAGTTGGCCAGGATGGCAGCATCCTTGATGGGAATGCTGGTTTGATAGTAAAAACGGTTGGCGACCCAGCCTTGGACCTGTTGTTGGTTCAACTTGCCCCTGTTCATTAGGATGTGGAAAGGGTGATGGAGGTGGTAGAAACACTCTTTATCCCGTAGCTTTTGTTCGAATTCTTCGCGGCTCCAGGGTTTTTGTTCCGCCATATTCCCCTCCTTGTTACTAGAGGATAATGTCCATGCCATCAAAAGCTACCTCAATCCCCGCCGCCTCTAGTTGGGCCCGCTCCGGCGATTCTTCGTCCAGGATGGGATTGGTGTTGTTGATATGAATGAGGATTTTTCGGGGGTTAGTGAGGGGAGCCATGAGGCTCATCATGCCCCCTGGCCCCCATTGAGGAAGGTGGCCCATTTCGGCGGCGCGTTTCTGGCTAATTCCTGCTTGTTCCATCTCATCCTCGGCCCAGAAGGTCCCATCGACAAGCAGACAGTCGGCCTCTGCCATCAAGGAAAGGATATGGCTTTCAATCTGTCCCAGACCTGGCGCGTAAAATAAGCGTTTTTGAGTGGTCAAATCCTCCATCAGCACGCCGATGGTGTCCCCTACATGATAATTATGGCGATGGGGGGAATAGGGCGGGGCCTCGCTGCGTAGAGGGACCGGCACTAAGCGCAGCCCTTCCAGGCCTTCCACTTGAAAAGCCTCGCCGGGCGCATCTTCCCGGGGCAGTCGAATTGGATGCCAATTCACCGTGCAGTAATGATCCAGCACTTTAAACAGGGGATTACCGGTAGTGAGGTCCTGGTAGACCGGTTCAGTGCAGTATACTTCCAAGGGTTGGTGATGTTCCCGCAGCATCAGCAGTCCAGTGGTATGGTCGATTTGGCTGTCAATAAGCACAATGCCGCAGATACCGGTATCCCGGAGTCCTCGACCCGGTTGGATAGCAGGAAAACTTTGGAGTTGTTTGAGAATATCCGGAGAGGTGTTGAAAAGCACCCAATCGCTACCGTTGGTGCTGGCTGCAACCGAGGACTGGGAGCGTGCTTGCCCCTTGAACTCGCCCTTACGCAGACGGCTGCAGTTGTAGCAGTTGCAATTCCACTGGGGAAAGCCCCCGCCCGCGGCTGCACCTAGAACGTGGATTAACATCGCTTGGCTTGCCCTAAGGAGTCAAAAGTCTCTCCCGGGCTCAGGTCCGGGAGAGACTTGAACCGGGTTCCAATTACCGATGGCAAATGTACATGGTGACTTCGAAGCCAAAGCGCAGGTCACAGTAAGCAGGTTTTATCCACATACCCAAACTCCTTTGATTGAGTGGTTAACTGGCGTTGGTTATCTGCCACTTAAAGTGCAAGATAATTGCTGAGGCAAAATTTGCGATGGCATTAAGTAATGCATTTTAAATCATATCCTGGGAGAAGTTCACTAAATAGGAATCCGCATTTTTTCTATCAACCGCTCCTAGATTCAACCGCTCCTAGATTGGTCTAAATATCGCCCCCTCGGACCGGAAAAGATTACGAATCTTCTTCGGCCTTGATTTCCATTTGCAGTTGCCGCAGACGGGCTTCGATCTTGGAGCGTTCGTAGAAGTCGTTACTCGCTGCTTTGCTAGCCAACTGCAAGTGCTTGATTGCCATATTAGTCTGCCCATTGTAATAGTGGTACTCGGCCAACCAACGGTGGGCCTCTGCGCGGTTGCCGGCATCCCCTTCCGCTTGAGCCATTAAGTGGTAGATTTGCCCTGTGTCTACGCCTGACTGGATCTGACGCCTTAGTAGATCCCGGGCGGCCTGGGGGCGGTGACCCTGCAACAAGGCATGGGCATAGTTGATAACGACAGCATAGTCATCAGGATATAGCGCTTGGGCTTCCTTATAAACTTTAAAAGCGGTTTCAAAGCGGCCAGCGGCTGCTTCCACGCGAGCGAGGGCGAGCCGGTAGGCTAGATTGTCACCGTCTTTTTTAAGCAACTGTAAAATTTGCCGTCGCGCCTCGCTCGAATCTCCTGTGGCGACCAAAGCTAGCGCATAGCCATAGCGGGTGGCCGCTTCATTCCGATAGCGGCCCGTCTCTAAGGCCTCTCTAAACTGGCGCACCGTTTGTTCATGATTATCACTAGCCAGAACTTGGAGTTTAGCCCGTACCAGATGAAACTGGAGATGATCCTTTACGGGATGGGGGTTGAGGGTTTCAGCACGGCCCATGGCATCCGCAATACGGTTGCTGGTCACCGGGTGGGTGCTGAGAAATTCTGGCGGTCGGGTTCCGTAGTAACGGCTGACCTGGTGGAGGCGCTCGAAGAAAGCGGGCATGGCAAAAGGGTCGAAGCCAGCCCGTACTAGGGTTTGCATCCCTACTCGGTCGGCTTCTTTTTCATTGGAACGGGTAAAGTTGATTTGGAGCTGAGCAGCACCGGCCTGAGCAGCGGCTAATCCAGCAAGACCGGCATCAGGGCTCTGGGTGCCCATAATGATAGCAGCCACTATCGCGGCGGTCATGGGCAGGCTCAAGCGGCGGCGTTGTTCAAAGGCACGGGCCAAGTGGCGTTGGGTGATATGGGCGATTTCATGGGCCAGTACCGCCGCCAGCTCGCTCTCTGTTTGGGAATTTTCAATAAGCCCGGAGTGGATGCCAATATATCCCCCTGGGGCGGCAAAGGCATTGATAGTCGAATCCTGAATGACAAAGAAAGTGAATCCTTGCCCGGGGTTATCGCTATTCGCAACCAGCCGATACCCTAATGATTGGACATACGTCGCTACTTCTGGATCTTCGATAATCGTCACCGAATTACGCAGGCGGCGCATAAAAGCCTGCCCAATGCTGCGTTCTTGTTCGGGTGATAGGGCAACTCCCGAATGATCACCGATTTCTGGTAGTTCAATTTCATCGGCCTTTAGGATTGGCACCGTCAACAAAATGACGGCCCATAATAGTGTGCTCAACAATCGCACTGGTAATTTCCGCATCCCTGATTAACGTTAATATTAAATCATAGACTCAGCCTGGCCAGCCCGGTTCAGCTAACCCACCTATCTCTCTTCTATGGTAGTGTTTTTAGTTTATAATTTAGTCTTTTTTTAACTAAAGAAATGGGTTGCTATCCATTCATTTCAGAGTCAAACCACCATGCCTGATTACGACGCTGAGCTCAATGCTATTGGTTTACCCTGTCCTCTGCCCGTGTTGCGGATCCGTAAAGCTCTAGAGACTCTGGAAGGTGGACAAACCCTTTATGTGGTGGCTACGGATCCAGGCTCCTTAAAAGATGTGAAGGCCTTTGCCCGCATTACCGAGAATGAGCTTTTGGAAGCCCGTGAGGAAGAAGGCCAGTATCATTTCGTGATCCGCAAACGGATAAGTAGTAGATAATAATAATTCTAATTTGAGTGTCCTTTGTTGCGCCGCCTGAAAAAAGCCCTTACTCTTAGACGCCCTATAGTTATTTAAGGTGAGGAGTCGATGAACCTGGAGCAAGCTCGCTTCAATATGGTGGAACAGCAGGTCCGGCCTTGGGAAGTGCTCGATCAGCGAGTATTGGATCGGCTGGCTGCTGTACCTCGGGAAGATTTTGTTCCGCCAGCGTTTAGGAATTTGGCTTACGCTGATATTCAAATACCCATTGGGCAGGGGCAGGTGATGTTGCCGCCCAAAATTGAGGGTCGTTTGCTGCAGGCATTGGAGCTTAAAGAACGGGATTCGGTCCTAGAGATAGGGACAGGAACCGGCTACCTGACAGCGGTCATGGCAGGTCTGGCTGAGTACGTGACTAGTGTTGATATTTTTCCTGAATTGCAGCGTCTGGCTGAGTGGCAGCTAAAGAATGTCTCTTTGCAGGTGGGGGATGCATCCCGGGGTTGGTCTCAGGGCGGGCCATTTGATGCCATCGCTGTGACGGGCTCTCTCCCCAGTGTACCCAATGCTTTTCTGGAAGCACTCAAATTGGAGGGGCGTTTGTTTGTAGTTTTGGGCCAGGCGCCGGTGATGGAAGCGGTGCTGATCACCCGGGTGGGTGAGAAGGAGTGGTCCCGTGAGGGGTTGTTTGAAACGGTCATACCACCGCTGCTTCACAGTAAGCCCAAGCCAAAATTTGTTTTTTAGCTAAAGGAAGCCCTTAACTCAGGAAATAGACTCTTATTTATTGAACTGAAACTCGTGTCTTTTATCAAAAAATGTCTTGTGCTATTCATGTTTGGTCTAGTGATCCCTGGGCTTGCCCAAGCCTCCGATCTACTAGAGGTCTATCGCTTGGCAAGGGCGAATGATCCCCAATTGCGGGCCCAGGTGGCGGCAGTGCGGGCCGCATTAGAAGCCAAGCCCCAGGCGAGGGCCTTGTTTTTACCGGTTGTGGATATTTCCTCCAATTATGATCGGACTTTCCAGACAATCGAGTTGCTTGAGCAACAGCCTTTTCCCGGCTTTGAGGGCGTCTTTAATAATTGGGGCTATACCCTTAGTTTGACCCAGCCTCTGTACCGGCGGGAAAACTTTGTCCGCCTCAAGCAGGCGGATGCCACTATCGCCCAGGCCCAGGCTGATTTGGTGGCCGAGGAACAGGCATTATTGGTCCGGGCGGCGGAGCGCTATTTCGATGTGCTCACTGCCCAGAGTGAACTAGAATTTGCCCGGGCGGAAAAAGAGGCCATTGATAAGCAGATGGAGCAGACTCGGCAGCGTTTCGAAGTGGGGCTGGATACGATCGTTGACGTTAATGAAGCCCAGGCCGCCTATGACCTTGCAGTTTCCCAGGAAATCGCTGCTGAGAATGCCCTTTCCAATGCCCATGAGCGACTGCGGGAGGTGACGGGGCAATACTTTCGGGAACTAGAAGATTTGGAAAAAGACGCCCCTTTACTCCGGCCTGATCCCATGAACATTGACGAATGGGCTGAGACTGCGCTTCAGCAAAACCCGCAGATTGATGCTTCAGCGGCGGCGGTAGAGAACGCCCGCCAAGAGATAGAGCGAGAAAAGTCGGGGCATTATCCCTCTCTAGATATTGTGGGTGCTAACTCCACCAATGTGACGGGAGGGGGGAGATTTGGCGGTGTCCAAGTCGATCAAAATGTGATTGGGTTACGGTTTAACCTACCGCTTTTCCAGGGGGGCGCAGTAGTATCTCGTACCCGCGAAGCTCAGCACCGGCTGGAACAGGCCTTGGAGCAGTTAGAACAGGCCCGTAGACAGGTGGTCCGCCAGACCCGTGAGGCTTTTTTGGGCGTCATCTCTGAAGTGAGTCAGGTTAAGGCCTTGCAGCAGGCCATTGTTTCCAATGAGAGCTCTCTCGAAGCGACCGAAGCCGGCTTTGAAGTGGGGACCCGTACTACGGTAGATGTCCTCAATATACGGCGTGATTTGTTTCGTGCCCTCCGTGATCACTCTCGCTCCCGCTATGAATACATCCTCGATACGCTGCGTCTGAAGCAAGGGGCGGGTATTATCGCTCCAGAAGATTTGGAGAAAATTAATGAGTGGTTGCATTGAAGGAGTGCCAGGACGTACGAGGGCTCCCCTAGTCATGCGGTGTGTAAGTTCTAAGTATTAAGAGATTTGGTTAAATTAGTATTAACCCTGAACACTTAAAACCTAAAACTTAACCCTTTCGTCATGGCGAAACTCCAGCGAGGGTAGTCATCAACTCTAGTATTTTACTTGATGCTCCCTGGTTTTGGGCAATCACCTGCCGTCCCGCTTTGCCTGCCTTCCCACGGAGTTGAGGATCGTCGAAATAATGCTGGACAGTCTGGGCCAGCTCCTCAATGGTTTGTACTTGGATAGCCGCACCGGCCGCCAGTAACCGTTGGCTGATCTCATTAAAATTGAACATATGGGGCCCGAGAATGATGGGCCGTTTTAGGGCGGCAGGTTCCAAAGGATTATGTCCCCCAACAGGGACTAGGCTGCCTCCGAGAAAGGCAACATCGGAGGCCGCGAAGAATAAGGGGAGTTCCCCCATAGTGTCACCGATGAAAATCTCCGTAGCCGGATCGCAAGCTCGTTGTTCACTGCGAAGTTGGGTAATAAAGCCTTGTCGTTGGCATAAGTGATGGACACGAGCGAATCGTTCGGGATGCCGTGGCACCAGGACGAGTAGGGTTGTTGGATAGGATTGCTGCACCTGTTTGAAGGCAGTTAGGATCTGTTCTTCTTCCCCCTCATGGGTGCTGGCGGCGATCCAAAGGGGGCGTGACCGACCCCATTGGCGCCGTAATAGGGCTCCCTGAGATTCCAGGTGAGAGGGGAGTTTGAGTTCAAACTTGAGATTGCCGGTTACCTGAACTCGCTCAGGGGGCGCTCCAAGGGCAATAAAGCGTTCGGCATCGGTTTTTCCCTGGGCCGCAATAAAGGCTAGATCAGACAACATATCTCGGGAAAACGCTCCCAAGCGGGAATAGCCTCGCGCCGAGCGTTCCGAAAGGCGGGCATTGGCGAGTATTAGCGGGATCCTGCGGCGTTGGCACTGGCGCAAGAGGTTGGGCCAAAGCTCTGTTTCCAGGATAACCCCCCATTGGGGTTGAACTCGCTGGAGGAAACGGGCAATGGCATCGGGTAAATCATAGGGTAGGTAGCAATGGGCTACTTGCTCTCCCAGGCTCTTTCGCACCTGTGTGGAGCCTGTGGGTGTCATGGTGGTTAACAATACTATGTGGTGGGGGTAATGGTGAAGCAGAGCCCGTACTAAAGGCAGGCTTGCTTGGACCTCTCCTACGGATACGGCATGGACCCAAATGACTGCTCTCCCGGCTAGGGAGGGGACAAAGCCAAACCGTTCTTTCCAGCGATGGAGATAGGCCGGAGCACGGTAACCCCGCCATAGAAGGCGCATCACCACCAGCGGGGTGAGCGAATAGAACAAGAGGTTATAGAGAGCCCGCAAGATTGAAAGTGAAACCGGCACTAACAGAAAACCCGCTGGTTTGGAAATAGGCTAGCCTTGATTTTTGCTTAACCAGTCCAGGTAGGTTTTTACCCCTTCCTCAACCGGAGCGAAAGGTGCAGTATAGCCTGCTGCCCGTAGGGCGCTCATATCCGCTTGGGTAAAGCTTTGATAACGCCCCCGCAAATGATCGGGGAATGGAATGTACTCAATTTCACCGCGCCCATGAAAGGCGAGTACAGCACGAGCTACTTCATTGAAAGTTTGGGCTTGGCCTGTGCCCACATTAAAGATCCCTGAGCAGTGGGGATGTTCCAGGAACCAGAGGCTGACCGCAGCCACATCAGCAACATAGATGAAATCACGCCGTTGTTCGCCGTGTCCGTAGCCATCGCAGCCTTCAAACAGCTTGATGCGGCCGGTTTCTTTAAGCTGGCAATGGGCATGGTAGGCGACACTGGCCATGGGGCCTTTGTGGGTTTCCCGGGGACCATAAACATTAAAGTAGCGAAAGCCAACGATCTGGCTGGGAGCCGTCGGTAGGCAACGCCGGACGTATTGGTCGAAAAGAAATTTAGAATAACCATAGACATTGCGTGGGGCCTCAAATTCCCGGCGCTCGCGAAAGGTCAGGCCGTGGCCATAGACTGCCGCGCTAGAGGCATAAAGGAAGGGGATGCGGCGTTCCAAGCAATAATGTAACAGGCGCTTGGAATAGTGGAAGTTGTTTTCCATCATATAGCGCCCATTCCATTCCGTCGTGGAGCTGCAAGCGCCCTGATGTACAATTGCCTCTGGTAGGTGAGGAAAACCCTTTCCAGCTTTTATGGTGTGTAGAAATTGTTCTTTATCCCAATAGTCCCAGATCTCACGGTCCACCAGATTGATAAATTTTTCTCCCCGGGTTAGGTCATCGACCACCAAAATATCTTCGCGCCCGCGCTGATTTAGGGCCTTGATAATATTGCTGCCAATAAAGCCAGCGCCGCCAGTGACAATAATCAAGAACGAGCCTCCTTAGCCTTTGCGAATAGTCTCAATGATCTGGCTGGTAGAACAACCTCGCTGGTAATTGAGGATGATGACTTTTCCGCCATTGGCAACAACAGCCTTGCCCCCTGCTACCTGCTCGGGGGTGTAGTCGCCGCCCTTCACTAAGATGTCGGGTAGCACCCGTTCAATTAGCCGCGCCGGGGTATCCTCTGAGAAAGGGACGACCCAGTCCACGTCATGGAGCGCCGACAAAACCGCCATGCGTTGGGCAAGATTGTTTACCGGCCGGTCTTTGCCCTTGAGGCGCTGGACCGAGGCATCGTCGTTGACGGCGACAATCAGCCGATCTCCCCGTTGGCGTGCTTCAGCTAAGTAGCCCACATGGCCTGGATGAAGAATGTCAAAGCAGCCATTGGTCATCACAATCCGTTCACCTCGACTCCGAGCCAGATGGATGAGATTCAGCAGTTCTTCTTCAGTGAGGATTCCTCGGCGGGTTGTCATAGGATGGAGGACCCTTTGTAGTTCATCACGGGTCACGCTGGCCGTACCCAATTTCCCCACGACGATCCCCGCGGCTAGATTGGCAAGGGTGGTGGCCTCCTTAAAGGTGCTGCCCGCTGCCAGGGCGGTGCCCAGCACTGAAATTACGGTATCTCCAGCCCCAGTGACATCAAAGACCTCTCGTGCCTCGGTGGGCAGATGAAGGGGGGCGTGCCCTTGCTGTAACAGGGTCATCCCCTGCTCGCCGCGGGTAATAAGTAAGGCCTCAAGGGCTAGTTGTTGCCGTAACTGCTCTCCTTTTTCAATGAGGGTTGTCTCGTCGGCGCAAGGCCCAACTACGGCTTCAAATTCAGCCAGGTTGGGGGTGATGATGCTGGCGCCATAATAGCGAGAGAAATCAGCACCTTTGGGATCGATAAGAATGGGCACTCCGGCTTCCTGGCCGAGGGCAATTAACCGTTGGGGCGCTTGCAGGGTCCCTTTGCCATAATCGGAGAGAATCACCACAGGCTTGTTGTCTAGGGCAGTGTTATAGGCAGGCAGTAATGCCTCGCTGTAGGCAGGAACTAAGCCGTCTTCAAAATCCAAACGGAGCAGCTGTTGGTGGTGACTGATCACTCGCAGTTTGGTGATCGTGGCCATATTGGCAACACCTTCCAAGCGGCAGTGGACTCCCTGGCGAGTGAGCAAAGACTGCAGCGTAGCGGCAGCCTCATCCGTGCCAATCAATCCTAGCAGTGTTGTCTGAGCTCCTAGTGCCGCTACATTAACTGCTACATTGCCTGCCCCACCAGGCCGTTCTTCTCGGCCGGTGACATGGACCACGGGTACAGGAGCCTCTGGCGAGATGCGTGAGGTAGCACCGTGCCAGTAACGGTCCAACATTACATCGCCAATTATCAATACCTGGGCGGCGGTAAAATCAGGTAAGCCGTGGATCATGCCGTGGGATGGTTCGTAAAAGTTAGCCCATAATACCATAGGGATGCAGGCTGAATCTCAAGCTTTCTGAAGCAATGAGCCTATCCATCAATTTCTCCCCACTGACTGAGATTCCCTTACCTTCGTGTCCTTTGTGTCTTGGTGGTGAAAAATTCAGGCTAAATAAGAATAGGAGCCGTTACAAGTTCGAAGTTGCAATCTCTTGTTTGTATTAGATAAAATTAATGATAATCATTATTATTACAAAGGGGGTTGCCATGGTATTTCACATCCAACCAGGAGGGGCTCTGCTGGGGGGCTTGTTGCTGCTAGGGTCGCTGCCTGCCAGTGGGAATGACGCCGGCCATTTGCTCCAGCTCTCACCTTTTCTGAGAGAAAGTTCGGTGGGTTCTGCTCCCGGAGCAGGTGCCATTCGGCATTATTACATCGCGGCCCAAGAAGTAGAGTGGGATTTCGCACCCACTAATCAGAATCTCATCCGTTGTTCGGATCGACAAAATCTCTGTTCTTTGCCAGAGCCCTGGGCGGATAGTCATACTTTCCCCGCAGTTCGCTACGTAGAGTACACGGATGAAACTTTTACCATCCCTCAACCTCAACCTGAGTGGCTGGGTATTTTGGGGCCCATTATCCGAGCGGAGGTGGGCGACACCGTCAAGGTGCATTTTTGCAATCTGACGGCAAACGGCACCTATAGCATGCACCCCCATGGCCTGCGGTATACGAAAGATAACGAGGGAGCCCCCTATTTTGGGGTGAATTCGACCAATACTCTCCCAGGAGTAGGAGCCCGTGTTCCTGCCGGTGAATGTTTTGATTATACCTGGATCGCCGATGAAGACAGCGGACCCGCCAGGGGCGATCTATCTTCAAAGGTATGGTGGTACCACTCCCATGTGGATACGCCTGCCGACACCAATGCCGGTCTTCTAGGTCCCATCATTATCACCCGTTATGGCATGGCCAATGGGGATGGCAGCCCGAGGGATGTGGATCAGGAGTTCGTGACGGCTTTCTTTATCTTCGACAAGTTGGAGGGTGAAGAGGCAGGGCTTATGCATGGCATCAATGGATATGTTTTTGGGAATCTTCCCGGATTAGTTGCGAAGCAGGGTGACCGAGTGCGTTGGCATGTGCTTGGGATGGGCAATGAAGTGGATCTCCATACCCCCCACTGGCATGGCGAAACGGTATGGGTAGGGGCACCCCATGTGGCGCGACGGACGGATGTATTGGAATTATTGCCTGCCTCGATGATTACGGCCGATATGGAGGCCGATAATCCTGGGGAGTGGCTATACCACTGTCATGTCGCTGACCATATCGAGGCAGGGATGAGTACCACTTACCAAATCTTGCCCTTACCTTAAACTAGCTACAATGTCCTCATTGCCCCGGACCCAGGCTACCAGGTTCGGGGCGTTCCCCCCTTTTGGGGGGTTAGGGAGTGGAAGGGTGGTGGGTATTGTTGAGATAAGAATGACGAAAATCTTTTCGTTTTTTCACTGTCTTTTTATGGAATTTCTTGCTTTTTGCCTCACTTCTTCTTGTTGCCTTTAAAGCGGCCATCTTTTTGGCCTTTTTCTTAACCGGCTTATGGAGTGTTTTGTCATGAATAGCCGATTCCTCTAATGGAGGCCCTGCTAACGGACGTTCACGTTGCATGGAATAGGTCAATGCCGCGGCCACATCCAGCGCGGAGAGATTTTCCTGTTCAATCCATTGTTGAAGCAAGTGGCGGAATGTAGCCAAATCTTCCCTTTCCAAGGTTCCCATAATCTGTTGCTTAAATTGTTCAATACGCCGGTCTATGATTTGCTGGTGACTGGGTAGTGGCATTTCATAAAGGGGTTGTCCCGTTACCTTTTTGATAGCGCTCAACATCCGCCGCTCGCGGGGGGCAACAAACAGGGTTGCTGTCCCGGTGCGGCCTGCGCGACCCGTACGGCCAATACGGTGGATGTAAGTCCCGGTATCGTAGGGAATGTCGTAATTGACGACATGGCTGATTCGCTTCACATCCAAGCCACGGGCAGCCACATCAGTGGCGACAATGATGTCGAGAGCATTTTTTTTGAGTTGACCGATGACTTTTTCCCGCTGTGCCTGGGCCATATCCCCATTCAGTGCTGCTGCCGCATAACCCCGTGCCGACAATTTTTTTGCCAGTTCCTCCGTCGCTATTTTGGTGCGAACAAAGATAATTGTGGCATCATATTCCTCCACCTCTAGCATCCGGGTGAGAGCATCTAATTTATGTAAATCGGAAACCAGACAATAGCGCTGATTGATGGTAGGGAGAGACGCGGTTTGCCCCTTGATTTTAATATCATGGGGATTATGCAAATGGCGGCTTGCGATATGACGAACGGAACTTGGCATGGTTGCGGAAAAAAGTGCCGTCTGCCGCTCCGTGGGCATGTGTCCTAAAATCCACTCCACATCTTCGATGAATCCCATTTTTAACATCTCATCGGCTTCGTCTAAGACCACCGTCGCCAATTTATCTAGTAACAGGCTTTTGCGCCGCAGGTGATCCATGATCCTGCCTGGGGTACCCACGATCACGTGAACGCCCCGTTTCAGTTGGCGTAACTGATTTCCCATGGATTGGCCGCCGTAAATGGGAAGGACACAAAAGTCTTCCAGATACCGAGCATACGTTTGAAATGCCTCTGCCACTTGAATGGCTAGCTCCCGCGTTGGAACTAAGACCAGTGCTTGGGGCTCTTTCCGCGCCAATGCCAGTCGGTTCAAAATAGGGATGGCAAACGCTGCGGTTTTGCCAGTGCCGGTTTGGGCCTGCCCCATTAGGTCACAGCCTGCCAAAAGATGAGGGATCGCCCTCGCTTGAATCTGGGTAGGGGTCTCATATCCTACCTGTTTGATGGCTTGTAGAATAGGAGCGCTGATAGCAAAGTTATCAAAAAATAGGGCTTCTGGAGAAGATGCCATGTAATAAAATCCTGGTAATCTAAATATTCGGTAAAAAGCAAATGGGGCACCATCCAGGTATTGGAATTTTGCCAAAACCCAGGGAGGTGTTTAGGAATCAAGTAGCAAGTTAGCGGCGGCGCCTGCCGCCGCGGCCGCGCCGTTTATTCTCTTTACTCTGGCCCACATAAATGGTACGGCCTTGGAACTCTGAACCGTCCAATGCCGCAATAGCAGCACGGGCTTCATGGCCTTCCATATCGATTAGAGCGGTGCCACGTGCTTGGCCAGTAAATAAATCTTTACGTAGAGTCAAAGAGCGCACGGTACCGTAATTAGCGAACAAAGCGGTAAGGTTCTCCTCGGTTGTACTTGCGGGCAAACCACGCACGAAAAGTGTGATCATTGAGCCTCTCTAAAAAAATAGGGAGCAAGAAGAAGCCGGCTCCCAGAGCCGGCTTCTTCTAAAAGGGATATTATTTTTATAAAACAACAACATTGTCGGCTTGGGGGCCTTTATGGCCTTGTACTTCAACAAAGCTAACCTGTTGACCTTCCTTGAGGGTTTTGTGGCCTTGGCCAACGATGGAACGGTAGTGAACAAATAAATCACCACCGCCTTCCCGTTGTATAAACCCATAACCCTTTGAATCATTGAACCATTTCACGGTTCCTGTCTGCTGTTCTGACATAGAAAACTCTCAAAAAAATGATATAACTGCCCGACATTCTTGTTAGAAATGCCAGTGGGTAGAACTGAGTATTGCAGGGCGAACGAGTTGGAGCAGAAATGAATTCGGAAGGAAAGACAAAAACTACTACGCTAACACGAAAACGCGATCCTTAATACTCTAGCGCTTTGTATCATAGGAGACTGAGGGGACAATTACAAGTTCAAAATGAGGTTCATGTTGCTCATGCAGATCCCTTCTGCAATATATTCTCGATTAAACCGTTTGCGCCCGCAATGACTAACTTGAGCAAAACGAATTCCTTTCAGGATTTCTGTTGTTGACCTGGGTCAGTTCTATAGTTGGGTGAAGGTGAAGATATCAAATCAAGGTTTTTCTTCTCAGAATTCTCTCATTCCCAGCTTATTTTCCGCCCCCTTGCTCTGAAAAAAAGCGAGGAAAGGACAGAAAAGATAAGATTATATAAATCAGGTCTTTAGTTATGGTTTGGCTTTCTACTCCTTCTTTTGCCCCAGACGGTGACCTCCTTCTGAGTGGGATAAGGGGGTGTTTTGTTGCTAAAAGGCAAGTAGGCCTAGATTGACTGTTATTTATAAACCAACATTTGCCTAGTCATTGCTTCTTGCGGTAAGAGAAGGGTTAGTTTTTTATCTATAATACAGTGACTTATATTTTTTTGAGAAACTGATAAAAATGGCGCACTTTATGCAAAATATTTGAGTAAAATTGGGATGATTTATCGAGCAGGAGAAAATCAATGGCAATCATTACTATCAGAGATTTGAATGAAAGCAGAACTTTGGATCCCCAGGAGAGAGCTGCGATACGTGGCGGTTGGCTGTGGGGCTGGATTGTCCCCTACCGCCAGGGAAGCCAAAGGGGTTTTCCTTTACAAGTCAACCAGTATTTCCGGGTTAACCAGTACTTTGCAGATCAAATTCAGATCGTGAACCAAAATCAGGTAGTCAGCATCATCGACTCTGCCGGAGCTAATGTGTCCTTGGACGAGGACAGCATTAACACCATTAACTTACCTGCAGCTTAAAGGCAATGCATCCAATCTTGGCCTATTTACTCCCCTCATTAGCTCGATGTTGGCCGGGATGCTAACCTATTTAAGGTAATTTTTTGGCTAAGCGTTTACCAAAATTAAATTGTAAAAGCACTCTCTCCCCCCTGGAAGGGAGTATCATTCGCTACGCCGTCTAAATCCTAAATTAAAAAACTGAGGCTTTGATCTCGGACAAGATGGTTACAATTGAACGTTGGAAGGCGGCTTGTCCTTCTTTGACCCTATTAAATTTTCGCCATAATGCACTTATCTACCGACAAGGCGATTTGTGTACCCATCTTTTTTATATCGCCAAAGGGTATATTAAGCTCTCGAAAGTGACCCCTGACGGGGAACAATTTATCGTTATCCTTCTGCCTGCTGGAGAATTGCTCAGCTCGTCTTTTTCAAATAATGCTAGAGAGTTATTTCAGGAGACGGCTACTGCGAAGGGGAGGGTGCAGCTTTACCGTTTTTCTAGGGAGGAATTTATGGCTTCTCTTTCAGCCTATCCGGACCTAGCCCGCTATGTTATCGAGCGATTATCTAATCGGCAACTTTTCTTGGAACGTCGGCTGGAGTATCTGCTTTATAAGAATGTCCATGCCAGGATGGCGGCGCTGCTGTACGAGTTGGCGAAACGTTATGGTGGAAATGCGCCCATGGCCATGAAGTGGATGTGAGGATGACACAGCAGGAACTGGCCGAATTGGCAGGTGCTAGTCGTCCTGTGGTCAGCCTGGTGCTGAATGAGTGGCGTCGTAACGGTATTGTCAGCTATACTCGACAGTTTATCTGCATTGACGACATGGATTCCCTCAAACAGATTGCCAGTTAGCCTGGATTTTTTACGCCAGTTAAGCTTTTGATTTCTTTCTCCCTTTGTGGTGCTCTCACGAATTACCTGGGCTAGTTTCCTGATTTCCAGAAACAAATTTATATTCCCTCCGTATTGTCATCTTCCTAACTGTTTTATCTAGGGCAACTCCTTAAAGTAGCGTTTATCCCCTAAATGGGACGTGAAGTTAATGCTGAACTTTAGGAGGAGACGATGAGAACACAGGCAATCATGGTGTTGGCAGCTTCCCTTGGCATGGCTGTTGGCGCTTATGGGCAGCAAGGGAGCGAGCTTCCCTTTTCAGCTTATGTGGACCAGCAAGGGAGTATACGCCTACCTAAGGAAATACGGTCCCACTGGGTGCATTTGGGATCGTGGGCTGTCATGGACAAGAATGCATCAGGCTATGGTTTTCACGATGTCTACACCCAGCCGGAGGCAGTAGCAGTCTACCAGGAGAGCGGCCAATTTCCAGATGGCACGGTCCTAGTCAAGGAAATTCGCGAGATTGTTGAGGGGGAATTGACCACGGGTCAGGCCCGCTGGGCGGCAGCTCCCAAGGTCTGGTTTGTCATGATCAAGGATAAAAAGGGGCGTTTCCCAAACCATCCTAACTGGGGCGAAGGTTGGGGGTGGGCCTTATTTGAGGCCAAAGACCCGGCAACCAATGTCTCCCAAAACTGGCAGCAAGATTGTAGGAGTTGCCATGTCCCCGCCCAAGAGAGTGACTGGGTTTATATAGAAGGCTATCCCACCCTGAAGCCACTGCATTCACAGAAGTAGAGATGAAAAGCTATGAAAATATTCATGATACGGTTGATATTATTAGTCGGTTTATTCGGGCTCAAGCTCGCCTGGACAGCTCCGGATGCTGTCTACGTTATGACCAACGTATAGGTCAAACGGCTATGGTCACCCCGGCAGAGCCGGGGGCTTACCTCGCTTAGTTAGAGGAGATGATGATCATGTTGAAGAATGTTGCTTCAATCACATGCGGACTGATAATGAGTATCGCGATATCTGAGACTGCTTTTGCCGGCGCTACGACCGCCAACGGCTGGTACGAAGGCGAGGAGATTTATTTATATCCTTGGTGGTGTGGAAGATGTTTCTAGTCGGGGAAAGAACCAGCTCTACTTGATTGGTGGCGACCGGGTGTACCAGGCGAACGTCGCCCTTCATATTCCAGGTGAGCCCGGCTACACGCCGCACTGGAACGTAAACATTGTCCATACTGCGGAAGGAAAAACGCTCGAAGACATTCTTGACTCCCCCTACCTGTCGGAGCATTATCCCGAGGCCCTTTTCGACGATGCCGTAAATATCTTGAAGGCGAGGGAAGACGGCCTCATCATCATTGAGAAACCGGGCATCGTGGTCCTTTGTCCGATTATCTCTGAGGAAGGTGCAGAAGCACCAGGCAACAATGAGTTATCGGAATTATTTCCGCCGTTCCCTGAAACCTTCTGATCGCCTATTGCACTGTGTCGCGACAATGAAGGAAAAAACCGTGGAAACCACAGGCTCCATTGTTAATCAGTAATGGGAATTCCCCCGGCTCTGCCGGGGTGACCGTAGCCGTTTGATATTTACGGGAGTCCATCGGGGATACTCCAGATCGTAAGCCACTAAGCACACGAGATTAGAGAATCCCCGTGGAATATTCCAGATCAACCAGGCGGATGGTAGTCTGAGTTCCTTAGGTGAGCTTGAGCTACCTGATTGGCCTGTTCTGGATGGTGTGCGAGGGATCGTTGCTCGTTAGGATTGGGGTAGGGGGGAGCCGTACGGCTCCCCACCGCCCGTATCATCAGGGAGAGCTTGTTAGATAACCACACCGCTAGCGCACATCGAGTTCCCGCGGAGTCCTGGTGAGAAACTCGCCCCCCTGGTCCGTCACCACGACCGTATCGGAGAAAAAGGCGTCGCCCTCTCCCGTTCGCAGCAGCCAGGACATGAGGTGAAAAACCATGCCTTTTTGAATAATCATGTTAGAGCCTTCCCGTAACCCCTTTGGGATACCGGAACCTGACCAACTCGGAGGGAAGCCGATACCTACAATATAGCCACAGTGATGGCGGCGGTAGTGGGACAATCCCGCTCTATCCACACGCCGCTGCCAGGCTTTATAGACAGAATCGGCGGTAACGCCAGGTTTTAAAGCCTCTGCTGCACTATATAAAGCCTCCAGACAGAGCTCGTAGGCTTTTTCTGCTTTCGGTGAGATTTTCCCAATATGCACGAGGCGTCCAATGGGTGCATGATAACGCCAGTAACAGCCGGCCATTTCCAGAAACAAAAGATCTTCGTCCTGTAATATGTTTGCGTTCCATTCGTCCCAGGTTCCATGTTCGTGGGCCAGTGTGCGGGTGGACCGTACCAGGGGGACAAAGGCAGGATAGGTCCCCCCCCGTAGGATCATGGTTTGATAGATAGCCCCCATCACATTGCGGCTAGAGACTCCCGGACCAGCCATGGCAATCCCTGACATCATCATGGCATCAGAAATTTCGGCAGCTTTTCGGGTGCACTCCAACTCGGCCGGAGATTGGACAATCCGGCATTCGGTGACCAGATCTTCCGCATCAGACCATTTCACATCGACCATTTTGGTCACAAAGGCTTCTGCGATTTTGTAGGGCAGAAAGGAGCTACTTTTCTCAAAAGCCACGTGGGCAGAAGTCAGTTCTAACTGACGGAGGGCTTGACAAGTGGCTTTTACTGGTGCTGAAAAATCCTTGAGTTCTTCTTCATCGCTTTGAATGGAGACTCCTAAGCTCATGGACCAGGGATGCAGCCCACCTGCCTCAGGGCCCTCCATGGGAGCGCTCAGCGTGAGGTCTTCGTCCCGATGTCTGGGTTTAGGCAGAGGGGCAATGCCGTCTGAGTAAAGATAGGACTTTACGGTGGGAACCACCATATCATCGATAATGGCTTTCTCCATCGCCCGGATAATCAGAACGGGCTCTTTATCAAGGGGTAGCAACAAAGAGGTATAGGCAAAATAGCCTTGATGATTGAGGCCCGTAAGATAGTAAATGTTTTCAGGATTGGTAATGATGACGGCATCAATCTTCCGCTCTGCCATTTTTTTCCGAACCTGATGGGTTCTTTCCTCGAATTCCCGGTCCGAAAAAAATCTCATCACCTGTCCATTCCTCTTTTCTATTTCCTGCTCCGCCAAAACTCTCATTTAGGTTCCTTTGCCGCCAGAAGGGACGTGTCCTCTGGCGCTTTATTTCTGTTCTACTAGATCTCCAACTACTTGATGAAGGAAAGTACGATAAGCTTCCATCTTAGAGATAGCAATGTTTTCATCAGGCTGGTGGGCTTCCTGGATGGTGCCCGGACCGCAGACTACAGTGGGAAGGCCGGCTTGCTGATAAAGTCCAGCTTCGGTGACAAAGGGGGCAGTGCCGATTTTTCCCTCTTCCAGAAATTCCTTTAGCCAAGCGGCGATTTCCCGATTGAGCCCGGATTGAAGCCCAGGAACAGCGGTTTTGATATGATTTTCGACCTCAATGCCCTGTATTCGTTTTTTCAGGGAGTGGATCAAACGTTCCCATGCCTCATTGATCTGGGCCGTGTTTTGGGAGGGCAGGGTACGGCATTCCCAATCAAATTGACAATGTTCCGGAATAATGTTGATGGCGGTACCGCCTCGGATGGTCCCCACATTGAAAGTGGCCGATGGGGGGTTAAAATCCCTATTTTCTTCGGGAGGCAAAAGCTCTTCCAGGGCGGCGATCAGTTTGGAGGCGAATACAATTGCACTGGCGCCCAAGTGGGGACAGCTTGAGTGGGCCGGTTTCCCTTTGATGTGAGTGGTGGTAATTTGAATGCCCTTATGGGCGGTGACCAGCGCTAAATCGGTGGGCTCACCAATCAAAGCAAACCGAGGAGGGGGAGACAAGGTTTTTAAATATCCTATAAGCGCTTTCGCGCCTCCGCAACCGATCTCCTCATCGTAGGTAAAACATACATAGAGGGGGCGCTGCAGCTGGCGACTATCGAGAGCCGCCGCCGTCTCCAGAGCCAAGGCCAGAAAACCTTTCATATCCGAAGTTCCCCGCCCATACAGGTGACCGTTTTTTTCGGTCAGGCGAAAGGGGTCGGTGGTCCAATCCTGTTGGTCGACTGGGACCACATCGGTATGTCCGGCCAGCATCAGACCCCCGTCCCTTTCGGGTCCGATCCAGGCCATAAGATTCGCTTTATTTCCCTGCTCATTGTAGAAGCGTTGGGTTTGAAAACCCTGGCTGCGCAGGAAATCTTCGCTATAGTCGATAAGCGGCAGATTGGTTTCCCTGGAGATGGTCGGAAAACCAATCAGTTTCTCCAGAATCGGGAGATAATGGGTAGGATTGTTTGGCATTATCGCGGGTTTTCCTCACTCACATCTTGGATTTTTCGTTCAAAATTCCGTACCTCCTCAGCCGTTGTATCAAATGAGGTCATCCATCGGACCACCGTGTTCGCAGGGTCCCAGACCGCAAAAGCATAATGTTGTTGCAGGTGGGCTACCCAAGGAGAAGGGATACGGGCAAATACCCCATTGGTTTCTACGGGAACGACGATCTCCACCTGATCGATATCCCTGAGCCTTTGTTCTAGTAAAGTCGCCATAGTATTAGCGTGCTGGGCGTTTTTCTTCCAAAGATCATCGGCTAAAAGGGCTAAAAACTGAGCCGAAACAAAACGCATTTTGGAGACCAGATGCATGCCTTGCTTGCGGTAGAAAGGGGCGTTTTTTGCCAATTTAGGATCAAAAAAAACAATGGCTTCAGCCGCGAGCAGACCGTTTTTGGTTCCGCCAAAGGAGAGCAGATCGACTCCCACGTCCCCGGTAATTTCTTTTAGGCTTAAATTCAGTCGGGCAGCCGCGTTGCTTAACCGCGCACCATCCATATGAAGCAGTAACCCATGTTCATGGCAAAAGTCTGCCAAGGTTTGGATTTCTTCGGGGGTATAGACGGTCCCCCATTCTGTGCACTGGGTAATGGAGAGCACTTTAGGTTGAGCACGGTGCACGATATCCATGCCGCGCAGGAGGGGTGCAACCGTTTCCACACTGAGCTTACCCTGATGGGTTTTAGCGACCAGCACTTTTGCTCCCAGGAATTTTTCCGGCGCACCGCATTCATCCCGATGAAGGTGGGCACAGTCGGCACAAATAACAGCCTCGAAAGAAGCCATAACACTTTGCAACGCAATGACATTGGCGGCGGTCCCGGTCAGCACAAAAAACGTCTCCGTCTGGGTTCCAAAGTGCTGTTTGAACAGTTGCAGGGCCTGCTGTGTGAGGGGATCGTTGCCGTAGGCAATGGCATGGCCGCGACTGGCTTTTGCCATCATAGCCATGACTTCTGGGTGGACACCCGCCGCATTATCACTAACAAAATGACACTTTGTCATTGAAGCGATTACTTCCGCAGTACGGTGACGGTCTTGGTTTCCGTATAGGCATCCAGGGCCTGTTCACTCAGTTCCCGACCGACCCCGGACATTTTGAAGCCTCCAAAAGGGGCGGCTGGATCGACAATATTGTAACAGTTGACCCAGACGGTCCCCGCTTTCACGCCTTCGGCCACCGCATTGGCTTTGTCAATATCTTGGGTCCACACGGCAGCGGCAAGGCCAAACATGGTGTTGTTGGCTTTTGCAATCACTTCATTGATGTCTTTGAAGCGCAAGACACTGACCACCGGCCCGAAAATTTCGTCGGTGGCAATAGCCATATTCTCATTGACCTCACTAAAGACGGTGGGTTGGATAAAATAACCCCGGTCGAAAGCCTGGCTGCCGCCGGTGACGCATGCCGCGCCCTGTTCTTTGCCAAGGGCGATATAGTGCATGATTTTGTCGAACTGGGCCTTGTCAATCTGGGGTCCATGTTCGGTATTGGAATCGAAGGGATCTCCCAGCCTGCGTTTTTCCGCCTTATCGGCAAATCGCTCTACAAATTCATTATATACATTGTCCTGCACAAAGGCGCGGCTGCCGGCACAGCAATTCTGTCCCTGATTTAGAAAAATGGCACCAAAGGAACCGGTGATGGCGTCTTCCAAGTTGGCATCATTAAAAATGATATTGGGGCTCTTCCCGCCAAGCTCAAAGGAGAGGCGTTTCATGCTATTCACCGTGGCCTGTTTGATGATTTGGGCGGTTTTGTATTCTCCCGTGAAGGCAATTTTTTCAACCAGAGGATGTTTTACCAAGGCTGCCCCTGCCGTGGGACCGAAACCAGGCACAATATTGATTACCCCCGGGGGAATTCCTGCCTCCAAGGCTAGTTCCCCGGCACGAAGGGCCGTTAGCGGAGTTTGCTCTGCTGGTTTTAGAATGGTGGTGCAGCCGGCGGCTAGAGCGGGGCCTAATTTCCAGGCCGCCATCGCCAAGGGAAAGTTCCAGGGAATGATGAGGCCACAAACCCCGACGGGTTCCCGGCGGGTATAAGTAAAGAAAGGACCGGAAATGGGGATGGTCTTGCCATGAATCTTGTCCGCCCAGCCAGCAAAATAACGGATGGTGGCCGCGGCACTGGGAATATCATAGCCTAAGGCTTCATTGATGGGCTTACCATTATCCAAGACTTCGAGCTTAGCCAATTCCTCCATATGGGCTTCGATTAGATCGGCCCACTTCAACATCCGGCGGCCCCGTTCGCGGGCGTCCATTTGCTGCCAAGGGCCAATGTCGAAAGCTTTGCGAGCGGCTTTAACCGCCAGGTCAATATCCTCCGCATCCCCTTCAGCCACCTGGGCGATCACTTCTTCGGTAACCGGGTCGATGGTGGCAAAGGTCTTACCGCTGAGGCTGTCGCGGAACTTACCGTCAATCAGCAAGCGGGTCTGGCGCACCTCTACCTGTTCTTTGTGGGTTAGGGGCAATGAGGCTGACGTGCTCATGGATTGGCCCTCCTTAAAATTGGAGTTGATTTCGAATATAGGTATAGCACTCTTGGGAGCCATAACCAATGGCCCTTTCCTATCATAGGGTTCTGGGATGCACTATAGTTAGGGGTAAAAAAAAAGAAGACAAGAAAAAATGAAAAATTATTCTATTTGGAGCCTGTTCCGCAATGCTTTTTCTGGCCACCGTAGCTGGCCACAAGCCTTACCCGACGTGGCCCCCCAGGAGCAATACGATGCTGTTATTGTTGGCGGCGGTGGACACGGGCTGGCGACAGCCTATTACCTGGCCAAAAATCATGGTATCACCCATATTGCCGTGCTGGAAAAAAGCTGGCTTGGGGGAGGGAATGTCGCTCGCAATACCACCATCGTCCGCTCTAATTATTTCCATGACGCCCGGGGCAGATTGACCGAACAGGCCCTGAAACTCTGGGAAAACCTAAGCCGGGAGCTGAACTTTAATGTGATGTTTAGTCCGCGGGGGATTTTGAATCTGGCCCATAGCACCGCCCAACTTGACGACTATGCCCGCCTTGGAAACGCCATGGCAGTCCGGGGCGTGGACGCGGAATTGCTCACCGTCGGCCAGATTAAAGCGCTTGTTCCCTATCTGGATACCAGCCCAGAGGCCCGTTTCCCCATAACGGGGGGATTGATGCAGCGGCGGGCGGGCACTGCTCGACACGATGCCGTGGCCTGGGGATATGGGCGGGCAGCGGCATTGCGGGGGGTCGATATTGTGCAAAATTGTGAAGTCACCAGCATTGTGCGTCAGGGGGGTAAAGTGATCGCTATTGACACCACCCGGGGTAGAATCCGTACCCCCAAGGTGGGGATATGTGTGGCTGGTGCTTCGAGCCGGATGGCGGAATTGGCTGAAATCCGGCTTCCCCTGGAAAACCACCTTTTGCAGGCTTGTGTTACCGAGCCGGTCAAACCCATTCTCAATACTATTGTGACCCATGGGCTATTCAATTTTTATATTAGCCAGACCGATAAAGGGGAATTGGTGATGGGAGGCGATATTGACGGCTATAATCGCTACTCTACGTTTGGTGAACTGCCGCCTTTGGAAGCCGCCATTCGGGCCTGTTTATCCCTGTTTCCCTCTTTTAGCCGGTTACGCCTCATGCGCACCTGGGGAGGTGTGGTTGACATGTCCATGGATGGCAGTCCGATTCTTTCTAAAACCTCCCTCGACGGTTTCTACATTAATGCCGGTTGGTGCTACGGTGGCTTCAAGGCCACCCCTGCTGTGGGCCAGGTATTGGCCCAGATGATGGCCACAGATGAAACCCCTGAACTGGCGGCCCCCTTCGTTCTCGATCGCTTCCATAGCGGACATATCATTGCTGAGGAAGGCAAGGGACCCAAGCCTTGGCTGTATCATTAAAAGAGCAGAAAATTTATGTTGCGTATTCCTTGTCCCTATTGTGGTGAACGGGACCGAACCGAGTTTACCTATGGCGGTGATGCAAGTGTCCAAAGGCCGGCGGATACGGCTCACGTAAGCGATAAGGCCTGGGATAATTATCTTTATTTCCGCGATAATCCGGCCGGTGAGCATCGGGAATATTGGCAGCACAACCTCGGCTGCCGCCAATGGTTTACGCTGGTGCGCAATACGGTCACCAACGAAGTGCTAAAAGAGTCAGCGGCAAATCCTGGGAGCGGTCCATGAGACAACCATTTCGGCTCCCTGCAGGAGGTCTAGTAGACCGCAGTCAGAGACTGACGTTTAGTTTCAATGGCAAGCGCCTCGAAGGCTATACAGGCGATACGTTGGCCTCCGCCCTTCTGGCTAATGGTATCCATCTGGTTGGCCGCAGTTTCAAATATCATCGGCCGCGGGGTATTTTTACCGCCGGGGTAGAGGAACCCAATGCCCTGGTCCGACTAGGGAGTGGAGCGTACGCCGAGCCTAACCTCCGGGCCACGGAAGTGCTTTTATCTCATGGGCTTGAAGCCTATAGCCAGAATTGCTGGCCCTCGCTTCATTTTGATCTGGGGGCTGTTTCTCAATGGCTGGCGCCTGTTCTAACGGCTGGTTTCTATTACAAAACGTTTATGGGACCGGGCCGTCGTGCTTGGCCCTTCTACGAATATTTTATTCGCCATGCCGCCGGGTTGGGCAAAGCGCCGGAAGCCCCGGATCCGGATCGCTACGACAAACGTCACCTCCATTGTGATGTTCTGGTGATTGGCACGGGGCCGGCAGGGCTGGCAGCGGCGCTCACAGCTGCTAAAACAGGCGCACGGGTGGTGGTGGCTGAGGAAAACCCGCTACTAGGAGGCAGCCTGCTGGACAGGGAAGAATCCCGAGAAGGGGTAAGAGAGATCATGGAACAGCTTGTGGCCCTGTCGGATGTTTTTCTCTTGCGCCGAACGACGGTGTTTGGCCATTATCGGCAAGGTCGCTTTGCTGCCTTCCAGCGTTTGGAAAACCAGGTGGTAAAACAACGCCTATGGCAGATTCAGGCAAAACAGGCCATCCTCGCCACGGGAGCTATGGAACGGCCATTAGTGTTTCCCAACAACGACCGGCCTGGTGTCATGTTGGCTTCTGCCGCTCGCCGCTATGTTAATCGTTATGGCGTCCAGCCTGGTCGAGATGCCGTCCTCTTCACCAATAATGACAATGCTTATGCTACTGCCCAAGATTTGGTAGACGCGGGTGTTGCAGTGAAGATGATTGTGGATCTGCGCCCGCAACCGCCTGCAGTGCCGGTCCCTAAGGAGACTGAAGTTTTGACGGGTGCCAAGGTATTCAATGTCAAAGGCCGGCGTCATGTGGTAGAGGTGGAGGTGGAGAGGAATTGTCTGCGGCGGAGATTGGATTGCGATTTGCTCTGTATCTCCGGAGGGTGGAGTCCCGTGCTGCATCTTTTTGCCCACAGTCCAGGGCAGACACGCTACGAGGCTTCCTTGGGAGCTTGGATTCCGGACTCGGCTCAAGAAGGGTTGCAAGTTGCCGGGGCGGCCAGTGGAGTTTTCGGTCTTGAAGCCTGTTGGCAGCAAGGTCTGGAAGTCGGTTTCAAGGCAGTGCAGGCTATCGGATTTTCTGTCCCAAAAAAACCGGAAATTATTGTTCCTCAGGAAATAGGGAAGGAGCTGTCGGTCACGGTGCCCGATATCTCCCCCATTATTCCCGGAAAGAAGGGGCCACGTTTTGTGGATCTGCAAAATGATGTCAAAGTGGAGGATATTGAGTTGGCCCTGCGGGAAGGGTACCGTTCCATTGAACAGGTGAAACGCTATACCACCTTAGGTATGGGGACAGATCAGGGCCGTACCGCTAATATTAATGGCGCGCGCCTGGTGGCTGAAGTCCTCTCTCGATCTCTCTCCACAGTGGGCACTACGACCTTTCGGCCCCCCTGGACACCGGTGACCCTAGGAGCGGTTGCGGGCCGGCAAAGCGAAACCCCTATAGCGCCCCTGCGGCGTTCGCCGATACACCCTTGGCATGAGGAAAACGGCGCGGTTTTTATGCCATCCGGTCTGTGGTGGCGGCCCCATTATTATCGAAGTCATGGCGCTCAATTGGTGCAAGCCGCTACCCGTGAAGCCCAGAACGTGCGCCACAATGTGGGCATTGCCGATGTCTCCACCCTAGGAAAAATCGATATTCAGGGAACAGGCGCCTCGGAATTCCTCAATCGGGTTTATATTAATCACTGGAGCAAGCTAGCGGTAGGCAAGGTCCGTTACGGCGTCATGTTACGGGAGGATGGTTATGTGTTCGATGATGGCACCACAGCAAGGCTGGCTGAAAATCATTTCCTGATGAGCACCACCACGACCAATGCCTCGGCGGTACAGTCCCATTTGGAGTTTTATCAACAGATGATCTGGCCCGATCTGGATGTGAAAATCACCTCAGTTACCGATCACTGGGCCGTGGTTGCCCTGGCCGGACCCAATAGCCGGAGGGTGCTAGAAAGGCTGTTTGAGGGGCGGGATGTAGATAACCACGCTTTACCCTTTCTGGGCATAGTGGAAACGGAATTGCACGGGGTACAGGCTCGGATTGCGCGCATTAGTTTCTCCGGCGAACGGGCCTATGAAATTGCGGTGCCCGCCGATTACGGACTGGCGTTATGGGAAGCGCTGCTGGAAGTAGGAAAAACATTTGCAATCCTGCCTTATGGCCTTGAAGCCATGGACTACTTGCGGATTGAAAAAGGCCACCTGGTAGTAGGTGCGGATATTGACGGCCGCGTATCGCCCTATGACCTCGGCCTGGAGGGTCTGTGTAGTCAAAGCAAGGATTTTATTGGCCGCCGTTCTCTCCAAAAACCCGCTTTCCATGAGGAAGAAAGATTGAAGCTGGCGGGCTTTGTGTCCACCGACGGAAAAACCATGATTACCGCCGGTGCTCAGTTGCTGGCCGAACCTTTTAAGAAGGATACACCGCAAAAAAGTCTGGGCCGGATTACTTCCCGAGCCTACAGTCCGGTGCGGGAAGCCCCTATCGCCCTAGGCCTGATTGTAGGGGGGATGGAGACCTATAACCGGCCAGTGTATGCGGTATCTCCGGTGACAGGTGAGCAGGCCGAAGTCATGGTGACCTCACCTCACTTTTATGATCCTAAGGGGGAGCGGATGAAAGGATAATGGCTTATTCTATTGCGGAAAAATTTAAAAATCGTTGTACCGCGTTGACTGATAGACCCCAGAGTTTCCTAGAGGGGCTGTCCACACCCCAGCCTACCGCTATCATTACGGTTGCAGGGATTCATGAAGATGGGATTAAGACTATTGTGCCGGATGAAGCTATTCTCTGGCTGGGACCTGATAAGTGGTGGGTGGTTTCCGAGACCCAGCCGCCCCAAGAATTGACTGAAAAGTTAACCTATGCTCTAGAAACCGAAAATGCGGCGCTGACCGATGTGAGTCATGGGGTCTTCCGTTTTCGGATGAGGGGACCTGATGTTCCCCATGTGTTAAGCGCCGGGGTGAGTCTTGATTTGCATCCTTCTGTTTTTAAACCGGGCCGGAGTGTGCCCTCTGCCTGGGATGATGTCTATATCCTATTGCATAGGGTAGAGGAAGAATGTTTCGACATTTATACCCTTCGCAGCTACGCTTCCTCCCTGGAGGAGTGGTTGGTCGCTAGCTATACATGAGGGAGAGATATTTTTCGGCTTCATCGCAGAGGAAGGTGAGGACGTTTTTGATCCCCGGATCGCGGCGTTTGAGTTCCTGGGCTGCCCAAATGTTTGCCCCTGAGCTGGGACCCACAAATAGACCCCGTCCCCGTCCTAGTTGTTTGGAGACCTCAATCGCCGTTTCGCTTTCTACATGGATGATTTCATCGATTTCATGCCGATGGCGCTGATAAATGGTCGGAATAAAGCCGTCGGAAATGCCTTCAATCTGATGATCGGCCACGATACAACATTCAATGGTGCGGGATTCCGTGGGCTCCATGGCGTAAACTTTGATCTGATCATTGTGCCATTGACGCAAAGCTTGGGACACGCCGACCAGCGTTCCGCCGGTGCCAACCCCCTGCACGATGGCATCGATCCGCATCCCTTCGGGGATCTGGGCGATGACCTCCCGGCCTAGCCATTCCCGGTTTTCTTCCACATTCCATTCATTATCAAATTGTCGAGGACAAAAATAGCCTTCTTGGGCGCCGAGTTCCTGCGCCGTACGTAAAGCATCATTGACTTGAAAGCGGCCAACGAATTTGACTTCGGCCCCCAGTCCACGGGAAATTTTGACTCTCTCGGAAGTATATCCCGCCGGCATCACCACTATCATGCGATAGCCTTTGATAGCGGCGACCATACTCATGGCATTTCCGGTGTTGCCGCTGGTGGCTTCAACAATGGTATCACCCGGTTTTAGTAAGCCCTCCGCCTCCGCCTTCTCAATCATATACTTGGCCATCCGGGCCTTGATAGAACCGGAGGGATTCAGAAATTCACATTTGGCGAAAATGCCATCCCCCATATCCAGCAAAGGCGTGTTGCCAATGGCGTCCAAAATCGTGTGGCTAATGGTCATGAAAGGCCTCAGTTCGGTAGACGATTACGGGGTTTTCTATTCACGTGAGTTCATGGATAACGACATGGGCTTATTACAATAGTAGCCCTATCAATAAGTTTTAAGTATTAAGAGAAGAATAAGAATATTTTAAATCTTTATTTTCCTTAAAACTTCCCACGGTATCAGGTGGGCCAAAGCTAATGACGATATCTCCTGCTTGCAGAGAATCCAAGTCGGCAAGGGGGTGGAACCTCACCTGACCGTATTTGGTCACCACAGCGATTAATATGGTTTCCTGCTGGTGATCCTGAAGATAATCCTGATAGGTATACTCTTCCGTGAGTTGGGTTTTTCGAAATTCCCAACCATGATAGTAGAGTCGCATAAAGTCTTCATATTGGGTGCTTTCGTCAAAGGCGATTCTTCCTCTTACCGTGCGGGCAAAGATTTTATCTTCCTCATCGGGGATTGATAAGGAGGGTAATTGGAATACTTTATTTTGGCCCAACTCCGGCGCAAAACGGGTGCATACCAGGGCGTTGTAGGCATCATTGGCGGTGACGGCCAGCACATGACTAATTTCATTGAGCTCAAGGGAGCTTTCTACGGTTTCCGACAATATTTGCCCCCGGTATATTTTTAGGTTCGACATGCGTGCGGAGTGTAAATGATGCCATGAAGTATCATTGACAATCACCGGGACGCCCAGTTCTTTAAGCAAACGGGCCAGTGCAATTGACCAGGGGGTTGCACCAACGATGAGTACCCCGCTGGGATTGCGAGAGGCAAGGCCCAGGAGACGACTCAGCCATTCGATGGTAAGGCCGTGCAAGATAACGGTGGCTGCGATGAGCGCAAAGATCAAAGGCAGCAACTGGTCAGCGCCGCCAAAGCCTTGCTGGGTCAGGGGAAAAGCCAACAAACCTGCCATTGAGGCAGCGACAATGCCTCGGGGTGCAATCCAGGCAATGAGCAATTTTTCCTGCCATTTCATCCCTGTTCCCAGGGTGGATAGGTATACGGATAGCGGTCGCACCAAAAAGATCACTGTGCCCAGCAAAGCAAGGCTGTGCCAGTCGAGTTTGGCCAGCACTTCAAGCTCAATGGTGGCGGTCAATACGATAAAGACCACTGAAACCAGTACGAGGGTGATGTATTGTTTGAAGCGGCGTAGCTCTTCAATATTCCGTAGCCGTTGGTTGGCCACGACGACTCCGGCGACGGTAACGGCCAGCAGCCCCGCTTCTTCTTGCACCCCATTGACGGCCACATAGAGCAAAAGGACAGCGCCTAACATGACCGGGGACTTAAGAAATTCCGGGACGTGTTCTCTGTGAAAAGCCCAGCTTAGCAAGTAGCCAAGAGCGATTCCCGAGCCGGTAGCCACCAATAAACCTAGGCTGAGGTTGCCTAGCACTGTGAGCACGCTATGCTCAGGGGAATCTATTGTCCAATACCACACTGTCCAATACTCGAAGACTAAAATAGCAAGCAGTGCGCCTAGCGGATCATTAATAATCCCTTCCCACTTAAGCAGTGCGGCCGTATGGCGCTGAAGTCGGGCATGTTTTAGCAAGGGCATGAGCACAGTGGGACCAGTTACCACACTAATAGCGCCAAAGAGGGTGGCAATCGGCCAAGAGAGCCCGGCAATAAAGTGGGCCGCCGCTGCGCTAAGGATCCAAGTCAAAAGCAAGCCCAAACTGACCAAGCGCTTTACATCAACGCCCGCTTCTTTATATTCATGCCACTGCAGATTGAGGCCCCCTTCAAATAAAATGATGGCGACTGAGAGGGCGATTAAGGGAGGGAGAACTTGGCCGAATTCTTGTGCTGGATTGAGCCAGCCTAAGACTGGACCGGCTGCAAAGCCGGCCATCAACAGCAGTACAATGGCCGGAATATGCATGCGCCATGCCAACCATTGGGCGCTGATTCCGAGCACAATAATCAGTGAAAAAGTAAGCGTTAAGTTGGCTTCCATGGTGTCCTGTCTGGCAAAGGAATAAGAGAGTTAGAGGGGGAAGGGTATGGACCCTTGTCCCTATACGCCGTATCGAGTACCTCAATCGCTGAAGTTTTTCTTAGTCCATGATAGCTATAGGATAGAAGTAATTCTCGGGGGAACACAAAATAAGAGGGGTGGCATGGAGCGATCCTATAGCCGATTTTGCCATGGTGGACCGGGCTCGGGGCATTCGCACTCGACCCGATTACACGTAATTAGCCTGTGCGGCCTTTGGGCCAGGTTTACCGGCTAAGCGGTGAAACATAGGATACGGTCAATCGCAAGGGCGAGCGGTCAAACCATGTTTCACCAGGTTATAGGGCAGATAGTCGAATGAAGGAGCCGATGCTATGAGAGGAGTCATCCTAACCACTTTGCTAACTTTGCTATTTTTGTTTTGGTTGGCGGCGGAGCTTTATGATTTTTTTAAAACCAAACATAAATCGACAGAGGCCAAGCGAACGGTTGCTTATATTTTTGGGTACCCTTTGCTTACGGCTTATGTGGTGAGCCATGGCCTACCGCCTGCCGCAATCCTGTTTCCAGTCGCCCTGGGTGGAGTAGCTTGGCTATTGGCGGGGATGCATCTAAGGAAAGTTTTAGAAGGCGAGTATCAATCCACGCCCGGAACGTTTATTGGAATCCCGATAAAGTATTGGTTTGGTGGTGGCCTCAGCGCATTTCTTCTGGGTGCCTTGCTTCAATACGTCGGACTGTTTTAGGACCCGTTTTGGATGAGGTAGCAATGTCTGCCAAAAAGCAAGGTGCTACCCTTGGTGGGTTGAGTGGCTATCACCACATTGAGTTTATCGCAAGGAGTTGACTCAAGTTTTTGGAAAATTCATAGGGGCGAGGCGATCATATTAGAAGCATCGAAATCACTTTAGCTAAATGGATGGATATGGGAAATTCTTTCTCCACTTTGAGAGATAGCGGTGTAAAAAAGGGTCACGTCTTGTCTATTGCTATTTCTATCAAACTAAAGGGAAAGCATTTAATTAAAATTATACCCTTTATTTCTTAAGAGCTGTGATGTTGAATCCGCTGCGAGCAGCCATGGTCGATAAAACAGCTCTCTGTTGATGATCGTAGAAGCGAATGTGCCACAGTGGCTATATATGGACAGGCAACTCAGCTAGTTTAGCGGGCGCTTTTTTATGAACGAACTGCGGGAGAAATGAAACAAAATAACCGAGAGTAGTGATGTTAGAACTGACCCTAAATTTCGAGCCTAAATTTATTCGTCATGTGCCGCATTCGTTGTGTGAAATCCCTGTTTAATACTTTTTTTATAGCTTCTCTATTTTCCTCCAATATTATGTTTTTATTGGATAATTATACTTTAGTATCAATATTGAATGTTTAATAGATCAGAAGATGAGCTCGGTAATAGTTTTTCTCTACTCTCCCTTTAGTTCGTAGTTCTTTGCAGTCGCTGCGGTACAAGGATGTACCGCTATTTTTTTCTGTTGCTAAGCAGGTAATCCCCATTTGTTAGGAGCCGTGAAATGCTCAGAATATTTCATCGGAAACTGCTTGTATGGTTAGCGTTGGTGGTGCTTTTACTGACCACAATACCAAGAATATCCCTGGCGCAAGGAAATGCTGGTGCGGGTGGGTGGATGGCTCCGGATGTAGTCATGGAGTGGAACCTGGCGACACTGAATCTAATAAAAGACAAGAATATACCTGCTAGCCAATTCGGCAGCCGGTTGATAGCTATGGTGCACATTGCCATGTTTGACACTATTAACGGCGTTCAGCCGGAATATAGCCCATTCCTTGTTGACGGGACACGACCCAAGTTGATATTTCCGGAAGCCGCCGCAGCTACCGCAGCTTATACCATACTGTCTACCCTGTACCCGGCTGAAAAAGACTCCTTTGAAGCACTCTACCGTGAGCAACTCTCCTGGCTGTCTGACAACTCCGGACTCAGCCGACTAGCGGTGCGCTATGGCGAGCGAATCGCTCAGGCAGTGCTGGAATGGCGGCAGGATGACGGCTCTGGCCAGGCAGCGGCAGGGAGTGCAGTTTATCCCGATGGAACAGAACTCGGCGAATGGCGGAGGACCCCGCCTGCCTATATGAACCCCAGGCTCCCAGGATGGGGGAATGTTACTCCTTTCGCCATGACCAGCGGAGACCAGTTCCGGCTGATAGGCCCACCGCCTTTGGACAGCTACGAATACGCCTGCGATTACAATGAGGTCAAGGCCATGGGCGCTAAGGACTCCGCTTTTTGATGATTGTGCTTTCTCCACCGAATGTTCGCTTGCCTGATAGGAAGTTTCAAGCTCTATTAGCTAAAGCTAACCGAACGCAGAGGATTGTCAATTAGTTAGCTGTGTTGATCTTCCCTCGATAAAACGAACACAACATCGTCTATGTCGCTGAGCAGGTCATTGACGCATAGATATAATTACACGACTTGGAAAGTTAACTGCTTAAGAGGGATGATAGGGGGAAGAACAACTGAAGAAAATGCATAGAGATGTGGCTACCGTTAGTCGGTGTTTCCAGCCTAATAAAGGAGGGTCTTGAGCCTTACCGAGAGTTCTTTTGTCGGGACGCCGGGTTTGAGCATGTGAGTCGCTATATCACGGGATTGTTGCTCAGTCCCAATAAGACGCTGCAAGGGATTGACGCCCAGCAGGTTTGGGCGAAGGCTGGAGGGGTGAGCCGACGAGCGATGCATGCGGCGGTGTTTGAAGCCGGCGGGGATAGTGAGGGGTTGCTGGCGCGCCATTGAGCGGTGGTCGCAGGCGAGCATCGAGGACGGGGCTTGGAAGTCATGGTTCTGGATTGGACCTACGTGCATCATGACCGGGGACCTGAGATTTACGCCACCAAGCGGGCTTATGACCCCGTCGAAGGTCGGATGAGTACCTACCCGACGCTGGTCACGGCGGTAGTGGCCCATGCCGATAGGGTCGATGGTTTAGCGCTAGAGGTTCAGTTTCCCAACTCTCAAGCCGAAGAGTTAGGCTATTTGAACATGACGGCCCAAGAGGACTACACCGCTCTGGAGCAGGCGCGAGAGCGATTTATCGACTTGCTGCATTATCAGAAGAACCGTCTGTCGTATCGCAAACGCACCGAAATCGCTGTGGAGATGGTGCGCCAACTCGAAGCCGAGGGCCATTTTCCGCAGGCACCTTATGCCTTTGATAATGGGGTGCTCTCGTTACCGTTAATCCAGCTCATCGAACAGCAGGGGAAGCATTGGGTTTCGGAGCTGGAAAGCTCTCGGCTCATTCAATGGCAGGGGCAATGGCGGCGGGTCGATGAGATCGCCGCCGAGTTGCGTCAGCAGCATCCCGAGAGCTTTCGTCGCGTCAACGTGAAGCGGCGTAGCGGTGAGGAAAAAGCGTTCTGGGCCTTTACCAAGACGGTGCGGTTGAAGCGCTATGGGCGCAAACGCCTGGTCATTGTTCATGAGCAAGCCGATCTCAGTGATACTCCTCGGTTTCTACTCACCGATGCCCTGCACTGGGAAGCAGGCCGGGTGATTCGGGTCTGGAGCGATCGCTGGCCGGTGGAGATCTTTCATGAGTTCTGCAAACAAGCCGTGGGCCTGGAAGCGTCTCAGGTACGTAAGGAGGAAGCGCTCAAACGCCACTTCCGCTTGAGTGGCGTAGCGCAGTCGTTGCTTCAGCGGACCCCGGCGGGTGGCAGAAAATCAGAACGATTTGCCTTTGCTGAAGATAATCAGCAAACCGTCGCTCAGAAGCTCTATACCCTCACCCGTGATGCCTTGAGTCAGTGGGTGCAGTTGGCACAGGGCCTCTTCGCTCAGGGGCAATCTTATCAACAGGTTTTGGAGCGACTCATGTCCGTCTAAATCAAGCCCGCTCTCAGCATGGGGAGGGTAACGTTCCAAGTCGTGATAATTACTCTATGCGCGGGAATGTTCTGAAAAGGATGCGATAATGAGACTGACAACTAATAGAGCTAGTATGCTAGGCCTTGCGGCCGTTGCGAGTATGGCGCTAGGTTTTGTGCTGCCGGCTTGGGCGGTGCCGAAACCGCTTATACGCAAACGACTGCCGCCGGCAGGCTCGAGGTTACTCCCAGTCCTGCTTTAGGGATCACTGGAACAGGCGTTGGGACAAGGAGATCCGTGAGGGCATCCGGACACCGCCGGACTGCGTAGGGGGTTGTGGCGGTGTAGGCGTGACCAACTATAACGTGCAGGACCTAAAGGACCAGATCGAGCGTCATGCCTGTGCGTTCCAAGTCGCAACGCCATTCCGCGTCCATGTCGTAGGCCGGACCTGGGGTGACACGCGCTGCAGCGGCGAGGTGGTCGTCTCCCGGAATTACGTGATCAAGGATGAGATGTGCGGTAAGGATTGACGTGGCGAGGAGGGAAGGCGTGTCAAGAACCGTTTTTTCAGGTTCGGCACGGACAAGGGTTATACCAATTTCATGTAATTTTGCACTGTATAGGTCTAATGTAAACAAATACTTACAACCTTAATAAATTGCATTCTTTTGTTAAATTGGTATTAGAATCTAGCCGAGCCCGCACCCTAGGTGTTACAGGAACGAGCAGATGCCTTTGTATTTACTTACTGTTTTTGGCAAAGGCGAGAAGGCGCATCTAAGCAAAATGGAGCGTAACGAATTAGCTAAGCTGGTTCGGCTCCTGGTTCAAAGGAGGAGTGCTAGCCGTAAATGACGTCAGTTCGACATAAGCGGGGGGCTGTTTTCATAGTCCTGGGTAGGAGATAGGATGTGCCTGTTCAGAGGGTTATTCAAAGAAGCAGGTGAGGGTCATGATAGATTTAGAGCGGGTTTTTTGTGAGGTCGATGATTTCTGCCAAGCGTTTGAACCCCAGTGGCATCAGCAGCTTCTACACTCAGGCGAGAGAAAGCGGCGAAAAACCTCAAGCCTGTCACTGAGTGAGGTGATGACGATTATCATTGCTTTCCATCGCTCGAACTATCGCACCTTTAAGCACTATTACACCGGCTATGTGGCGAAATACTGGCGGGGAGCCTTTCCTATGCTGGTCAGTTATCCCCGCTTTGTGGAACTGATGAGCTCGGCGTTGATTCCCTTGTGCAGTTATCTGCACACCCGTAAAGGCCAGGTCAGCGGTATTGGTTTTATTGATTCTACGCCCATTATCGTCTGCCATCGCCAACGGGCTCCTACCCATCAACTCTTTAGAAAAAAGTCCCACTGGGGCAAGAATTCCATGGGATGGTTTTATGGATTTAAGCTGCATTTGATCATCAACGATGAAGGGGAACTGCTCGCCTTCAAGCTGACCCCGGCGAATGTCGATGACCGCCAACCCGTTCCCGAGATGACCCGAGGGATGTTTGGAAAGCTCTTCGGGGATAAGGGGTATATTTCTCAGCCCCTCTTCGACCTCTTGTTTGAGCGGGACTTACAACTTATCACCAAGCTCAAGAAAAACATGAAAAACAAACTTCTTCCCTTGTTTGATAAGATCCTCACCCGAAAACGGGCCCTCATTGAAACGGTCAACGATCAGCTCAAAAATATCTCCCAAATTGAGCACACCCGCCATCGCAGCATCGCTAATTTTATGGTCAATCTAGTGGCCGCCCTGATTGCCTACACCTATCAGGACAAAAAACCCTCTCTTCACCTTCGCTTTCACCCCGATCAATCCTTACCCATCGGGATCTAGCTTATGTCGAACTGACGTTAAATGAAGTATTTAAAAGTATAAAACAGGGTTTACAGGAGGCCATTGAGCACGTGGAAGGTAAGCCGGTAAAGGCAATTGTGCACAAGCATGAATCCGTAGATGTTAAAGCTATCCGTGAAAAGGTAGGCATGACGCAAACGGAGTTTGCAGCCTCTTTTGGTATTAGTCTGGGTACCCTGAGGCATTGGGAGCGGGGTGACCGCAAGCCTCATGGACCCGCATTAGTTTTACTTAATGTAGTAGCCAGAGAACCCAAGGCAGTTATTAGAGCATTAGCGCAGAGCAAGCCTAACATGTCGCTCAACGAATAAAGGCCCGCGGGAACGCGGGCCTTTGTTTTCCTTGGCTGGGGGACTAGGATTCGAACCTAGGTTGACGGAGTCAGAGTCCGCTGTCCTACCACTAGACGATCCCCCAAAAAAGAAACCGTTAACGCTTGGAGTACTGAGGCGCCTTGCGGGCCTTGTGGAGACCAATTTTCTTACGCTCTACAGCCCTAGCATCTCGGGTAATATAACCTGCTTTACGCAGTTCGGATTTGAGGGTTTCATCATAGTTCACGAGAGCCCGAGCGATACCATGGCGAATGGCGCCAGCTTGGCCGCTATTCCCACCTCCACGAACGAAAACTCGCGTGTCTAGCTTCTCGTCTAATTCCGCAAGTTCTAGGGGCTGGCGGACAATCATCCGTGCAGTTTCCCTGCCGAAATAATCTTCAATGGTGCGGTTATTGATGAGGATGTTGCCACTACCGCTGGTTAGGTAGACGCGGGCGGTAGAGGTTTTGCGGCGGCCGGTAGCGTAATATGTCTCTGCCATGGTTTAGATGCTCATTTAAATCTTTAAGGGTAGGGGTTGTTGGGCAGTATGGGGATGTTCGACGCCCCTATAGACCTTGAGTTTGCGGAACATTGCGCGGCCCAAGGGGTTTTTGGGCAACATGCCCTTAACGGCTATCTCTATGGCCTGCTCTGGGGCTTTTTCGAGAAGCTGCTCCAAAGTTAGGGATTTAATCCCACCGGGATAGCCGGTATGCCGATAATAGCGTTTCTGAACCAATTTCCTACCTGTAAAGCGAATCTTTTTCGCATTGACCACTACAATATAATCCCCGGTATCGATATGGGGAGTATAGATCGCTTTATGTTTACCTCGCAGACGCCGGGCAATCTCGCTCGCCAAGCGCCCCAGGGTTTTGCCATCGGCATCCACTAGATACCAGTCGCGCCGTACTTCTTTGGGTTTGGCACTGAAGGTTTTCATCCGTTATTGCTCCAGCAATTGGCTGAGGGCCTAAAAAAACAGGGAATCTTATGGCTTGTTGCATAAACTGTCAATACAGCAGCCCTTTCTCAAACTGAGTATCCTATGAAAACAGGTAAAATAATAGGCCACCTAATAGCAACCGGTATACCACGAAGAGAAGCATGCCGATGCGCTGAAGAAATTTGAGGAAATAATGAATACAGGTATAGGCACAGAGACCTGAGACCAGGGTGCCTAGGGCCAGAGCCCCCCAATCGACAGGTTCGGTCCGGCCCAGGAGCTCTAAGATCGCCAATGCCCCGGCAAGAAGGATCACGGGGATGGCCAATAGAAAGGAAAACCTTGCGGCTCCTTCACGGGTCAGTCCTAACATCAAGCCGGCCGTGATGGTGATGCCGGAACGGGAGGTGCCCGGAATCAGGGCCAGGACTTGAGCAAGGCCGATGAAAAGGACATCGCGCCAGCTTAAGGTATACTCATCTCGTTGCCGTTTTCCTACGCTGTCCGCATAGGCGAGGAGGAGGCCAAAACCCACTGTGCTCCAGGCGATAATCAGGGGGGAGCGGAGGGACTCCTGAGTTGTTTCGGTGAGGGTCACGCCGACTAACCCGACCGGTACGGTGCCAAGGAGAATAGCCCAGGCCAGGCGGCTTTCCCCAATCATTTGGCTTGAGGTGAGGGAGTGCAGCCAGTCCCGTGCCATCTTAGTCAGCTCAATCCGGAAGTAGGTGATGACGGCGGTGAGAGTTCCCAGGTGAACGGCCACGTCAAAGGCAATCCCTTGGTCGGTCCAGCCCGCTAGCACGGGGAGGAGGATAAGATGAGCGGAACTGGAAATAGGGAGAAATTCCGTAAGCCCTTGCAGGATGGCAAGCGCCAAAATATGGATAAGTTCCACCAGATAACCCTCTTTATTTTAATGGATTAATTATAGCGCTTGCATGAGTCGGGCGGCCACTAAGGCCACCTCTAAAGCCTCCGGATCTAGAATTTCGGGGAGCAGGAGATAGCTTTCTAATAGCCTATCCGGTCTTTGCTGAGCGGCTTGTTCCAGCCGTTGGCGGGTGTTCCGCGACAGGTTGGCATGGGCCAGGAGCAGGGCCCCCTGCCAATCATGATAGCCCTGGACCAAGAGGGCAGCTTCCTCTGTTTCCCAGTGCTCGTCAATCAATAACTCCGGGAATGCGGAGGCAGGCAGGATTCGTCCCTGCCACGGGGGTTCGATCCGGAGTCCGCCCAGTCCGGTGCCTTCACCATGGGGATCACGCCAGAACCATTGGGCAGCGGGTAGAGGCCGGGCGGCGTCGTTGACCCACCATTCCAGCATTTCCCGGTGACGAGCCCCGCGAGTGGCAGCAAGGCCAGGGATTTCAAAGGCCGTATCGCCAGGAGGAAATGCCCGCCAGGTGGGATCGGTGACTTCTTCCATATCTTGCTCCCAGTGACAGCTGTTGAGCAGCGCCAGAGGTAAGCCGGTCTCTTTGCGCAATAGCCACAATTCAAAGTGGTCACCGGAGGGAAAGGGGAGGGGGGGATGATGCTCGAGGGCTTTGGCGATAGCCTCTTTAGAGACTTCAGCCCGACCATAGCCGTTGCCGCCGGTATCCGCCTCAGGCCAGAAACGTTCGTTACCCGCAACCCGACGTGGCCGCCAGGTTTTACCCTCGCTGGAATAGACTCGCACCCTGCCGGCATCAATTACCTGGAGAACCCCCAGATAGGGATTTAAGCGGCGGACGGTGTAATACTCTAGGGGAGACATGCGGGTGGGGGCGAGATGGGGCCACTTAGCTTCTGATCCCCACTCCTTTGTGCAATAGATAGAGGGCAAAGCTAGCTAGTCCTATCAGGAATATTAGGATAATCCCGAAAGCGGTTCGAATATCAATATCCGAGACCCCCAAAATGCCATAGCGGAAAGCGTTGACCATATAGAGAATGGGGTTAAATAGGGAAATCGTCTGGCCGAATTCCGGCATCAGGTTGATGGAATAAAACACGCCTCCCAGATAGGTGAGGGGGGTAAGCACGAAATTGGGAACGATGGAGATATCGTCAAAGTTGTTGGCGAAGATAGCATTGATAAACCCTCCCAGGGCAAACACAAGGGCGGTTAGCACGGCGATGCTACAGGTAATCAGGGGATGTTCTACTTTCAGATGGGTGAAAAAGAGGGAAATGAGTAAGACAATCACCCCGACCATCAACCCTCGAGCCGCACCGCCCACCACATAGCCTGCCAGAATAATACTATTGGGGGTTGGTGACACCAGTAATTCCTCAACGTAGTGCTGAAACTTTGAGCTAAAAAAGGAGGACACCACGTTGGAATAAGAATGGGTAATGACCGCCATCATAATGAGACCGGGGGCAATGTACTCCATATAGCTGAAGCCTTCCATGGGGCCAATGCGAGTCCCAATGAGGCTGCCGAAGATAATAAAATATAAAGCCATGGTCACCGCCGGTGGCAATAGGGTTTGGATCCAGATGCGGGTAAAGCGACGGATTTCCTTGAATACCAGAGTCTTAAAGGCAATATAGTGGCGTTGGGCGCGGTTCATGCAGCAAGGGTACCGTTGGTGGTGATAAGGTCGATAAAGAGTTCTTCTAGCCGGTTGGCTTTGTTCCGCATACTCAGCACGCTAATTCCCTCCTTGGAGAGGGCTGCAAAGAGAGTATTGAGATCATCTTCCCGGCGCACTTCTGCTTCCAAGGTCGTGTCATCTACGCGGTGGAGGGGATAGTTAGGGATGGTGGGCGCAAAATTTAGGGGCTCTTTAAGATAGAGGATAAAGGTTTCCCGGTTGAGTTTGGCCAATAAGGTCTTCATGGGGCCGTGCTCAATGATGGTGCCACGATCAATGATGGCAATATTGCGGCAGAGTTGCTCAGCTTCCTCCAGATAATGGGTCGTTAAGATGATTGTGGTGCCCATAGCATTGATTTCCTGAAGGAACTGCCACATGGAGCGGCGCAATTCGATATCCACCCCGGCAGTAGGCTCATCCAGGATCAAAAGTTGGGGTTCATGAATGAGGGCGCGCGCAATCATCAAGCGGCGCTTCATCCCCCCAGAAAGGGTGCGGGCGCACTCATTGCGCTTATCCCACAGGCCCAGCTGCTTTAGCCGCTGTTCGGCACGGACGCGGGCGATCTTGGGCTCGATGCCATAATATCCCGCCTGAGTGACAAGGATGTTAAAGACCTTTTCGAAACCATTGCAGTTGAACTCTTGGGGAACTAAGCCAATGATCCGTTTGGCTTCTTCGGGTTCCCGCCCGAGGTCCATGCCAAAGACGGTGACTTTGCCGGCGCTCTTGGTGACCAGAGAGGAAATAATGCCAATGGTAGTGGATTTACCCGCCCCATTGGGGCCTAGCAGGGCAAAGAAGTCCCCTTGCTCCACTTCCAAATCGATTCCCTTGAGGGCCACAGAATGGTTACCGTAGATCTTTTGTAGGTTTTCAATGACCAGAGCTTTCATTACCAATGAGCAGCAAATTTTCCTAGGCAAGTATCCTATCATGCATGGGCCAGTAGGGTCTCGACAGGGTCCCCATTGTTGCTCATACTTTGATCCCTATGGTGGTATTTTCTATTGCTCCCCCTACCAGCGAGGACGAGGTTTTGGCACGGGCCCAGGAGTTGGCTGGATTGCCCCTTGGCCAGATCGCGGCCCATTTCGGTCGGCGGGTGCCTGGGAATTTGCGACGCGCCAAAGGGTGGGTAGGAGAATTGCTAGAATTCGCCCTAGGGGCTACTTCGGGTTCCCAAGCAGCCCCTGACTTTCCCCATTTGGGCGTGGAAATGAAGACCCTGCCGCTACGAGCAGATGGCCGGCCTAAAGAATCCACCTATGTGTGTACCGTGCCGCTCACGGACTTCAACATCTGCTGGGAGACCAGTTGGGTCCGGCGTAAGCTAAGCCGGGTATTGTGGTTGCCGGTGGAAGCTGACGCTGGGGTGCCGCTTCCAGAACGTCGGGTAGGGATGGCTTTGCTGTGGAGCCCCAGCGCTGAGGAAGAGGCTATTCTGAGAGCGGATTGGGAGGAGTTGATGGAGATGGTTTGCCTAGGGCAGCTGGAAAGTATTACGGCTCACCATGGTGTTTATCTCCAGATACGCCCCAAGGCCGCCAATGGACGTGCCCTGTGTGAGGGAATAGGAGAAAATGGCGAGCCGGTTTTGACTCTCCCCCGTGGTTTTTATCTGCGCTCTGGGTTTACAACCGCCCTATTAGGGCGTTATTACGCGAACGGGTCTTTTTCCGAGAGGTAAAACGGGCAATGGAGCGCTTACGGTTTGCGAGATTTTGGCGTTTGGTGGGGTGGTTGCTGGTTATTGGCGTGGTTTATTTAAGCCTTACTCCGTCACTCCCGGAGGTGAGGGTGGGCGTTCCAGCACAAGATAAGTTTGGGCATTTTATTACCTATGGGCTGTTGGCTTGGTGGTTTAGTCAGGCTTATCCGTTGCGATTCCATGGTTTTTTTGGTCTTTTTCTGGCAGCGTTGGGCGCGGTTTTAGAAATTTTGCAAGATTTGGTGGGCTATCGGTACTTTGAATATGGAGATATGCTTGCCAATATTTCAGGGGTAGTCGGAGGGTATCTGCTGGCCCGTAGTACCCCTGCTGGAACTGCCTTAAGGCGTCTAGAGCGCTTGTGGGAGACTCAGAAACTGTTTTGACAATAACAATTTCGTGTGGCGTGCGGGGCGCAGCGTGGTTGTGGCAGGAGAGTAACACGGCGACGGCTGCTCTTAGCAATAAAGGGATGGAGTCCTCACGGACCCCATCCCCTCGGTCTTGTTGAGAAAAGCGAATCAGGCCTTGTGGTAAATTTCCACTCCTTTTTCTCGAAATTCCTGGGCTTTTTCCGCCATTCCTTGTTCTAGAGCGGAATGGCCGTTTTCGAGGCCCTTTTGATGGGCATATTCACGCACCTCTTGAGTAATCTTCATGGAGCAGAAATGGGGACCGCACATGGAGCAGAAATGGGCCACTTTGGCCGCTTGCTGGGGTAAGGTTTCATCATGGTATTCCCGGGCCTGGTCGGGGTCTAAACCAATGTTGAATTGATCTTCCCAGCGGAACTCGAAGCGGGCTTTCGACATGGCGTTATCCCGGATCTGCGCACTGGGATGGCCTTTGGCCAGATCGGCCGCATGGGCCGCAATTTTGTAAGTAATAATCCCCTCCTTGACATCGTTTTTGTTGGGCAATCCGAGGTGTTCTTTGGGGGTGACATAGCACAGCATGGCGGTGCCATACCAGCCAATCATGGCTGCCCCGATGCCGGAGGTGATATGGTCGTAGCCCGGGGCAATGTCAGTAGTCAAAGGCCCGAGAGTATAGAAGGGGGCTTCCCCACAACAGACTAACTGTTTCTCCATATTTTCTTTGATAAGGTGCATGGGCACATGACCGGGACCTTCAATCATGGTCTGGACGTCGTGTTTCCAGGCGATTTGGGTCAGTTCTCCCAGAGTTTCAAGTTCCGCAAATTGGGCCGCGTCGTTGGCATCGGCAATGGAACCTGGCCGCAGACCGTCTCCTAAGGAGAAGGAAACATCATAGGCTTTCATGATTTCGCAAATTTCCTCGAAGTGGGTATAGAGGAAACTTTCCCTATGGTGGGCGAGGCACCATTTGGCCATGATGGAGCCGCCCCGGGAAACAATACCGGTGACTCGGTTGGCGGTTAGGGGGATGTAGGCCAGGCGCACCCCGGCATGGATGGTGAAATAATCTACGCCTTGTTCGGCTTGTTCAATTAAAGTATCGCGGAAGATTTCCCAGGTCAATTCTTCGGCCTTGCCCCCTACTTTCTCCAAGGCTTGGTAGATAGGCACGGTGCCAATGGGGACGGGGGAGTTGCGAATTATCCATTCCCGGGTTTCGTGGATATTTTTGCCGGTAGAGAGATCCATTACTGTGTCGGCGCCCCAGCGAATGGCCCAAGTCATTTTGTCCACTTCTTCGGAGATGCTGGAAGTCACTGCTGAGTTGCCAATATTGGCGTTGATCTTGACTAAAAAATTACGCCCGATGATCATGGGTTCCAACTCGGTATGGTTGATATTGGCCGGGATAATCGCGCGGCCGCGAGCAACCTCCGAGCGCACAAATTCGGAAGTGATTTGGGACGGCAAATTGGCCCCAAAGGATTGGCCGGGATGCTGCTGGAGCAGCTGCTCCCGGTATTGCTCCAAGCGCTGGTTTTCGCGAAGCGCAATAAATTCCATTTCCGGGGTGATGATCCCTTGCCGGGCATAATGCATTTGGGTCACATTATGTCCGGGGTTGGCCCGACGCGGTGGGCGCAAGTGGGCGAAGCGTAAATGATCCAGGTTAGGATCAGCATTCCGTTGGCGGCCGTATGCTGAGGAAAGATCGGGCAATAGCTCGGTATTAGCCCGTTCCTCGATCCAGGCCCGGCGCAGTTCCGGTAATCCCTGGCGGATATCAATTTTCACTTGGGGGTCCGTATAGGGGCCGGAAGTGTCATAAACGGTTAAGGGGAGATTCTTTTCTAGTCCACGACTCGTGTGGGTATCGGATAGCCTGATTTCCCGCATGGGTACGCGAATATCGGGACGGCTTCCGGTAACATAGATTTTGCGTGAGTTGGGAAAGGGTTGGATGGCTTGCTCGTCCACCTGGGCTTGGGTGGACAAGGATTTTTCCGGAATGGCGCTCATGTATAACCTCCTTAAAGGCCGCATAGGCAAAAACCGGCGGCATGAAGGCGTAGGCGCCTGTGCTTTTCAGCTTCCCTACGCCGGTACCAACCGGATCAGGTTCAGAGGGACTCTCTCAGCCGGGCAATTGCTCGGCACCCCTAGCTGCTGTCCTGTGACAATAAAGGATTGCGCGGTTCCTTGCAACGGCTAGTTGGTATTTCATCAGGCTTTTATGATGAGCCCTTTCCAAGGGGGTGAGAAGGGATTCGGTGGTTATTGTGGCTATTTTAGCATTGCCCATTTGGGCTTTGAGCTTTCCTAAGTTATTATTTGCGCATTTTTTTAACAGATGGTGCAGTCAAAAATGAAGATTTTGGTGATTGGGGGAGGGGGCCGCGAGCATGCCCTTGCTTGGAAGCTGGCCCAGTCACCCCAGGTTGATCGGGTTTATGTGGCGCCAGGTAATGCCGGGACTGCATTGGAACCTAAATTGGAAAATGTCGCGATTAAACCGGATAATATCCCGGCCCTGGTGGCTTTTGCCTCAGCAGAGCAAATTGGATTGACTGTGGTAGGGCCAGAAGCTCCCTTAGTGCTGGGAATTGTGGATGCTTTTGAGGAAGCCGGGCTAGGCTGCTTGGGACCCTATCGCGAAGCTGCCCGCCTGGAAGGCGCTAAATCCTTCGCCAAAGATTTTCTAATGCGTTGCGGGATTCCAACGGCTCGTTACCGGACTTTTAGCGAAGTGGAACCGGCAGTCGACTACATTAAAATGCAGGGTGCTCCCATTGTGGTAAAAGTGGATGGCCTGGCGGCGGGTAAGGGCGTGGTGGTGGCCCAGACCGAGCAGGAGGCCATTGATGCAGTTCATGGAATATTGGCGGGGGGTGCCTTTGGCGAGGCTGGCCGTCGGGTAGTGATAGAAGAGTTTTTAAGAGGTGAAGAAGCCAGTTTCATCGTCTTAACCGATGGCGAGCACATCTTGCCTTTGGCCAGTTCTCAGGATCATAAGGCTCATGATCAGGGCGATACGGGGCCTAATACGGGGGGGATGGGCGCTTATTCTCCGGCGTCAGTGGTGACAGAGGCGGTTCACAAGCGGGTCATGCAGGAAATAATCGTGCCGACCGTACGAGGGATGGCCGAAGAAGGATATCCTTATCGAGGATTTTTATATGCTGGGCTGATGATTGCTGAGGACGGGTCCCCCAAGGTGCTAGAGTACAATTGCCGTTTTGGGGATCCGGAAGCCCAACCCATTATGATGCGGTTGCAGTCGGATTTAGTAGAGTTATGCCAGGCCACCTTGGAGGGTCGCTTGCACGAGGTCGATGTGACCTGGGATCCCCGCGCAGCCTTGGGCGTAGTGATGGCGGCGAAAGGTTATCCAGGTTCCTACCCTATCGGTGATCCTATTTATGGTTTACCCGCCCCGGAGCGTGAGAATAGCAAAGTATTTTATGGGGGTACGGCCGAAAAAGAGGGCCGCATCGTGACGGCTGGAGGCCGTGTTCTTTGCGTCTGCGGTCTTGGTGATTCCGTGACCCAGGCCCAAGCGACCGCCTATGCCCTCGTTCAGCAAATTACTTGGAAGGAAGCCTACTACCGGACTGATATTGGTTATCGTGCCATTGCTAAGGAAGCGGGCCGGGTCAAGGGGCCCGGTGATCCTAGGTAATCAGGGGTAGGGCCTTCTTGCAAGCATAAATTTCCAGTTATTTCAGTTTAGCTAAAACTACTTGCAATCCAATTAGTATTGAGGAGGGACATATGTCCGTAGCACATCCTATTGTTGCTGTGACTGGCTCGTCTGGGGCAGGCACATCTACGGTTAAACATGCTTTCAGCGATATGTTTCGGCGTGAAGGCATTAAGCCTGTCGTGATCGAAGGCGATAGTTTCCATCGCTATGATCGCCAAGCTATGAAGGAAAAGGTCGCGGAATATGAGGAGCAGGGGAAGGTCCTGACTCATTTTGGGCCGGAAGCCAATGAGTTAGATAAATTAGAGGCTTTGTTTCGTGAATACTCAGAGCATGGCACTGGGAAAAAGCGCCTTTATATTCACAGTGAGGAAGAGGGCGAACCCTACGGCCAGGCCCCGGGGACCTTTACTCCTTGGGAGCCCATTGATCCGGATAGTCATTTGCTCTTTTATGAGGGGCTCCATGGAGGTGCAGTAACTGACCAGGTTAATGTGGCCCAATATGTGGACTTATTGGTGGGCGTAGTGCCGGTAGTGAACTTGGAATGGATCCAAAAAATTCATCGGGATTGTCTCAACCGGGGTTATTCTTCCGAGGCGGTCGTCCAAATTATTCTCAAGCGCATGCCAGATTACGTGCACTATATCTGCCCTCAATTTTCCCGTGCCCATATTAATTTTCAGCGGGTGCCCTTGGTGGATACCTCCAACCCTTTCATCGCCCGTGATATTCCAACGCCTGATGAAAGCAATGTAGTGATTCGCTTCCGGGATCCCCATATGGCGGATTTTCCCTATTATTTAAATATGCTCAAAGCTTCATTTATGTCTCGGTCTAATACCTTGGTAGTGCCTGGCGGTAAAATGGGGCTTGCCATGGAGATTGTGCTCACCCCGATTATCCACGACATGATGGAGAAAAAACGCGCCCGGGGTTAAGAATTTGTGAGTGAATGCCTAAGCTGGCCGGTGCGATTAGCCGCCCGCATGATTCATGGGGGCGGCGTTGTCGCCTATCCGACGGAGGGAGTGTTTGGTCTAGGTTGTGACCCTCTGCAAGGGGTAGCCGTTGAGCGTATCCTTAAGCTTAAGGGGCGTTCTGTAGATAAGGGCTTAATTTTAATCGCGGCTGATTTTGCCCAGTTACAATCTTATTTGTTGCCCTTAACGGCTCAAATTCAGGCCCGTCTTGAAGCAACTTGGCCTGGACCAGTCACTTGGTTGTTGCCCGCTCGGGCGGATGTTCCCCGCTGGTTGAGAGGTCAGCATGATACCCTTGCTGTCCGAGTCACCGCCCATCCCGTGGCGGCATGTCTCTGTCAAAGGGTGGGGTATGCCATTGTCTCCACCAGCGCCAATCGCGCTGGACGTCCCCCGGCGCGAACGACCTTACAGATTCGTAGATCTTTGGGTGCTGGCATCGATTATATTCTCCCGGGTGCAATAGGAGGGCGGGCTGGTCCCAGTGAGATTCGCGATGGAATAACAGGACAGCGGATCCGATGATTAATTCCCCTTGCCAGGGGAGTTCTCTCCTGATTCTCAAATGGCAAGTTTTTAGGCCTGCGCTGACCTAAATAACGGAGTGGTGATGAGTAACCCTAGCAATGAGCCTGAGGTAGCGGTAGTCAAAGACTATCTGCTTGACCTCCAAGATCGAATTTGTTCCACCTTGGAACAGGAGGACGGGGCTGCCAGCTTTATGGAGGATGACTGGCAGCGAGCGGCCGGTGGTGGGGGTCAATCCCGGGTGTTGTCTGAGGGGGCAATATTTGAACAAGGGGGAGTCAATTTCTCCCATGTCTTTGGGGACGGCCTCCCTGCTGCGGCGACAGCGCAGCGGCCGGAATTAGCAGGACGGCGATTTGAAGCCCTTGGCGTTTCTTTGGTTATCCATCCCCATAATCCCTATGTCCCTACCTCCCACGCCAACATCCGTTTCTTCCTCGCCACCAAGGAGGGCGAAGCGCCTATCTGGTGGTTTGGGGGCGGTTTTGATCTTACTCCCTACTATCCTTTTGAGGAAGACGCGATTCACTGGCATCACACCGCTCGTGAGGCTTGTATTCCCTTTGGGGAAGAGGTTTATCCCCGTTACAAAAAATGGTGCGATGAATATTTTTACCTTAAGCATCGCGGGGAAACCCGGGGAATTGGTGGGTTGTTTTTTGATGACTTGAATGAATGGGGTTTTCCCCGCTGCTTTGATTTTATGCAAAGCGTGGGCAACCATTATCTGTTGGCTTATTTACCCATTGTCCAGCGGCGCAAAACCTTCTCCTATGGCGAACGGGAGCGGGACTTCCAGCTCTATCGGCGGGGACGTTACGTGGAATTTAACCTCCTCTATGATCGGGGGACCCTCTTTGGTCTTCAGTCAGGGGGACGGACTGAATCTATCCTGATGTCATTGCCTCCCCTGGTGAAGTGGCGTTATAACTGGCGGCCAGCTGCGGGAACCCCGGAGGCCCGGCTCTACGAAAAGTTTCTTCAGCCCCAGGATTGGTTAGGGGAAAAAGGGAAGCAGTAAGTTGTTATCCGAAGCGGTGACGGGGGCACTTTACCCGCTACAGATAAGGTTCCCGTGAGGCGCCACTTCACCTGCATCCCTACTCCCGGGAAAGCTTTGCTGCCGCCAAGCTTCGTAGAGCACAACTGCAACGGCATTGGAAAGGTTAAGGCTGCGGCTAGAGGGAAGCATGGGAATTCGCAGCACCTGCTTTGGAGGCAGGGTATTCAGGAGTTCCCGTGGGAGACCCCGAGTTTCGGGGCCAAATAAGAGGGCGTCACCTGGGTGGAAGTTGGCTTTATCATAAGGTTGCTGTCCACGGCTAGAGCAGGCCCATAGCTGCCGAGGCTGGACCTGCCTTGAAAAATGCTCCAGGCTGGGATGAACCTTAACTCTGGCCCATTCATGATAGTCTAGGCCAGCGCGGCGCAACCGCCTATCGTCGAGATCAAAGCCTAGTGGTTGTATCAAGTGGAGATGAGCGCCCGTATTGGCACAAAGGCGTATGATATTACCCGTATTGGGTGGAATTTCAGGTTCGAATAAGACGACATAAAACATTGCGGCGTAGCAAGAAATGGTGGCGACATTAACTACAACTACTGAGTTAAGCGAGACCGATCGGGCAAGATTGAAAGTTGATTTTTGTGGGCTGAGGTTACTAAGTCCATTGGTGTTACTTTCAGGTTGTGTCGGTTTTGGAGAAGAATACACGCGGGTGGCGGGCTACTCTAACCGGGAGGTGGGCGCGGTGTGCCTCAAGGGAACAACAGCAGCCCCCCGCTTGGGGAATCGACCCCATCGGATTTATGAAACCCCTATGGGAATGCTCAATGCCATTGGCTTGCAAAATCCTGGTGTGGATTATGTAGTCAATCATATTCTACCAGAGTTAGATTTCAGGGAAACTCGGTACATTGCCAATGTTTCCGGTTCCACTGTTGAAGAGTATGTGGAAGTCACGCGCTGCTTTGACGATTCTCCTATTGATGCCATTGAGATCAATATTTCCTGCCCTAATGTGAAAGAAGGGGGAGTTGCTTTTGGTAATGATCCAGATATGTCGGCGCGGGTAGTGGACGCTTGCCGGAAGGTGACCCACAAACCCTTGATCACCAAGCTTTCTCCTAATCAGACCTCGATTGAAGAAAATGCCCGTCGCTGTATTGAGGCCGGAACAGATGCTTTTGCTGTCATCAATACCCTGATGGGGATGGCCATTGATATAGAGCAGCGAACCCCCCTGCTTGGGAATATCCAGGGGGGGTTATCGGGGCCTGCCATAAAGCCAATTGCTTTACTCAAGGTGCGCCAGGTCTATCAGGTGTGCCGGCAGCATGATATTCCAATTATTGGCCAAGGAGGGGTGGCCTCGAGCGAGGATGCCCTGGAATTTCTGATTGCGGGTGCGGCTACCGTGGGGGTAGGCACAGCCTTGTTTTACGACCCCCTTCTTTGTTCCAAAATTAACGCGGGGATCGTGGATTATCTCAAGCGCCATGAGGTGGCTACCGTGGAGCAGTTAACGGGCAGTTTGCGCCTAGAGGGGGAAGTTTCGGGGTGCAGTGTCAGTGGCTAAGAGCCTAGATTTCTAAGTAGCTGGCGTAGTTCCCAACGAGAGTCATTTTTTTGACGGCATCCCCCATACCGAAATGGTGGAGTGAGGCTGGGAAGGGTAAAACGCAGGTCCACGAACCAAACACACAGACCATTGCTTCCCCGATCGATGGCATAGAGGGCCGGGAGCAAGGCGAACTGGCGGTAGCCTTGCAGGGCTTCTTGGTGCCAAACCGTGCGGGCTAAGGTTTCTTGATCAGGCTTCCCATAAAGCCGGTATTGAGTCCATTGCATGGCTGTCGGTGGTGGATAGGCCGTATAGAGGCGAACCCAAAAAGGAGGATCGGGTGAGGTAGGAACGGCGAGTTGCTTGCGTCGGAGGTTGACTTGACTGAGGTAATACTTCTGTGGAGCCACCACCACAATTTTCCAATTAAAAGGGGATAGGGGTTGGGGCAAGGCATGGACTTGAATCTTGTTCAGAGAGTGTTGGCGCGCATATTCATCCCCTAGGGCCAATGCCTGAGTTCGGAGTATCCCCTGGAAGCCCACATAGGTCACTAATAGGGCTAAGCCTGCTACCGCTGGCAGGCGGGAGCGATGCCAATACCAACTGCCTAATAATCCCATGACGATAATACTGGTAAACCAAGGATCGATGACAAAAGTGGTGGGCCAAGCCGCTTTGTAATTCGAAAGAGGGGCGAGGATTTGGGTGCCATAGGCAGTGATGACATCTCCGGCAATATGAATGCTTATTCCTAATAGGGATACCCCTAAATAGGCCTGCCGGGGTTTTTGTCTTCCCCCAAACCACCAAAACAAGGTGGCCAGCAACATTCCCCAAAAGGGAAGCATAACCACGGAATGGGTGATGCCCCGATGCCAATTAAGGTAGGTGAGCAAGTCCGTGACCGAGCGGAGAACAAAATCGCTATCAGGAAAGGCCGCGGCCAAGGTTCCCACCAGGACCCGTTCTCTCAGCGTGAGTGGGTCATCTCGGCGCTGGGAAGGAGCGGTGGCGCGTGTCAGCAGCGCACCGCTCAAGGCATGGGTAAGCGTATCCATTTAACGGAAGATGGCGCCAAATTGACTCAATTTTGTTGCCTAAGGGAAAATTTTTGGGAGTTTCCTGCTGCTCCAGTTTTCAGGGACCGCTGGGGAAGGAGGTCTTGGTGAAAGTCTGTTCCTGCTTTTTTGACCGTAAGAACGATGGCTTGAGCGACCCAATGATTTCGCCTGTGCGCAGGATTCTATCCAGTAACCGACGGGTTCGCCGGTGATATTCGGTGGGATCATTCAGCCAACAGAGAAAGGTAATGAGATAGATGGAGGTCAAGGCGGTTTCATCTAGCGCCCGAAACAAAAAGACTTGATCCCGTTGGGCGGCCTCGCGAGCCCATTGCACGGTGCGGCTGATACGTAATAGGCTTGCGAGTTGCATGTGTAAATGCCCTGGTTCAAGCCGATTGAAGACCATTTGGCGCATTACTTGGCGATGAGGGGAAAGGGCTTCTAACCAGGCCATAAATAGGCGGTTGAGTCGCTCCCGGGGAGAAATGGCTGGAAAGTAAGGGCGGTTTGTTTCTTCCAGCATAGCCTGGTCAGCTCGGTCTAGCCATGCATCCACCAATTCTTCTTTTTCCCTGAAATATTGGCGAATCTGATTCAAGCTCAAACCTGTCCGTTGAGCAATATGGTGCAGGCGCACATTTTCCCAGGAAGTTTCTTCAGCCAATTCCAAGGCGGCGTCAAGGATGATATCACGGGTGCTGATAGCTTCCTCCATGGCTGATCTCCTGTTATTGGGTTTATAGTGAAAGTGTAGCAGTCCTCTGGGACGGTAGTCGTTTTAATCTTAATCGCTTAATAGTATGCAATTAGGGTGCAATATAATAGAGGTTAAGTTGCTCCACAGGTTCTTATTTCAGAAGGGAGTATAAAATGATGCTTACCTTTGAGCCGATCTGGCCTAAGGTAAAGGGTTCATCGCACAAGCGGGAGTACCCTTCTCGTCAAGCTTTTTGCGCCTGGTTAGAGAAGCCCTTAGGCCGGCGTTTGTTGAAAATCGAACGGGCGGAGTTGGAAAGAATTCTACCGGGTCTATTTGGTTACCACTTGGTCCAGCTAGGTGCCGTGCGCAAGGGGACGGATTTGCTATCTTCCAGCCGCATTTGGCATCAGGTGGTATTGGAAGCAGGGACTTGGTCAGAGGTCCAGCCACCCAGCCTGTTGTCCCGGGTGGATACTTTGCCTTTTGCCAGCGCAACTGTGGATGGGATAGTTTTGCCCCATGTATTGGAGTATGAGGCTAACCCTCATCAGGTATTACGAGAGGTCCAACGAGTACTGGTTCCTTATGGCACCTTAGTAGTTTTAGGCTTCAATCCCTGGAGCTTTTGGGGGCTTTGGCGGCTTTTTTTATGGCGGCGGGGGCAGGTGCCTTGGTGTGGGCGTTTCTACAGCCTCAGCCGTCTCCGAGATTGGTTGGCGCTATTGGGTTTTGAGACGGTGCAATTGCGGTATTTTTTATTTCGTCCCCCCTTGCAGCATCCACGGCTGATGCGGCGATTGCGTTTTTTTGAGGGGGTGGGGCAGCGTTGGTGCCCATTTTTGGCGGGGGGCTATTTGGTGGTAGCCAAAAAGCAAGTAATGCGTTTGAATCCGGTGGATCCTCTCTGGCGTAAGGAAAAGGGTTTGGAAATACCCGGCCTTGCAGAGCCGACGGCCCGGGAGCGTTTCCGTGACTGAAGCTGTGGAGATTTTTACTGACGGAGCATGCCGTGGAAATCCTGGCCCCGGGGGGTGGGGCGCCCTGCTGCGCTACCGGGGACGAGAAAAAACTTTGTCAGGGACGGAGACGAGGACGACTAATAATCGCATGGAGTTGATGGCGGCGATCCAAGCCCTAGAATCCCTCAAGCGACCCTGTCGAGTCCGGCTGACGACGGACTCCCAATACCTGCGCCAGGGAATTACCTGCTGGATGCCTCGTTGGAAACAACGCGGTTGGAAAACGGCCAACCGGCAGCCGGTGAAGAACATAGACTTATGGCAGCGCCTGGAAAGGGCCGCTGCTCAACATCAGGTAGAGTGGTTTTGGGTCCGGGGACATGAGGGGCATCCAGAAAACGAGCGGGTGGATGCCTTGGCTCGGGAAGCCATTACCGAATTGGAGGAAGGTTGATGCGGCAGATTATACTCGATACGGAGACCACTGGGTTGGAGCCCAAAGAGGGACATCGAATCATTGAAATTGGGGGAGTTGAACTGATCAATCGGCGCCGTACGGGGCAGACTTTTCATTGCTATCTAAATCCGGAACGGAAGGTGGACGAAGGGGCTTTGAAAGTCCACGGCTTGAGCAATGAGTTTTTATCAGATAAGCCGCGTTTTGTGGAAATTGTCGAGGAATTTTTAGCTTTTATTAAAGAGGCAGAATTGGTCATCCATAATGCCCCCTTCGATGTGGGTTTTCTGGATCATGAATTGAACTTACTAGGCTCTCAGTGGGGAAAAGTAAGTCTCTACTGTCAAGTGCTGGATACGTTGGCCCTAGCGCGGCAACGTCATCCGGGTCAGAAAAATAGCCTAGATGCCCTCTGCAAACGCTATGGGGTTGACAACTCCCGGCGGGATCTGCACGGCGCTCTCTTGGATGCAGAAATTCTTGCTGGAGTATATTTGGCCATGACCGGGGGTCAAGCCAGTTTAAGCCTGCGAGGGTATGGTAGCGAGGACATTCAATCTCAACCGGAAGGGGGAAAATATCGGCCTGTCCCGGTTAAGCGGTCGCCCCTTAAAGTGGTGCGGGCAAACGAAGAAGAGCGGTTGGCTCATCAGGAATGCCTTGCTGCCATTGATAAGGTTAGCGGCGGTGCTTGTTTGTGGCGTCAACTTGAGTCCCCAGATTAGCACTCTGTAGGTATGAGTGCTAATATGAGGGGGTTTCTTTAGGTAGTAAAGGGGTTGTCTAGTTTATGGCACGATCCAAGAGCCCATTGGTGCTAAACGAGCGCTCCCAGCATCTGCTCAAGGCTATGGTAGAGTGTTATATCCGCGATGGGGAACCTGTCGGTTCCCGGACTCTTTCCCGGGAGTGTCAACTGGACCTCAGCCCAGCGACTATTCGCAATGTCATGGCCGATCTGGAAGAATTGGGGTTGGTGTTTTCCCCCCATACTTCGGCGGGAAGGGTGCCTACTGTCAAAGGCTATCGCTTTTTTATCGACGCTTTGCTGAGACCTAAGAGGTTGGGTGCCAACACCATTCGCGAGCTAGCGGCCCAGTTTGAGGTGGAGGCGGAACCTTCGGCACTGCTAGCCACAGCTTCCCAATTATTATCCGAAATCAGCCGCTTTGCAGGGGTGGTGATGTTGCCCCGGCATGAATGCCGCGCTCTACGCCAGGTGGAGTTCTTGCCATTGTCAGAGAATCGGGTGCTCGCTATCTTAGTGGTAAATGAACACGAAGTGCAAAATCGTATTATTTATCCCAGCCGTCCATACTCAGCCTCGGAATTGCAGCAGGCGGCCAATTACCTTAACGCTATCTTTAAAGGGAAGGATTTTTATGAAGTTCGGGAGCGCCTCCTGGCCGAGATGAGCGAGGTGCGTGAAGATATGGACCGAATCATGGGAACAGCGGTGGAGATGGCAAAACAGGTATTTCTTTCTGAGAAAGAGGTGGAAGATTGTGTGGTCGCGGGACAGACCAACCTGTTAGATTATATGGATCTATCGGATAAAGAACGCCTGCGCCTATTATTTAATGCCTTCAATGAGAAGCAGGATATTCTGCATTTATTAGATCAGTGTTTGCATGCCGGCGGGATCCAGATCTTTATTGGCGAAGAATCGGGTTACCAAGTATTTGACGATTGCAGTGTGGTCACTGCCCGTTATGGCTCTTCCGAAGGCGCCCTGGGAGTGCTTGGCGTGATTGGTCCCACCCGAATGGATTATGAGCGGGTGATTTCTCTAGTGGATGTGACCGCCCGATTACTAGGTGCAGCCTTGAATCCGAGGTAAACCATCCCCACCTGTTGTGGTTTTAGGTAAAAGCCTTAGGGCCTGCTAACACTAAATTAATTTATGTTTGCCAGCGGCCGTTTTTTCGGCCAACCAGGCAGAAGAAACAATGGGTAGTGAGCCTAAGTGTTAACAGGCCCTAGCAACTTGGAGAGTATTGGTATGGCCAACGAAGAGAAAACTACTCCGGACACCCACAGTGCAACCGAACAGTCGGAAATTTCTGTAGAATCCGAGGCGCCAAGCGAAGGTGGTGAACAGGCCCAGGAAGCGGCACCGGAAACTGCCGAGATGGAAGATATACAACGGCTTTTGGAGGATGCTCGCACCAAGGCAGATGAGCATTGGAACGAGTTGCTCCGAGCACGAGCCGAGTTGGAGAACCAGCGCCGACGTCATGAGCGGGAATTAGAGAAGGCCCGCAAGTATGCTTTGGAGAAATTTGCCCAGGAGTTGTTGCCGGTTAAGGACAGCTTAGAGATGGGGCTGGCGGCGGCTCAGGCTGAAGATGCCGATGTAGCTGCTTTGCGAGAGGGTACCGAATTGATCCTCAAAATGTTTGATGAAGTCGCAGCCCGATTTGGCATTGAAACCGTGGACCCTCAAGGCGAAGCCTTTAATCCTGAATTCCACCAGGCCATATCTACCCAGGAGAACGACGAAGTTGCGCCTAACACCGTCCTGATCGTTGTTCGCAAGGGTTATGTTTTAAACGGCCGCCTGCTACGCCCAGCCATGGTGGTCGTCTCTAAGCCAAGCGAGCAAATCCCGCCTGGGGTGGATACCCAGGCTTGAAATTGGCTAGCGCGCCCCCATAGTCAGGTATAGCGGAGAGCATAAGGTGCCGGTAGGAGGATAACCGCCGGTGGAGAATGAATACTAAATTTTTGGAGTAGAGGAGTAATGGGAAAGATTATTGGCATTGACTTGGGGACCACCAATTCTTGCGTGGCTATCATGGAAGGGAATAAGACCCGCGTGATCGAGAATGCTGAGGGTGATCGCACCACCCCGTCTGTGGTGGCGTTTACCAAAGAAGGTGAAACATTGGTGGGCCAATCTGCTAAACGGCAAGCGATCACCAATCCTCAAAACACCCTGTATGCAATTAAGCGTCTTATTGGGCGCCGCTTTGATGAGGACGTGGTCCAGCGGGACATTAAAATGGTGTCCTATAAAATTGTAAAGGCCGATAATGGGGATGCCTGGGTGGAGGCGATGGATAAAAAAATGGCCCCGCCGGAAATTTCAGCGAACGTGCTCCGCAAAATGAAGAAAACGGCGGAGGATTACCTAGGCGAAGAAGTGACCGAGGCGGTCATCACGGTGCCGGCTTATTTTAACGATTCCCAGCGCCAGGCTACTAAGGATGCAGGCCGGATAGCAGGGCTTGAAGTGAAGCGTATTATCAATGAGCCTACGGCGGCAGCTTTGGCCTACGGCCTAGACAAGCAACGAGGCGATCAAAAGATTGCGGTCTACGATCTGGGCGGTGGTACCTTTGATATTTCTATTATTGAAATCGCAGAGGTGGAGGGAGAGCACCAGTTTGAGGTGTTATCCACCAATGGCGATACCTTCCTCGGCGGCGAAGATTTCGACAAGCGACTTATTGACTATATCGCCGAAGAGTTTAAAAAAGAGCAAGGTATCGACTTGCGCGGTGATCCTTTAGCGATGCAGCGCCTTAAAGATGCGGCGGAGAAGGCCAAGATTGAGCTTTCCTCTAGCCACCAGACAGACGTTAATTTACCCTATGTGACGGCGGATGCTTCGGGTCCTAAGCATCTTAATATTCGGATCACTCGGGCTAAGCTGGAAGCTTTGGTGGAAGATTTGATTGCTCGCACTATTGAGCCTTGTAAGATTGCTATCCAGGATGCGGGGCTTAGTGCCTCTGAAATCGACGAAGTTATCTTGGTAGGTGGGCAAACCCGTACGCCTAAAGTTCAGGAAGCGGTCAAAGAATTCTTTGGCAAGGAGCCCCGTAAAGATGTGAATCCGGATGAAGCCGTCGCCGTGGGTGCTGCCATTCAGGCTGGAGTCCTGGCTGGTGAGGTTAAAGAGGTACTGCTGCTAGATGTGACGCCCCTGTCCCTAGGGATTGAGACCTTGGGGGGAGTCATGACTAAGTTGATTGAGAAAAACACCACCATTCCTACCCGCAAAACGCAGGTCTTTTCCACCGCCGACGACAATCAAACGGCAGTCACCGTTCACGTTCTCCAGGGGGAGCGGGAGCGAGCGGCGGACAATAAGTCCTTAGGTCGCTTTGATTTGGTCGGTATCCCCCCGGCGCCTCGGGGTATGCCTCAAATCGAGGTCACCTTTGACATCGATGCCAATGGCATCTTGAATGTCTCCGCTAAAGATAAGGCAACGGGCAAGGAACAGTCTATTGTCATTAAGGCCTCTAGCGGGCTATCGGAAGATGAGATCGAAAATATGGTCAAGGACGCCGAGGCCCATGTCGAGGAAGATCGCAAGTTCCGGGAGCTGATCAATGTGCGCAATCAGGGTGATAACTTGATTCATGCGACGGAAAAGTCCATGGAAGAGTTGGGCGATAAGCTTGAGGCCGATGAGAAGAGCAGAATTGAGAAAGCGATTGAAGAACTCAAGACTGCCATGAAGGTCGATGATAAGGCGGCTATTGAAGCCCGGATCAAGGAGTTGACGGATGCTTCTGCTAAAATGGCCGAACGCATTTATGGGCAACAAGCTGAAGAGCCCAAAGAAGCCAAAGGGGAAGAAAGCAAGGCCGCCGAAGAAGGGGTCGTGGATGCTGAGTTTGAGGAAGTGAAGGAAGATAAAAAATAGCGAAATAAAATGATGGCAATCCAACGAGGGTGGCACAGGCGTAACTGGAAGGCGCCTGTGCCTTGGTGTATCTAGCAATCAACACGGCTATGGGCCAGGGCTTTACTACTGGCCATGTAGTCGGGGTTTTGAGCGCTAAAAGGCGGAGAGCTGATAGTTCGGAGAATGGCAAAGCGAGATTACTACGAAATTCTGGGGGTTGCGCGGAATGCTTCCGACCCTGAAATTAAGAAGGCCTATCGGCGCCTGGCTATGAAATATCATCCGGATCGCAATCCTGATAACAAGACTGCCGAGGACCAATTCAAAGAGGTTCAGGAGGCCTATGATGTTCTCTCCGACGCTAGGAAGCGCACGGCCTATGATCAATTTGGGCACGCGGGAGTCGGTGCGGGGGCAGGCCCGGGAGCAGGAGGGGGATATGGCTTTGAAGGCGGCCCCAGCTTTGGTGACATCTTTGGCGATGTTTTCAATGACATCTTTGGTGCTGCCGCAGGCCGTGGAGGTAGACGGCAGGCTTATCGGGGCGCTGATCTCCGCTACAATCTGGATCTCACTCTGGAAGAAGCTGTCGCAGGCACCACCGCCAAGATCCGCATTCCTACTTATGTGAAGTGCAAAACCTGCGAGGGCAGTGGCGCCCAGCCGGGAACCTCACCCATTACCTGCCCTACTTGTGATGGCCATGGTCAGGTACGGATACAGCAAGGTTTCTTTTCCCTGCAACAGACTTGTCCACGTTGTCATGGCAGTGGCCAGATCGTGAGTTCTCCTTGCTCTGATTGTCACGGTGAAGGTCGGGTCCGGGAGCATAAGACGCTCTCGGTGAAGATTCCGCCAGGGGTAGATACGGGGGATCGGATCCGTCTGGCTGGAGAAGGAGAAGCTGGAGAGAGTGGTGGGCCGCCAGGTGATCTTTATGTTCAGGTACAAATTAAAGCGCATCCGATCTTTTCCCGGGAGGGCGATGAGCTACACTGCGAAGTGCCAGTCAGTTTTGTCACTGCCGCCCTAGGCGGAGAGCTGGATGTGCCTACCCTGGCCGGCCGGGCAAAACTCAAAATCCCGGCAGGGACTCAGTCGGGGCAGGTTTTCCGCTTAAGGGGTAAGGGTGTTACGCCTGTTCGTGGTGGATCCGCCGGCGATCTGCTGTGTCGGGTGATGGTAGAAACGCCAGTGAAATTAAATGAAGAGCAAAAAGAATTACTGAAAAAATTCGAAGCTTCCATGAATCGCAATAAAAAGCATAGCCCTAAACATCATTCCTGGCTGGAAGGGGTAAAACACTTCTTTGAAGAAATGAAGTTCTGATATCCTTTGGACCCATCCTAACCATTAAGTACGCAAATCTTATCCCCGAGGTGGCTGGAGATAATTTCACCCCCTCGGGTTTGTCATTTTTGTTCACTATACAGGAATGAGGACTATGATCCGAGTAGCTATCAGCGGTGCCGCCGGGCGTATGGGGCGCGCCTTGATCCAAGCTGCCTGTCAATATGAGGGAATTGCGCTTGGGGTAGCCAGTGAACGCCCTGACAGTCGCCTAATTGGCAGTGATGCGGGAGAATTGGCAGGGGCGGGAACATTGCAAATCCCCCTAGTGGGCAATTTGCGTGAGCATGGAGATGCTTTTGACCTACTAATCGATTTCACGCAACCTGAAGTCTCGTTGGCCAATTTGGCCCTTTGCAAAGACCAGGGCAAGGCCATGGTGATTGGCACCACTGGATTTACCCCAGAGCAGCGCCAGGAGATTGCAAGTGCGGCTACTGAGATTCCAATTGTGTTGGCACCCAACATGAGTGTGGGCGTTAATCTTTGTTTAAAGCTCTTAGAGACAGCCGCTCAGGTGTTAGGGGATGAGGTGGATATTGAAATTATCGAGGCCCACCACCGTCACAAGGTGGATGCTCCCTCGGGAACCGCTTTACGCATGGGGGAGGTGGTGGCTGAAACCCTGGGACGGGATTTGAATCAGTGTGCGGTTTATGGGCGGCTTGGATTCAGCGGCCAACGGCCGAGGGAAAGCATAGGTTTTTCTTCCCTCCGTGCAGGCGATATCGTGGGTGAACACACTGTGATGTTTGCGGCGGAAGGTGAGCGGGTAGAGATTGGCCATAAGGCCTCAAGCCGCATGACCTTTGCTTTGGGGGCCATGCGCGCATCCCAGTGGGTCAGCGGTAAACCTCCTGGGCTCTACGATATGCAGGATGTACTTGGTCTGTCTAAAAAGGTAAGCTAAGCGTTTTTTTCGCGTTTTTGGCGCTTCTCTGCTAGAGTATTGCGCCCCATTATATATATAGAGCACTTTAGAAGGCTTGGGCCTATAGGATTCCTGAAGTCATTGTCTGGTGAAGGAGCGCGGTAGGGTAAGGCTACGCGCCAAGGCAAGATTTAAGACGAGATTAATTAACGTAATTTAGGAGGTAAGCAATGCCTTCTCGCAGAGAATTGGCTAATGCCATCCGTGCGCTTAGCATGGACGCAGTGCAAAAGGCGAAATCCGGTCATCCTGGCGCCCCTATGGGGATGGCGGATATCGCTGAGGTGTTATGGAATGATTTTCTTAAGCATAACCCTAACAATCCCCAATGGGCGGATCGGGATCGATTCGTACTTTCTAATGGGCATGGCTCCATGCTGCTCTATTCCTTGCTCCACCTGAGCGGCTATGACGTAAGTATGGAGGACATCAAACAGTTCCGCCAGCTTCATTCCAAGACCCCGGGGCATCCAGAATATGGGTATGCCCCGGGTGTGGAGACCACGACTGGACCATTGGGTCAAGGCCTTAGCAATGCCGTGGGCATGGCTCTAGCTGAAAAAATCTTGGCGAGTCAGTTCAATCGCGATGGTCATGAAATCGTTGATCATTACACTTATGTGTTCCTCGGCGATGGCTGCTTAATGGAAGGGATCTCTCATGAGTCCTGTTCCTTGGCGGGTACCTGGGGATTAGGGAAGCTGGTTGCTTTTTATGATGACAACGGTATCTCCATTGATGGGGATGTGGCAGGATGGTTTACTGACGATACGCCGAAACGTTTTGAAGCCTATGGTTGGCACGTCGTGCGCAGTGTGGATGGGCATGACCCGGAGGCCATGCGGCAAGCCATTGAAGAGGCCCGTTCAGTCACCGATAAGCCCTCCCTGATTTGTTGCAAGACCTTGATTGGTTATGGGGCTCCTAATTTAGCTGGAAGCCATGATTGCCATGGAGCACCTCTTGGAGAGGATGAAATAGCGGCTACCCGCGATAAATTAGGTTGGTCCCATCCCCCCTTTGAAATTCCAGAGGAAATTTATGAGGGTTGGAATGGGGCTGAGAAAGGTAGGGCGGCAGAGGCAGCTTGGGATGAAAAGTTTGCCGCCTACAAGGCTGCTTATCCAGAGTTGGCGGCAGAATTTCAGCGCCGGCTCCAAAATAAACTTCCTGAGAATTGGGAAGCTACTGTCACTGAAGCTCTCCAGGCGGCGGATAGCAAGGCCGAGAAAATTGCTACCCGCAAGGCTTCTCAAAACGCCATTGAAGCCTATGCCCCAGTACTGCCGGAGTTATTGGGCGGATCGGCGGATTTAACAGGCTCCAATCTCACCCATTGGTCGGGTTCAAAGGTGATCGGCAAAACTATTGCTGAAGGTAATTATCTCCATTACGGTGTGCGGGAGTTTGGGATGTCAGCCATTATGAACGGGATTGCCCTGCATGGTGGCTTCATTCCCTATGGCGGCACCTTTTTAATGTTTTCCGAGTATGCCCGCAATGCAGTGCGGATGTCTGCACTCATGGGCGTGCAAAGTATTTTTGTCTATACCCATGATTCCATCGGCTTGGGTGAGGACGGTCCGACCCACCAAGCAGTGGAGCAGGCGGCTACCTTGCGCTATATTCCACGTATGTCGGTATGGCGCCCTTGCGATGCGGTGGAAAGTCTGGTCGCGTGGAGGGCGGCTATTGAGCGTAAAGAGGGGCCGACCTCCATGCTATTTTCCCGCCAGGGGGTGCCTCCTCAGAAGCGGACCCCTAAACAGATTGAAGATATTCGCCGTGGCGGTTATATCCTGCGTGACACGGATGGTAGGCCAGATGTCATTATAATGGCCACTGGTTCTGAGGTCGCGTTGGCAATGGAAGCTGCTGAAACTTTGGCAGGTAAGGGTATCAAAGTGCGGGTTGTGTCTATGCCTTGCACGGATGTCTTTGATGCTCAAGACGAAACCTATCGGGAAGCGGTTCTACCTTCTGATGTGAGGGCTCGATTGGCGGTGGAGGCGGGAGTCACCGATTATTGGCGGAAATATGTTGGCCTTGAAGGCAAAGTATTGGGTATTGATACTTTTGGAGAATCGGCTCCAGCCCCGGAGGTGTACAAGCACTTTGGTCTTACCCCAGAGAACCTGGCCAAGATTGCCGAAGATATGATTTCTTAAACAGGTAAAATTTTCTACATCAGTACGCTGCCTGGAAAATTGGCAAGACCATTTCCTGGAGCGCTAGAGTAATTTTTTGAAAAAAACGGAGATAGAGCCATGGCGATTAAAGTCGCAATCAACGGTTACGGCCGCATTGGCCGCAATGTTTTGCGCGCTTTGTATGAACGCGGTCGTAGCAGTGATATCCAGATCGTGGCGATTAATGATCTAGGAGATGCCAATACCAACGCCTATTTGACCCAGTACGATACCGTGCATGGTAAATTTCCCGGTGAGGTCTCGGTTGATGGAGATTATTTGATCGTCAACGGTGATAAGATTCGTGTGGTAGCCGAAAGGGACCCAGCTCGATTGCCCTGGGATGAATTGGGTGTGGATGTGGTACACGAGTGCACTGGCTTGTTTACCAGCAAGGAAAAAGCCTCGGCCCACCTTCAGGCGGGGGCTAAAAAAGTAATTATTTCTGCGCCGGGAGGTGGAGATGTGGATGCCACTATCGTCTACGGCGTCAACCATGATTCCTTAAAGGCCTCTGATACGGTTATCTCCAACGCCTCTTGTACGACCAACTGCTTGGCGCCTCTCGTTAAGGTGCTCCAAGATAATATTGGTGTCGAGCATGGCTTGATGACTACGGTGCACTCTTACACCAATGATCAGGTATTAACCGACGTTTACCATAAGGATCTCCGTCGGGCTCGTTCTGCTACCCAGTCCATGATCCCCACTAAAACGGGTGCGGCGGCGGCAGTCGGGTTGGTACTGCCGGAACTGAATGGCAAATTGGATGGTTTTGCAGTGCGGGTGCCGACCATCAATGTTTCTTTGGTTGACCTGACTTTCGTAGCCTCCCGTAATACCAGCAAGGAGAGCATTGATGGGATGATGCGAGAGGCGGCCACAGGTGATTTGCAAGGGGTCCTCGCTTACAACGACAAGCCGCTTGTTTCCATGGATTTTAATCACGATCCTGCCTCTTCAGTATACGAGGCTAGCCTAACCAAGGTGATGCAAGGCAATTTGGTCAAAGTGCTGGCATGGTATGATAATGAATGGGGCTTCTCCAATCGCATGTTGGATGCCACCGTTGCCCTGATGAATGCCAAGTAAGTGAGGCTGTGGGGCGTGGGGTTGTCTATCGGGACGACCCCACGCCGCAATCACCTTAAAACCAACCTTGAGAGACGCTTAATCTAGCCTAATTGGGCGATTCGTCTTTAGGCCATGCCTTTATACAAGGAGTGAGTTCCATGTCTGTTCTAAAAATGACCGATCTGGATCTTGCTGGGAAGCGAGTCCTTATTCGTGAAGACCTTAACGTGCCCCTGAAAGAGGGTAAGGTTGCCGACGATACCCGTATCCGAGCATCCCTGCCCACTGTTCAACAGGCGGTGCAGGCTGGTGCTAAGGTCATGTTAATGTCTCATCTGGGGCGTCCCACTGAGGGTGAATTCGATCCATCCTTTTCTTTGGCCCCCGTAGCTGATCATTTGTCTCACTTACTGGGTCAGGAAGTCCGTTTAGTACGAGACTGGCTGGAGGGCATAGAGCTCGGCGAAGGGCAGGTGGCTCTATGTGAAAATGTCCGGTTTAATCCGGGAGAGAAGAAAAACGATGAAACCCTGGCCAAGAAAATGGCTGCCCTCTGTGACGTTTATGTGATGGATGCCTTTGGCAGCGCTCACCGGGCGCAGGCCTCTACCCACGGGGTTGCCAAATACGCGCCGATCGCGTGTGCGGGACCCTTGCTGGCGGGTGAACTGGAAGCTTTGGCGAAGGCCTTGGATAAACCTGCCCGGCCCCTTGTCGCCATTGTGGGGGGTTCCAAGGTTTCTACTAAGTTAACGGTATTGGAGAGCCTGTCACAAGTAGTCGATCAGCTAATTGTGGGGGGGGGTATTGCCAATACCTTTATTGCCGCGGCAGGTTACAATGTGGGCAAATCCCTCTATGAAGCGGATTTGGTAGGAACTGCTAAGCAATTGAGAACTGCAGCCCAGGAACGGGGCGGGGATATCCCGCTACCAGTCGATGTGGTTTGTGGTAAGGAGTTTTCCGAGAGCGCGGAAGCCACCTTAAAGCGGATCGGTGAAGTGGCAGAGGATGATATGATTTTCGATATCGGGCCCGAGACCTCGAAGCATTTTGCGGAAATACTAAAGGAAGCGGGGACTATTGTCTGGAATGGCCCTGTTGGGGTATTTGAGTTCGATCAATTCGGTGAAGGGACCAAGGCGCTGTCATTAGCCATTGCTGAAAGCCCAGCTTTTTCTATCGCTGGCGGTGGAGATACCTTAGCGGCTGTAGCCAAGTATGGTGTGAGTGATCAGATTTCTTATATTTCTACCGGCGGAGGGGCCTTTCTGGAATTTCTGGAAGGGAAGAAACTGCCGGCGGTCGCTATCCTTGAAGAGCGAGCAAATCAGTAGCCAATATGCTGTTTTGCCTATTCTTTGGGGTTTTGCTCGGTTGCAAAGAATAATCTCGGGGAGGGCTCCGGAAAAATTATGCTAAGACGAACTAAAATCGTCGCCACTCTAGGTCCAGCAACGGATGACCCCAAGGTCTTAGACCAGATCATCGAAGCGGGAGTCGATGTGGTCCGCCTGAATTTTTCCCATGGCCCCCGTGATTTTGACCAGGCCTGCAAATTACACCGGGAGCGGGTGGAAACGGTGCGGAGCCGGGCCCAAGCCTATGGGCGGCAGGTGGGAGTACTGGCTGATTTGCAAGGGCCGAAAATCCGTATCGCCAAATTCAAGGCCGGTAAAGCAAACTTGGAGGATAAGGCCCGCTTTACCCTGGACCTTAGTCTGCCGAAAGATGCGGGTGACGAAAACCAAGTTGGGGTAGATTATGAGGATTTGGCGGATGATGTCAGCCGCGGGGATACCTTACTCCTAGACGATGGCCGCATTGTTCTGTGGGTGGAGGAAGTCGTCGGCCCGAAGATTGCCTGCCGGGTGGTCATCGGGGGGATTCTGTTAGATAACAAAGGTATCAATCGCCAAGGCGGTGGTCTTTCAGCCAAAGCGCTGACAGCTAAGGACCGCAGGGATATTCAATGTGCTGCCGAGCTTCAGGTTGATTATTTAGCGGTCTCATTTCCCCGCAGTGCTGATGACCTCAATGAAGCCCGAGAGTTATTCCAGGCTGCGGGTGGCCGGGGCGGGATTGTGGCGAAGATTGAACGTGCTGAAGCCCTAGAAAATCTGGAAGAAATGATTGCTGCCTCTGAGGCGGTAATGGTTGCCCGGGGGGATCTCGGGGTTGAGATTGGGGATGCTGCCCTGCCGCCGGTGCAGAAAAATATCATTCACTTGGCACGGAAGATGAACGGGGTGGTGATTACCGCCACTCAGATGATGGAGACGATGATTAAAAGCCCAGTTCCTACCCGAGCCGAGGTTTTTGATGTGGCCAATGCGGTTCTGGATGGTACCGATGCGGTGATGCTGTCTGCGGAAACGGCATCCGGTGATTTTCCAGGCAAAGCGGTAGCGGCAATGGACCGAATCTGCCGTGAGGCTGAGAAACAATACCAAGTTACCGTTTCTACCCATAGGATTAATTCCCGTTTTAGTCGGATAGATGAGGGGATTGCCATGGCGGCCATGTATTTGGCCAACCATTCTGCTATCAAAGCGATCGCAGCGCTTACCGAGTCGGGCTCTACCCCCCTATGGATGTCCCGCATCAGTTCCGCTATCCCGATTTATGCCTTGACGCGGCATGTGGAGACGCGTAGAAAGGTAACCCTATATCGTGGTGTTTGCCCCGTAAGTTTCAATGTCAATTCTTCTGATCATGCCCTCATCAACCGTGAGGCCATCAGTGAATTACAGCGTCGAGGGGCAGTGCGCGATGGGGACTGGGTGATCATTACCAAGGGGGATCTTACTGGTGTGCAGGGAGGCACCAATGCGCTGAAAGTTGTCCAAGTCGGCAATATGGTATAGAAAACCTGGGGAATAATGACTCAAAGCCTTAATGCCCTATCAGCGCTTCAAGATCGCTATAAAATAGCCTTTAAAGGCAATCCCACTTACAGGATTTGATTTAGAATTGTCATTTAGAAATTTAATCAGGTTATATTGCTAACTGTGTGAGGACAAAAAAATGGCCTTAATTACGTTGCGTCAATTGCTTGACTACGCTGCGGAGCATAACTTTGGTATCCCAGCATTTAATGTCAACAACATGGAGCAGGTGCATGCAATCATGCAGGCGGCTGAGGCTGTCGACAGCCCAGTCATCATGCAGGCCTCGGCTGGGGCCCGCTCCTATGCCGGCGAGCCGTTTTTGCGTCACTTGATTGCGGCGGCGGTGGAGCAGTACCCCCACATTCCGATTTGTATGCATCAGGATCATGGGGCGGAACCTTCAGTATGCTTGCGCTCCATCCAGTCTGGTTTTTCCTCGGTGATGATGGATGGTTCTTTGATGCCGGATATGAAGACTCCATCCAGCTATGAGTACAACGTCAATGTGACCCGCCAAGTGGTGGATATGGCCCATGGCGGTGGGGTTTCCGTAGAAGGCGAGTTGGGTTGTTTGGGTTCCCTGGAAACCGGTATGGCGGGGGAAGAAGATGGGTCGGGTGCTGAAGGCCAACTCAGCCATGATCAGTTGCTCACCAATCCTGAAGAAGCTGCGGATTTTGTCAAAAAGACCAAGGTGGACGCTTTGGCCATTGCCATTGGTACCAGCCACGGAGCCTACAAATTTACCCGTCCGCCGACCGGGGACATTTTAGCCATTGAGCGAATTAAGGAGATCCATGCTCGGATTCCTGACACCCATTTGGTGATGCATGGCTCTAGCTCAGTACCCCAGGAATGGTTAAAGATCATCCATGAATTCGGCGGCGATATCGGCGAGACTTATGGCGTGCCTGTAAAGGAAATCCAAGAAGGAATCCGGCATGGAGTGCGGAAGGTCAATGTGGACACTGATCTGCGCCTTGCGGCGACCGGTGCTGTCCGCAAAAATTTGGCCGAGAATCCGAAAAACTTCGATCCCCGCAAATACCTTAAAGCATCCACGGCGGCTATGAAGGACATCTGCCAGGCTCGCTTTGAGGCTTTTGGTTGCGCAGGTCATGCTTCGAAAATTAAATCCCTGTCCTTGGAAGCCATGTCCAAGCGTTATGCGAGCGGTGAATTAGACCCGCGAGTGAACTAATAAGGGTAGACCTATACCATAAAGGGCGGGTTTATCCCGCCCTTTGCTTATCTAGCCCTAATGTTGCATGAACCTTGCTGGAGAGCGAAACTGATGGGCCTGCCATTGATGGCACTGGGTGAAGTCAGAGCAAATGAATCCAATCATGGAACCTTCAGGGTCTATACAGGCTGTGATGGTAGGATTCTTCCGCCGATATAGCGTCGAATGGGGGACGGGCCACCGCCTCATTGCCATTTGCAGCATATCCGCTCCCTTCCCAGCATTATCATTGTTGGTGACGGGCCATTGCGGACCCGTCACCAACAACTCTATTAATACCGCTCGCCTTCCGGCTTCTCCGTGGCATAGCTCCGTACAGTGTAATGGATATGCCGTCCTTCCACTTCCTGTCGGATTAACCCGAATCCCGGTTCGCTCTTGGGTCGATTGACGATAAACGACATACAGGGCGATTCAACCCCACGATCGCTGTTAAACGCCGTTACTCGGATGTAGTGGTGGGGAAAAGTTTTGCGGCAATCGCTAACTTCCATCAGAATCCCGGCGGGATCCTTCAGGTCGAACATAGGCATGCCAAGCTCAAGACTTGTCGGGGTGTGCCGTTCCCGCAAAGTGTCGTAGAAACCTTTAATCATGAGCGGATCACCCTCTAGTTTGCCCACTACGGTACCGGCATAAATATGATCGACACCGGCCATGCGCATCCACTTACAGATCACGCGGAAGTTCATACCGTTTTCTGTAACTCTAACAGGGAGTAGTGGCGATTGGCCTGTTCACAGATACCCCGAAGACCAGTAATACCAATTTAGCAAAAGGATGCAATTTATTAAGGTTATAAGTGTTTGTTTATACTCATTATTATACAATGAAAAGTTACATGAAATTGGTATAAATCGTCCATCTTTTCTTCTGCCCGCAATCCTACTGCCGCCAGAGCACCGATAATGCCATCCCCGTTACCGGTCAGTCCTTCTAGATAAATTTTTTCTTGGTAAGCCAAACTCCAGGCCTCCATGGGTTGAGGATTTTTTGCTTGGCCCGACGCCCGTAGCTATAAAGGGTGGGAGACCACCTGGTCTGCGGTGGTGATGCATAGTCCTGTATCGGCGCCAGGAGCGCCTGAGGTTAAGAGAAAATGGCGGCAGAACTCGGTCAGTTCCTGGCAATCCTGAGCTTTGCCGAACATGCTAAATGCTAAGGCAGGCGGCGCTGTGATGGGAAGTGTAGGGAATGGCGGGGTTGACCAACAGTTGATGGCGGGCGACCCCTTTATGTTTTTAGTAAGAACAGAACTTACTTTAGGGAACCGCCAGGGCTGAGTGCTATTCCCCAGCGAAAATATTGAGTTTGAGATTGTCTGGTCGTACACAAAATTTAGGCTGTGTGGGTGGGAACACGCTCTGCGGTCATTATATAAATAAGTATGCTAAATTTATGCATAAATAAGATCCAATATTTTTGATTATTTTATAAGGCAATACTTATTTAGTGTTTTCTTGAGAGTGTGAACATGCATGTAACTCTTCGCCAACTTTATGTTTTTGAGGCAGTGGCCCGCCATCTTAGCTATACCCGGGCGGCGGAAGAACTCCATCTGAGTCAGCCGGCGGTATCCATGCAGATCAAACAGTTGGAAGATAACGTGGGTTTGACGCTATTTGAGCAACTGGGCAAAAAAATTTTTCTTACCGAGGCGGGCCAGGAACTTTACCAGTACAGCCAGCAGATCTCCCGGCAGCTCAGTGAGGTTGAGGATGTTCTGGAAGAACTTAAGGGAAGTCGGCGAGGCACCCTCACGATTGCTGTAGCCACTACCGCCACTTATTTTGCCCTTCATTTGCTGGGCCGGTTTCATCAGCGTTTTCCTGGGGCCAACATTAGCCTCGATGTGGCCAATCGCGAAGCTTTGCTGAGGCATTTAGAAGAAAATACAGTTGATATGGTGATTATGGGTAAACCTCCAGAGAACTTGGAGGTAGTGGCTGAACCCTTCATGGATAATCCACTGGTGGTTATTGCCCCCCCAGCCCATCCACTCGTAGAGGGGCGGCGAGTGCCCTTAACCGTATTGCAACAAGAGACTTTTATCCTGCGTGAGCGGGGATCTGGCACCCGGATTGCGATGGAGCGTTTTTTTGCCCATCTGGGAGCTACGATTACTTCCAGCATGGAAATTAGCAGTAACGAGGCCATCAAACAGGCAGTACAGGCCGGACTTGGCCTTGGGATCGTCTCCCAACACACGTTGGAGAAGGAGATCGCTTTACAGCGGTTGGTAATTCTAGAGGTTGATTCTTTCCCTATTATGCGCCATTGGTACATCGTGCACCGAAAAAGCAAGCGCTTCACCGCCCTGCACCAGGCCTTCAAGGATTTGGTTATGGAAGAGGCCCGGGGGTTGGTTAACAAAACACCTAAATGAAATCAGAAGTTTTACCGTTATTACCTCTTAGGACGGGGCTAAAAGGGTTAAAATATCCTATCAATTGAGGGCTAAGCTATCCTTAGTTCGACAAAGGCAGTAGTATCATTGATTCCAATGATAGAATTTTTCTAAAAACTTGCCGATTTAATAAAGTATTAAAAGAAAAAGTAAAGCGTCCGAAATCTTGAAGTTCTTAGAACAAAATATCCGCCTTCGATGTAAATCCCTAAGGGCCCTCGGGTGACTTTACTCTGGCGGAAAAAGCGATGGATGCTTGAGGATGTAGCATTCTCTGCGGAAGGTACTGATGTCCGATCCTGAACAAGCCCCTACCCCCTATTTCCTTAGCCTTAAATGGAAGGCAGTTTTGGTATTTAGCTTAGTTCTGGTTACGATTAATGCGTCCTTGGCAGGACTTGCTTATTTAGGGTTACAACGCCAATTTGCTTTGCAGCGCGAGCAAGTCTATTTGGATCATGTCCATAAAATCCAAGGGCTTATTAAAAATTCTTACCAGCGCATGGAGCAACTAGCAGATATTGTGCCGCTGTTGCGGGGAGGGAATGATGGTGATGGCTCCCTGATTAGGCAAATTCAGTCTATATTCAACCGGCATGGGTACTTGTTGCAAATGGTATGGGGGGTAGAAATAGCGAGTTTCTATTCTTCTGAAAATGAGTTATTGGTGTCTTGGGAACAGCAGGCCAATACGGGTGAGGTTTCGGAATGGGTGTATGCAGCGAATAAGAGAGAACAACCGGTTACCGGGCTAGATTGTAAGGATAAGTGTATCCAATATGTAGCGGTTCCCTTGCTTGCTAATAATGAACGCGCTGGCGTCTTACTGCTTGGTCGCTCTCTTGCCGATGTGGTGCTGGACTTCCAACGGATCTCCGGCGATGATATTGGCATCATTACGGCCAGCCAGCTGCATCCTAGGGGGGGAGTTGAGACAAGACGAGTGCTGCCTGAATGGAACATGCGGGTGACGGCCCTGACCCAGCTAGAGCACAATTTGCTCGTGTTACGGTCGGTGTCTGAAGGCTATTCGCTTGCCGCAGTAGGGGAGCGGCATATATGGCACCGCCATGGGGGTCGAGAATATGAAGTTCGTCTGATACCCATTAATGAGACGAGTGGAGAGACTCAGGCTCAGTTAGTGGTGATTAGTGATGTGACTAGTGCTCTTGCCGATATCCGGTTAGCGACTCGGCAAAGCCTGCTCGGTGGCTTCATCGGCCTCATGGTTTCCGAGATCCTTTTGCTGCTCTTGCTGTGGAAACCTATGGCTCGCTTGCAGCGGGTTGCTCTCAGTCTTCCCTATTTGGCTGAGCATGCTTTCGAGCAAGTCCGAGCACGCCTGAGTCAACCGATTCGACGTTTCTGGGGCCGAGATGAAATCGACGTCCTTAATAATACTGCCATCACCCTCTCCTATCAGTTAGAAGCGCTGCAGGCAGAAATACAAAAGCGGACCCGCAATTTAGCTGAGCGGCGGGATGATTTAGCGCGGGAACGGGACTTTGTCACCGGATTGTTAAATACGGCTCAGGTCATCATCCTAACCCAAAATGCTGCTGGGCAGGTGGTGATGTTAAACCGGCAAGGGCTAATAATCACAGGCTATAATGCCGACGAAATTGTCGGCCGACCCTTCAGTGAACTATTGGCGGGCGATAGAATTTCTCCCGAGGTGCTCCAGGAATTAGAAGAACTACGGGTGGGTCGCCGAGAACACGTGCGCGTAGATGCTGGGCTTCGCTGCCGGAATGGCAGCCAGCGTACTATTTCTTGGTTCCACTCTCGCCTGCTGGTCCATTCACCCCATGATGCCGTGGTGCTTAGCGTGGGGCATGATGTAACTGAAAGGGAGCAGGCGGAGCAACAATTGGCCTGGCTAGCGGATCATGATCCTTTGACTGAATTATTTAATCGGCGCCGTTTCCAAGGTGAGTTCGAGCAAATTCTCATGGCTTCCAAGCGTTATAAGCATAATGGAGGCCTGCTTTATTTTGATCTTGACCAATTCAAATATATTAACGATACCAGCGGCCATCAAGCTGGAGACGCCCTGTTGCGAATGGTGGCTGACAAGCTACGCCAAGTTGTTCGGGCGAGCGATGTCATCGCCCGCCTAGGGGGAGATGAATTTGCCGTGGTGATTCGCGAGTGTGACGCTGATGGCGCGGTCCAGGTGGCGCGAAAAGTCCGTACCCAACTAGGTACCTTAGAATTTCCAGCTCGAGGTCGTAACCACTCCATCTCTGCCAGTATCGGTATTGCGCTTTTCCCGCTCCATGGTACTACCGTCCATGATCTCATGGCCCACGCTGATCTAGCCATGTACCAGGCTAAGGAAGAAGGAAGAGGGCGTTGGCATTTATTCTCGAGCGATGAGCGAGTTCGTGAACGGATGCAGAATCGGGTCTATTGGAAAGAGCAGATCGAGCAAGCGCTTCGGGAAGATCGATTCTTGCTTTATTTCCAGCCGGTATTGAATATCTGCACCAATACCATAGGCCATTATGAAGTTCTGCTGCGAATGCGTGATTATCGGGGCAGAATTGTCTCTCCAGGTCAGTTTATCCCAGTTGCCGAGCAATCAGGTTTGATCCATTCCATCGATCATTTAGTATTGCGGAAGGCCATTACCAAGCAAGCGAGGTTGTGGTCCCAAGGGTATAAATTGACGCTATCTATTAATCTTTCAGGCCGGGTGGTGGATGATCCTGAATTGGTGCCTATATTAGAGGATTTATTAAGAACGACCGGCGTTGACCCTTCCTCATTGATGTTTGAAGTGACCGAGACGGCAGCAGTGGCCGATATGGTAGCCGCCGCAAACCTGATGCATAAAATAAAAGCCCATGGTTGCCAATTTGCCTTGGACGATTTTGGGGTGGGTTTTTCCTCCTTTTTTCACCTTAAGCAGTTGCCGGTTGATTATGTCAAAATTGATGGTGTGTTCGTTCGGCAATTAGCTGAAAACCATCAAGATCAGGTTTTTGTCAAGGCGCTAAGCGAGATTTCCAAAGGTCTTGGCAAGAAAGCCATCGCGGAATTTGTAGAAGATGCGGAGACCTTGGTATTGCTCCGCGAATACGGAGTGGATTATGCCCAAGGCTACTATATTGGCCGGCCGGCCCCTCACATTATCGAAACTCCATGCTCTGAGGGGAAGCTAGCCTAGTTCCGCTCATCCTAATAGGGGGATAAAGCCGGTGCACCTTGGCGTGCCTAGCCCGGAGCAAACCACTTTTTGATTTCGTTCTTTGGTAATGTTTGCCAGGGAGGTTTAACTTTAAGGTCTGGTTTGTTCTGATAAAGATCTTCCAATTCTCGAAGAAGAGCATTCATTTCTTGTAAGGAGGGAGAGGCTATTGTGGGCGCTGGATACCGCTCTGTAAAGCTAAGGATGATTTCCTTTAAGAGGGTTTCCTCAAGCTTATCTTGTTGCTGCTCGGTTAATTGGGTAAGCAAGGCAGGCAGCCATTGTTCCAGGTTAAATTCTCGGAGAGAAGCAGGTATTTCCCGAAGAACAACAACATTAGGCCCTAGCCGATGTAGCCCAAAACCGAGTGCTAATAGTTCAGAGGTATGTTGTTCTGTCCATTCTGCTTGCTGAGGAGAGACCTTGAAAGTGAGAGGGAGCAGTAAAGGCTGTCGGGTGATATGATCTCTGGCATAGGCAGCACGTAGGCGCCTTTGGGCTAAGTGGGCGTGAGCCGTAGGAAGGTCAACTAGCACTAATCCTTGGTCGTTTTCTGCGAGCAGATAGCGTCCGAGGACAAACGCCTGGGCTTGGCCAAGCAATGATGACTTATGGTGGTTTACTTTGCGGGAAAGGGTACGGCTCCTCCTTGGGTAAAGGCCATAGTTCTCCGCGGCTTCTGCTATAGGAAAGGCCCTCTCAAGCCGGCCTTGGTGGGGAATGCCAAGGAACTTTGGTGGAGGGTCCTGATTGATTTGCTGAGAACAAATTGGGACCTCCAAAGGAGACCCGCAAGGGGCGTCCCCTGGAAGGCGGGTCTCCATAGCTGGCCAAGGCGTCCCTGTTGAGTCAGCTTGTTCTAGTATTTCGGTTAAAGTGCGAACAATAAAACCATGAACTTGCCGGGCTTCTCGAAACCGGACCTCATTTTTGGCGGGGTGGGCATTGACATCTACTTGGCTGGGGGGCAACTCTAGATAGAGTAAATAGGCTGGGTGGCGTCCTTGAGGAAGGCGGTTGCCATAGGCTTGGCGAGTCGCATGAGTCAACAACCGGTCTCGAACCATGCGCTGGTTGACGTAGACGTACTGGAGGTCAGTTTGACTACGGCAGAATTCAGGATGCCCTAACCAACCCCACAGGCGCAGTCCTGCTGTCTCCCGCTTAAAATATAAACTATGCTCTGTAAAAGCCTGTCCGCAGATCTTGGCAATCCGTTTTAGCTGGTCAGGGGAGCGGAGGCAGGAAGGCAAGGTAAAAAGAGGACGGCGATTATAGCTTACCCGGAAGCTTACCTCGAAGTGACTGAGGGCCAGCCGTTCTAGGGTAGCACGCAGGTGCATAAACTCTGTTTTTTCTCCCCGGAGAAAGCGCCGTCGGGCGGGGGTGTTGTAAAATAAATCACGGACTTCGACGGTAGTGCCAACGGGATGAGCCACGGGTTGGGCTGTGGTATTTTCCCGAAGGCACCAGCCGTATTCCGCATTGACCACTCGGGAGCTGAGGCTGAGGTGGGAAACCGCTCCAATGCTTGCCAAGGCTTCGCCGCGAAAACCTAGGGTGGTGATGTTAAGTAATTGCTCTTGCTGGTGGATTTTACTAGTCGCGTGGGACCTTAAAGCCAGGTTCAGATCCTCAGGATGAATGCCGCAACCGTCATCACGAACTTGGATTAGCCCAATTCCCCCTGCCGCACTTTCGATCTCAATGCGTTGCGCCCCGGCATCCAAGGCGTTTTCCACCAGTTCCTTGAGCACTGAAGCGGGGCGCTCCACTACCTCGCCGGCGGCAATCTGATTAGCCAGGGCGGAGGACAGAAGTTGAATACGGGGAAGGGAAGAATCTGTCATGGGAAGCAGGAATATCCTCAAAAGCATTTCCCGTTTAATTTAGACTTAAGGAACTTGGGGCCGGGATGATAAAATACGCTGTCAATCCGTCCGTTCCTGGGGCGGGCGTTCACCGGTCTGCGTGGGTCCATCGGACCCAGGGCCTTTGCCGCCGACGCTGCCCTAAGCCCGGCTAGGCTCCCTCTAAATGGGAACCGCTATAGTTCTTGGAGCGACCTAAAAGCCTTCGTCCTGAGTATAGCAAAGGGTGGGGAGTGTTGGGGGGCTAAGGAATGAGTAAGATCTCCCCCTCCTTTATGCGGTCGCCTTCAAGGCCATTGACTAAGCGCAGTTGATTGAGATTCACGTCATAGTGCTGGGCAACCTCAGAGAGGGTATCGCCACGGCTGATAATATGGCGCCGTCGGGCAAGCAGGGTACCTGGCAGAGGGTTGCTGTAGAAATAGCGGCGGACGCCATCCATCATGGCTTTAGCTAGTCTCCGCTGGTGGTGTCGGCTGCGCAGTTTACGCTCTTCATGGGGGTTGGAAATGAAGGCGGTTTCTACCAGCACCGAAGGGACGTCTGGAGATTTGAGTACGGCAAAACCCGCATGTTGTACATTTCGATTATGGACTTGACTGACTTTCCCGAGGCCAGCGAGGATCGCCGCGGCGGTTCCAAGGCTTGCTTCGCGGGTGGAGGTTTGAGATAAATCAAGTAGCACTTGGGCTAAAAGATCGCCCTTGTCATTCAAGCTCACGCCACCGATGAGATCCGATTCATTTTCCTTTTTGGCTAGATAGCGCGCTGCTTCACTGCTTGCCCCTTTTTCTGAGAGGACATAGACGGAGGCACCGCGAGCCTTAGGATGAGTGAAAGCGTCAGCGTGGATAGAAATAAAAAGATCGGCTTTGTGTTGGCGGGCCTCATTGATCCGCTCTCTCAGACCGACGTAGTAATCGCCGTTGCGGATCATTATTGGATGCATGCCGGGTTCTCGTTCCACCAGCCGGGCTAATTCCCGAGCGATGGCCAGTACCACCTTCTTTTCTTGGGTTCCCTGAGGGCCGATGGCGCCTGGATCTTCACCCCCATGACCGGCGTCAATCGCAATCACAACATCCCGAAGTTTCTCCCTGTTGACAGAGGCCACTTCTTTGGTTGGTTTTGCTGGTTTTACCAGCTTTTGCGGAGGCTTTTTAATTTCGGTTGGGGTTAAATCAATGACCAGGCGATGACCATGCTTTTTATAGGGTTTTAGTAAAAAGCTTTTGGGACGTGCGGCATGGGTTAGATCGAGCACCACTCGCAGGATGCCATTGTTCTTGTCGGCGCTACGGAGTCCACGGAGTAAATCACTGTTAAAGCGACGGTTAGGAAGGGGTTGGGCTAGGCGAGTATTGGCCAGATCAATCACAATCCGGTGGGGTTTTGTTAGGGTAAAAACCCGATGTTGAGCAGGGGCGCTTAAATCGAAGACGAGTCGAGTTTTTTCCGCGGCAGGCCACACCCGCACTCCCTGCACCTGGGTCTTAGCAAAGGCTAGGACAGGTGCGAGGCAAAGTAATAATTGACACGCTATTCTTCTCACGATAACTGAAATATCGACTATTTTAGAACCCATCTTTAATCCCACCTGGCTAGGATGGAATAAGTTTATTTTTCTTTGTTTTTTTATAGATAGGATTTGTTTTTGTCAAGTTTTCTAGAAACTAATTTCAGTTTTAAGGTGGTGGAGCAACTGCTTTCCCCGTTCCGTCCTAGCTTCTAAACGGGCTAACCGGCTCTGGGTTCCCTTGTATTCCAGAGTCACCTGGAGATCGGGAAGCGGCAGCAAGCTTGCCCCCCGCTCCGGCCATTCCACAAGGCAGATAGCCTCCGGGCTGAAATAATCTTGAATACCCATGAATTCCAGCTCTTGTGGATCGCTTAAACGATAGAGATCAAAGTGATACAGCTGCCGTTGGCCCACAGTATAGGGTTCTACTAGGGTATAAGTGGGGCTCTTGACCGCACCTTGGTGTCCAAGGGCTTGCAGGAAGCCCCGGGCAAGTGTGGTTTTCCCTACGCCCAAGGTTCCAATGAGGAATATAACCACCCCTGTTTTCTCACAGGTACGGGCCAAGTGGGCACCTAGGGCGAGTGTGGCCTCCTTACCAGTTAAGGTGATCTCAACCATTAGCTAATTTGGAGGTTGGCTAGACGCCGCAGATAGAACATCAAATCTCCAGCTAGCAGTCCCCGTTCACCCCCTTCGCGGGCAGCGCGATCGCCAGCCATGGCATGGATTGTGACTCCAAGATGAGCTGCTTCGCTGAGGGTAAGGCCTTGGGCCAGGAGGCCGGCGATAGCTCCCGAGAGGACGTCTCCCATGCCCCCACTGGCCATCCCGGGGTTGCCTGCTGTGCACAGTCCCAGTGATTGACGACCTGCGCATACCAGGGTCCCATGGCCCTTGAGGACAGCAACCCCACGGTAGCGTTGATGCAGGTTACGGACGGCACCAAAGCGGTTCGCCTGTATTTCCTCAGTATTGCAACCTAGTAACCGGGATGCTTCGCCGGGGTGGGGGGTGATGATCCAATGATCATGCTGGCGAGGCTGTTTAGCCAAGAGGTTAAGGGCATCAGCATCGACCACTAGGGGATGGGTGGTGTTCAGGGCCTCATTGAGCATCATTTGGCCCCAAGTCCCTTGACCTAGGCCTGGACCAATCACAATAACTGTGGCCCGTTGCAGCAAGGGCTTGAGATCCTCTGGGCTTTCCACCCCATAGCACATCAACTCTGGGCGGGCCATGTTGAGTAGAGAAGCATGCTGCCCTCGGGTAGCAATACTGACCAGCCCTGCTCCTACTCGATAAGCGGCTTCTCCTGCCATGCGGGCGGCTCCTGGCATCCCTTGTTCCCCGCCGATAATCAGAACGTGGCCATAATCGCCCTTGTGCCCCGCCCGGGCACGGGGGGGCAATTTAGCAATTCTTTCCTCAAGGATAATGCGGTAGGCAGAAGGGGTGACTTGCGTATAGACTTCAGGGGGGATCCGCAGGGAGTCAAAAGCAATCTCGCCACAGTAATCGGGACCCAGATGGGTGAATAGGCCTTGTTTGAGACCCACGAAGGTGGCGGTCACTTGGGCTTTGACTGCAGTTCCTAAGATGCTTCCCGTATCGGCATGGAGGCCAGAAGGAATATCGATGGAAAGTACCGGGTGTCCAGAGGCATTGATGGCATGGATAGCATCAGCCCAGGGGCCAGCGACTTCGCGACTGAGCCCAGTACCGAAAATGGCATCTGCCACCACATCTGCAGAGTGGAGTGCTTGGGGTTGGAAGGGAAGGATTTTCATTCCGTTATCGAGCAGAGTTTGCCGGGCAGCGCGGGCATCGGCGCTGAGTTTGTCAGCATCGCCGACCTGATAGACTGTCACATACATTTCAGCTTTGCGGGCCAAGCGGGCAAGGATATAGCCATCGCCGCCGTTGTTGCCAACCCCGCAGATAACTACTAAGCGTTGAGCCTGAGGCCAGTGCTTACGTAGCTGTTCCAGGGTGGCCATACCGGCCCGTTCCATTAGCGTGGTACCCGAAATCCCAAACTCTTCAATAGTTCGTCGGTCCAATTCGCGTACTTGGGCAGCAGTGTACAAGGCAAGGGGCAGAATGGCCATTTTGGTTACCTCTATTAAGCTGTAATTTTAAAATTAAGTATCTCAGTAAAAGTTTTGAAGTATTCCGGGAGCGAGCCGGTGGCGTGGAGCCAGGGGACAGGGAAGTCCCCGCCAACCCTTTTTTCAGGGAGGAAAAACGGGTTTGCGGAACACCACCGGCTCGCTCCTAAAACACCTTATATCTTATTCATAGGTACTTAATAGGCAATAGTGTTTTTGCAGCTGTTGGCTTAGTGGAAATTTATGGGCTAAAGGGCTGTTCTACACCGAGCTGTCCTGGGAATCCAGCCTATTTTTAGCAGAGATGGGTATCATAGACATCATGTATGGAAGGGAAAACAGAGCACTGGACCTTAATGCCCTGGCCGCTGATATCAAGCAATGGGGCCATAAATTGGGTTTTCAGCACCTAGGTATTACAGATATTGCGCTAGGGGAGGCAGAAAAACATTTGCTGGATTGGCTTCAGGCTGGACGCCACGGAGAAATGGCCTATATGGCCCGGCATGGTCTCAAGCGTACTCGGCCCGCGGAGTTGGTGCCGGGAACCGTTCGAGTCATCTCGGCGCGGATGGATTATTGGCCCGAGGCGGATAATAATCCTTGGCATATTTTGGAAGATGATTCCCTCGGTTATATTTCCCGCTATGCTTTGGGACGAGACTATCATAAGGTCTTGCGGAAACGACTCCAACAATTGGCAAAACAAATTGAGGCGGCTATCGGGCCTTTTGGCTACCGGGTTTTTAGTGACAGTGCGCCAGTGATGGAAAAGGCTTTGGCAGAAAAAGCAGGGCTAGGCTGGGTGGGTAAGCATACCAATCTGCTGGCCCGTGATGCTGGGTCATGGTTCTTTCTTGGGGAAATCTATACCGATTTACCCTTGCCACCGGATTCCGCCACTACCAGCCATTGCGGGACTTGTCAGGCTTGTATCGATATCTGTCCTACCCAGGCGATTGTGGCTCCCTACCAATTAGATGCGCGGCGTTGCATTTCCTATCTGACTATTGAACTGCGTGGCTCTATTCCAGAGCCCTTACGACCTTTGATTGGCAACCGGATCTACGGCTGTGACGACTGTCAGCTCGTTTGCCCCTGGAATCGTTATGCCCAGGTGACGAGAGAGAAGGATTTTAGTCCTCGTCATAAATTGGCCGCCCCTCAATTGTTGGATTTGTTTGCCTGGAGCGAGGAAGAGTTTCTATCCCGTACTGAAGGTTCGGCGATTCGCCGAGTCGGTTATCTGGGTTGGCTGCGCAATATTGCTGTGGCACTGGGCAATGCTGCGCCCCATCCTCACATTATCCGCGCCCTCCAAGCCCGTGCCGATCACCCCTCGGCTCTAGTGCGGGAGCACGTGGCCTGGGCCTTAAAGGAGCAAGTCCGCAAAAGTAGCGCTGCCACCCCAGGGGGAGAGGATTAACCTGGCAAGCGAAAGAAATGGGCTCGATAGTAAGCCAATTCCTGGATGGATTCCCGGATATCGGCTAAGGCGAGATGAGCGCTTTCCTTCTTGAAACCTTTGGCAATCTCTGGTGCCCAACGTTTGGCAAGCTCCTTAATGGAACTGACATCCAAGTTACGGTAGTGAAAGTAGGCTTCTAGCCTAGGCATGTAGCGGGCGAGAAAACGTCGATCCTGGCAAATGCTGTTGCCACACAGGGGGGAGCTATTGGCAAGGGTGTGTTGGCTGAGGAATTCCAGGGTGCGTTGTTCCGCTGTTGCCTCATTGATAAGGCTGTGGCGTACTCGCTCAACTAGACCGGATTTGGTATGTTGTCGTGTATTCCATTCGTCCATGTTGTCGAGGATGGCGTCGTTTTGATGGATGGCGAACACCGGGCCTTCCTCGATAATATTAAGGTCACTATCCGTGACTACGGTAGCGATCTCGAGAATGACATCCTGAGTCGTATCAAGACCGCTCATTTCTAGGTCTAACCAGATCAAGTTGGGGGGATCCTGAGCCATAGTTGCCAATTGCTGTGTAATCACTTGCACCGCATTCTACCAGAAGCTAACCTCCTTCACAGGTTTTAATTTAAGATAATTGCTATGAATACTTACAGTTTCTTATTTTTAGTTTTTGTTGGTTTGATGCTGGGCTTAGAGCTATGGCTGGCACGTCGTCAGCTTCGCCACGTGAGGTTACACCGGGGGCGGGTTCCGCCGCCTTTTGAGGATCATATTTCCCTAGCTGCGCACCAGAAGGCGGCTGACTATACGGTGGCTAAGCTTCGGCTAGGTATTGCGAGCGAGGTCTTCGGCATCCTGGTGTTGTTGTTCTGGACCTTAGGGGGGGGATTGGCTTGGCTCGATGGCTTCTGGCGAAATTGGGGTTGGAGTGAGCTTGGCACTGGGGTTGCCGTACTCCTCAGCTTTGTCTTTATCGGGGCTATGATTGAGTTGCCGCTAAGGATTTATCGGATTTTTGTGCTAGAACAGCGTTTTGGTTTTAATCGGACCACGGGGCGTTTATTCCTACAGGATCTCTTCAAGCAAGGGGTGCTGATATTCATGCTGGGTATTCCTATTGCGGCCGGCGCTCTCTGGCTCATGGGACATGCAGGGGGCTACTGGTGGTTTTCTCTATGGTTGGCATGGTTAAGCCTTGCCGTGTTCATGATGTGGGCTTATCCTGCTTTTATTGCGCCTCTTTTCAATACTTTTACTCCCCTGGCGGATGAGGATCTCAGGCATCGGGTCGAGGATTTGCTGTCCCGCTGTGGCTTTAAAAGCCAAGGCATTTTTGTGATGGACGGCTCGCGCCGCTCTGGACATGGCAACGCCTATTTCACGGGGCTTGGAAGCAACAAGCGTATCGTCTTTTTTGATACCCTCTTAGAATCCCTCGATCCCGATCAAATTGAGGCTGTATTGGCCCATGAACTCGGTCATTTTAAGCGTCACCATATTTTCAAAAATCTCCTGGTTATGGCTATGCTTAGCCTTGGGGGGCTAGCCTTGTTAGGCTGGTTGAGTGCCCAACCCGCGTTCTATCAGAGCTTAGGGGTGAACCAACCTTCCAACTATATGGCTTTGGCGCTGTTTATGTTAGTGACGCCAGTATTGACCTTTTTTCTACATCCTTTATTGGCCTATATTTCTCGCCGTTATGAGTTTGAAGCGGATGAGTTTGCCGCTAAGATGGCCAACAGCCAGGCTTTGGTCCAGGCGCTAGTAAAGCTCTATAAAGAAAATGCAAGTACCTTAACCCCCGATCCTATTCACTCGGCGGTTTATGATTCCCATCCACCTGCGCCGGTGCGGCTGGCGCATCTTCAGACCCATGGCGCGAATTAGGGTCATTCGCGCCTGGAGTTGGAGTCTCTGGATATTTTGTCTAGGGGCAAATTCCCTTTGGGCAGCAGATACTGAACAGGGCAAAATTCTTCACGATAAGGCATGCATCACCTGTCATGCTTCCCTGATGAAGGGTCATCCTTCTTTGATATATACCCGTGAGGATCGTCGCATTCAGTCTCTGGCCGCCCTGAGGAAGCGGGTACAGCGTTGTAGTGTGGCGGCGGGGGTGGATTGGTCCCAGGAAGCCCTAGAGGATGTTATCGCCTATCTTAACCAATCCTATTATCATTTCCGATAAGGAAAGGTCTATGTGAAGAGGGCAAGGACTTCGTTCACCGGGGCCCGTTGATCGCCCTTGCAACTGATAAAGCGAGTTACCGAAAAGCCTATTAATTGGGCATTGCGGTAAGCTTGGCGGGTAGACGGGGTGTCATGATTGGAAATTAAAACGGGAATTCCCCGTTTGGCAAGCCGTTCCGCGTTTTGAGACAATGCTTCTTGCTCTTTGGGACCAAAGGAATGACCGCTATAGTGAGTGAAGCGGGCGGTGCCGCTTAAGGGCACATAAGGCGGGTCGGCATAGATCACGGTGCCGTGTCTAGCTCGTGCAAAGACTTTTCGGAAATCCAGGCAAGTAAATTTAGCTTGTCGTGCTTTGAGGTGGAAGGCCGCCATCTCCTTACGCGGAAAATAAGGCCGTTTATAACGACCGAAGGGGACATTAAACACACCGGAGGCGCTGTAGCGGCAAAGACCATTGTAGCCGTGACGGTTTAAGTAGACAAAAAGCGCGGCTTTCTCAGCAGGATCATCGGTAATATTGAAGCGGGTTCGTAACCTATAGTAAGTCTCAGGCGTATTGTGGCGGGGGGTGAAAAAGCTGCCCGCATAGTGGATAAAATCTTTGCCTTCTTGTTGCAGGATTTGATAAAGCGTAATGAGGTCAGGATTAATATCATTCACCAGATAGCGTTCATATTCCGTGTTGAGAAAAAGCGCTGCCGATCCTGCAAAAGGTTCAATGAGACGCTTTCCTTGGGGAAGTACCTGAATAATCTGGGCTAAAAGGCGATATTTGTTCCCCGCCCACTTCAGGAAGGGGCGTTGGTATCCCCCACCCGAAGCGTTATCTGAGGACATGGGCGGCGTTACAGGCAAAGTAGAAAAAACCGGGTATGGGGGAGGTTTATCCTTTCTCTAGGCCATCCAGGTATTTTTCCGCGTCTAGGGCCGCCATACAGCCAGTGCCGGCGGAGGTGACTGCCTGCCGGTAGACGGAGTCGATAACATCACCGGCAGCAAAAACACCTCGGACACTGGTTTGGGTAGCAAAGCCCTTGGCTCCGCCTCGTACCAGGATATAGCCATGTTCCATCTCCAATTGCCCTGTGAATATATCGGTATTGGGTTTATGGCCGATGGCGATAAATACCCCATGGAGTGGGAGCTCCTTGGTCTGGCCGGTGTTAACTTCTTTGATACGAATTCCCGTGACTCCCGCATCATCCCCAAGTATTTCTTCAAGGACGTGATTCCATTCAATAGTGACATTGCTCTCGGTAGCTTTTTTCAGCAACCGGTTAGCAAGGATTTTTTCAGCCCGGAATCTATCTCGGCGATGGACTACAGTTACATGGTCAGCCATATTGGAAAGATAGAGCGCTTCCTCAACTGCCGTATTGCCGCCGCCAATGACGGCGACGGGCTTGCCGCGGTAAAAAAAGCCATCGCAGGTGGCACAGGCAGAAACGCCACGCCCCATGTAGGCTTCTTCCGAAGGTAACCCCAGGTATTTTGCCGAGGCGCCGGTGGCGATGATGAGGGCGTCTGCGGTGTAATGGCCTGAATCGCCTTTTAGCAAAAAGGGCAGCTGGGAGAAATCGACTTCCGTGATTTGGTCGAAGACAATTTCGGTCCCGAAGCGTTCCGCATGCTTGCGCATTCGTTCCATTAGCTCCGGTCCTTGGACCCCTTGGTCATCGCCGGGCCAATTGTCGACATCAGTGGTGGTCATCAGTTGGCCGCCTTGTTCCACACCGGTCACCAGGACCGGATCAAGGGCAGCACGAGCAGCGTAGACGGCCGCTGTGTAACCTGCAGGGCCTGAACCGAGGATAAGGAGGCGGCAATGTTTAGTTTCAGACATAGAACATGACTCCAACAGGGGCCTATGTTTTTAATTGGACTCGTTTGTTTTGACACCCAATCTCAAACCGTCTTCTCATGGGGGTGTTCCGGTATATTTCAGCTGTTAAAACTTCACCCGGACACTATCGCAGCGTGAGAGATCGGCAGAATTCTGTTATCGATTTTAAACTCATCAAGTACAGAGATTGCTTGTGGCAAACTCCAAATGTTACGCGTAGTCATTGAAGACGTAAAGGAGACAGCATGCGCATAGGTATCCCCCGAGAGATCAAAACCTTAGAGGGAAGGGTCGCTTTAGTGCCTGAGGCGACTGCGGAATTGGTGCAACAGGGACATGAAGTTTTTATCGAATCTAGCGCAGGAGAGCTAAGTGGTTATCCTGATACGGCCTACCAAACTGCCGGGGTCACTATTCTCCCTGATGCCCGCTCTCTTTATGAGGCTGCAAAACTTATCGTTAAGGTTAAAGAGCCTGTCGATCCGGAGCTGGAGTTGTTGCGCTCTGACCATTTATTATTTTCTTTTTTGCATTTGGCGGCGGAACCGAAATTAACTCAACGCTTAATGAAAATTGGTCTTACGGCGGTGGGCTTTGAAACCGTGGCAGTCGAAGGCGAATTACCGTTACTGATCCCCATGAGTGATATTGCCGGTCGTCTGAGTATTCAGATCGGAGCAACTTTGTTACACAGTCCCCAAGGGGGAAAAGGTTTGCTGCTTGGTGGATTACCGGGGGCACTCCGAGGACGAGTAGTTATTTTGGGGGCGGGGACGGCAGGGAGTAATGCTGCTAGAGTGGCTGCCGCTTTGGGCAGCGAGGTCATTGTGTTCGAACGTCGCCGTGATCGGCTGGCGCAAATGTATGAGCTGGGTGAGAATGTAACAGCCCTTTACCCTTACCAACAGATGCTAAAGGAATCTATTGCGAGCGCAGATCTGCTCATCGGGGCAGTATTGCAAGCCGGAGCCCGAACACCACGGTTAGTTAGCACGGAGATGGTCCGCAGCATGCAGCCCGGTAGTGTGGTGGTGGATATCTCGGTTGATCAAGGTGGTTGTATTGAGACAACACGCCCTACCACTTATGCTGAACCTACTTATATTTGGGAAGAAGTGATCCATTTTGCTGTGACGAATATGCCTGGCGCTGTTCCCCGCACTGCTTCTCAAGCCTTGTCTTCAGCGCTCTTACCCTATGTTTTGATCCTTGCTCAAGAGAACTGGGAAAATTATCCTCCACTGGCAGCGGGAATCAATACTAAAGCGGGAGAGGTGGTTCATCCGGCAGTGCGGGAATCTCTTCCGGCCAACTCCTAGTTTTAAGAGGGTATCCCTTTGGAACTATTAGGGGAAAGAATAAACAATCTCACCCTCGATTTTATGGAGTGCTATTGTCCTTGCGGAAATATAGCCGTTATATGATGAGACATTCTGTTAAGATCCCAGCTTAAGTTTTAGTAGTGCAACAACATTAAAAACATTATGGCTCAAGCTTCGACCGTCACTAAACGTTCCAAGCGTACCCCGATTAGTATTCATATCCGTCATCGCCTTAAGGAAGCTGCATTCATCGTGTGCTTGGCGTTGGCAGCCTATTTATTGTTATCCCTGTTGACTTATACCGCTACCGATCCCGGGTGGTCCCATACAGGCACTACTGAGGTTGTGCATAACAAAGGAGGGAGGGTTGGGGCCTGGCTTGCTGATCTTCTGCTCTATTTGTTGGGCCATCCGGCCTATTTATTGCCTCTCATGGCGGCTTACAGTGGCTATTTTTTGTTAGTCCATGGCAGGAAAAACCAGGACGGGGGTTCGATTCAATTTTGGCTACTTAAGGTGATTGGATTTATTGTGGCCTTAGGAGCAACCTGCGGCCTTGCTGCGCTGCATTTTCCCGTGCCTCCGGGAACTCTACCGGTAGCCGAGGGAGGTGTTCTAGGAGAGATGGTAGGCCGCGGTCTATTGGGTATGTTTGGCCCCTTAGGGACGACTCTGTTGTTATTAGCTTTGTTTCTTACCGGTGTGACCTTACTTACGGGGCTTTCTTGGTTATGGCTGATGGATTTTATCGGTCGTTATACCTTGGACCTCTCTCGGAGTATAGGGGGTTGGGGCCAACCACTTCGTGGGCAGTTTGCCAACCGCTCTTTTCCGATACTCAAAATGAAGGTGATGCCCGGTGGTACAAGGGGGGACAAGCTCAAATCCGAGAAACAACGCAGTAAAGTTCGTATTGAGCCGGTCATTGGCGAACTGGAGCCCACCCTACCTGGAGAACCAATTCCACCAAAGGAGACCACCCCACCAAGGGAAACCATCCCACCAAGGGAAACCATCCCACCAAGGGAAACCATCCCACCAAGGGAAACCATCCCACCAAGGGAAACCATCCCACCAAGGGAAACCATCCCACCAAGGGAAACCACGCCACCAAGAGAGGCAACCCCCCCTGAGGAGATAGCTCTATCTGAAGAGACAACCCCAGCGAGGGAAGCGGCTCCACCTATGGGGGTAGTGCCACAAGGGGGCGCAAATCTACGGCAAGCACAGCAACCACAAAAATGGCAGCCGGCTTTGTTTCAACCTTCAGAAGAAGGAAAGCTTCCACCCCTCTCACTTTTGGATAAACCCTCTTCCTCCCAGGGAAGCTATTCAAAGGAAATCCTTGAAATTTTATCCCGCCAAGTGGAGGAGAAGCTGAAAGACTTTGGGGTTGAGGTACAAGTAGTGGCTGTCAATCCGGGGCCTGTCATTACCCGTTTCGAGCTGCAGCCTGCCCCTGGAGTTAAAGTCAGTCGGATTTCTGGATTAGCGAAGGATCTGGCCCGGGCTCTGTCCGTGCTGAGCGTTCGGGTGGTCGAGGTTATTCCCGGCAAACCGGTGGTCGGTTTGGAGATTCCTAACGAAACCCGGGAAATTGTGCACCTTTCAGAGGTGCTGCATAGTGCCGTCTATCTTGAAAGCCGGGCCTCGTTGACCTTGGCCCTGGGCAAGGATATCAGCGGTGATCCGGTGGTCGCTGATCTTGCCAAGATGCCCCACCTGCTAGTAGCAGGAGCTACTGGAGCAGGCAAATCAGTGGCCATCAACGCCATGATTTTGAGCCTGTTGTATAAGACCACTCCGCAGATGGTTCGCCTCATTCTGATTGATCCTAAAATGTTGGAGTTATCGGTTTATGAAGGTATCCCCCACCTGTTGGCTCCTGTCGTCATCGATATGAATGAGGCAGGGCACGCCCTGCGCTGGTGTGTGGCAGAGATGGAGCGACGCTACCGGCTGATGGCTGCGTTGGGGGTTCGCAATTTGGCTGGGTTTAACCGTAAAGTGCGGGATGCCATTAAAGCAGGCCAACCGCTGAAAGATCCCCTTCATTCACCACTTCCAGAGGAAGAGCCATTACTACTGGAACCCTTACCCTTAATCGTGGTCGTTATAGATGAGCTGGCAGATATGATGATGGTGGTGGGGAAGAAAGTGGAGGAACTCATCGCCCGCTTGGCACAAAAAGCCCGAGCCTCAGGTATTCATTTAATCCTTGCTACTCAACGGCCTTCAGTGGATGTGATCACGGGACTCATTAAGGCCAATATTCCCGCCCGGATGGCCTTTCAGGTTTCATCACGAGTGGATTCTAGGACTATCTTGGATCAAATGGGCGCCGAGCAACTTCTGGGGCAGGGGGATATGCTTTACCTCCCCCCGGGGACAGCTATGCCTGAACGGATACATGGTGCGTTCGTGGACGATCACGAAGTCCATAATGTGGTAGAGTTCCTTAAGCAGCAGGGCATTCCCCAATATTTGGAAGAGATCACCCAGGGGATGGATGAGTTTGGAGATGGCGCTAACTCAGCTGGCGGTGGCGTTGAGGCGGAGAATGATCCCCTTTATGACCAGGCGGTGCGGGTAGTCACTGAGACTCAGCGGGCCTCTGTATCGGGGGTTCAGCGGCGATTGCGAATTGGTTATAACCGCGCGGCACGGCTGGTCGAAGCCATGGAGCAAAGCGGTGTTGTAGGTCCCATGCAGTCTAATGGGAGCCGAGAAGTTTTGGCTCCCCCTCCACCGGAGAGTTGAAGAGCGAGTGTTTATTAACAATTCCTGTCGAAGGCGACAATGGCTCCGAAGGGGGCTCTGGGGGATTGTCTTAGGCAGCATGGCCCTTACCCTGAGAGCAGAGGAGCCGGGAGCACATTTGGCAGCATTCTTGGAAGAGGTCCATAGTTTACGTGCTGAATTCCATCAGACTCTGCTAGACGAGCATCAGGAGCCCTTGGAAGAGAGCGAGGGAAAGTTTTTCCTTCAGCGTCCTGGTAAATTCCGCTGGGATTATCATGAACCTTTCTCCCAAGCAATTGTGGCAGATGGTGAGCGTATCTGGTTCTATGATCCCGACCTAGAACAAGTGACTGTCAAAAACCAAAAGCTGGCCCTCGGAGAGACCCCGGCTTTGCTGCTTTCTGGTGAATGTTTACCGGAAGAGACTTTCCGAATCAATAATCTTGCCTCCCATAATCATTTGGCTTGGGTGGAATTGCTACCTCGTAATAAAGAGGCCACTTTCGAACGTTTATTACTGGGGTTTGATAATAATACTTTGCGTCAGATGGAACTGCACGATAGTTTTGGCCAGATCACCCGACTAACCTTTTCTGAGGTTGAGGTCAACCTATCCCTTGACCCTTCCCTGTTTGTTTTTACGCCGCCAGAAGGGGTGGATGTCATGGGAGGGGATTCCCCTTAGGGTAATGTCTCTGCGTGCTAACAAGAACCTGCCTTCTGTGGAAGTTGCCGGCCGCCCTTTAGCCGATCGTATGCGGCCCCAGAAATTGGATGAATTTGTTGGCCAGAGTCATCTCCTGAAGGAGGGGGCGCCTCTGCGCCAAGCGATTGAAACGGGCCGTCCCCACTCCATGGTGCTGTGGGGACCTCCCGGCACTGGCAAAACCACCTTGGCCCGTCTCATCGCCAACTATTGCCAGGCCCAGTTTCTCAGTCTCTCTGCGGTGTTGGCCGGCGTGAAAGAAGTGCGGGCTGCGGTGGATAAGGTCCAACGAGTCCGCTCTGAGGAAGGGTATGGGACCGTCCTATTTGTGGATGAAGTGCACCGTTTCAACAAAAGCCAACAGGATGCCTTTTTACCCTATGTGGAAAATGGCACCTTTATTTTCATTGGTGCGACCACGGAGAATCCCTCCTTTGAATTGAATAATGCGCTTTTATCCCGGTGCCGAGTTTATGTTCTTAAATGCCTTCAGGTGGGAGATATCTGCACCCTGATCAAACGTGCCTTAGCAGACCCAGAGCGGGGATTGGGGAGACGTTCGCTGACAATGGCTGAGGCTCTATGCCAGCGGCTTGCGGAGGTGGCAGATGGGGATGCCCGCCGGGCTCTCAACTTGCTTGAAATTGCCAGTGATCTGGCAGAGAAAAATACCATCACGGAGGAACTGCTGAAGCAAGTGTTGAGGGGGGGAGTTCGGCGCTTTGATAAGGGGGGGGAGGTCTTTTATGAGCAAATTTCGGCATTCCATAAGGCAGTACGGGGTTCTGCGCCAGATGCTGCCTTATATTGGTTTTGCCGCATGCTGGATGGGGGATGTGACCCGTGTTATCTAGCTCGACGCTTGATACGAATCGCGAGCGAGGATATTGGCAATGCTGATCCTCGGGCTTTGCGCCTTGCCCTTGATGCTTGGGAGGCCTATGAACGCCTCGGTAGCCCCGAGGGAGAATTGGCCCTGGCCCAGGCAGTGATATTTCTTTCCTGCGCTCCCAAAAGCAATGCCACCTATAAGGCCTTGAATGCCGCCAGCCGTGACGCTAAGACTTACGGTTCCCTCCAGGTGCCTTTGCATTTGCGGAACGCGCCCACTAAGCTTTTGAAAGAGCTTGGCTATGGCAGCCGGTATCGTTATGCCCATGACGAACCTGAATCCTATGCGGCGGGCGAGCATTATTTTCCCGAGGAAATGGGGCAGCCTTGCTACTATGAGCCAGTTTCCCAGGGGTTGGAGATCAAGATCGCCGAAAAGCTGGCCCGTTTGAGGGAACTGGACAGGATATGGCGCAAACCTCGTTGAGCTTATGGGTTTTTCTCTTGTATTTGATGCTAAAGGGGCAGCCTGATATATTGCAAAGAGTTGATTTATCACCCCAAAGACTATGGCGTGAGTAATGGAGGTACCTGTTTGAAGGCACTGTTTTTTTAAAAAATTGTCTAATTATGCATGACCTGAGGGGGTGACTGCCCGCCAGTGATAAGAAATGGATTTCCATAGTGGTACTAGTAGGATTGAAATGAGATCAAAATTTTGGGCCTAATATGGCTAGACAGTAGGCCTCATATAAGACATATAAGACATAGTAAGTTATCTATCCGATAGAACATAGTGAGGGATTTTTGCAGACCGCGCCGTGCCCATCCTGGTCATCACAGGATGGCGCCAAGGCTGCGGCGATAGAACAAGGTTTTGCGAGAAGTAACGAGTAGTCTTGAGGTTATTATGATGATAAACCGTGCCGGAACTGAAAAAAGTTTGGCTGATCCTGCTGAACACAAGCTTAGTTAAATGAGTTGATTATTGGCGGAGTGAAAATCATTATTATGCTTAAAAAAAAGATTGATGTGCTTCACTCACATTACATTGATAGGTACCGCAGGATAAGTTTCTGGCAGGCAAATTATGCGAGTAGGTGGTTATGCGGAGCTTTTCCGCAGAAGGGATGAGCAATGGCAGTTCGGTTAAGCGTGCTGAGTATAGACTGTCATTTTCACCTCAATTGGAGGAGGTTAGATAGGTGGGCAAGTGGCGCCGGTACCTTTTATCGGCAGGCGGGATCGCCCGACTTTTCTCTACCCTATTCTCGAGGTTTCCGGGCTTAAAGTCATAGACCTCATAGAAAAATGGCGTCTTAAGCGCCGCTCTCGTTTCTCTCGCAGGCACCTGCGGATTGTTGCTGCTTATTGAGTCTGAAGTGCTCAGGTTTCTTGAATAGGCAGAGAATTTAGCCGTGGGTGTAAACATGCGTAGAAATTAAGGAACGAGATTCATGAAAAGAATGCTGATTAATGCAACTCATGCGGAAGAGTTGCGAGTGGCGATGGTCGATGGCCAGCACTTGCAAGATTTAGATATTGAAAATCCGACTCGGGAACAGAAAAAAGCCAATGTTTACAAGGGCAAAATTACTCGGGTTGAACCAAGTTTAGAGGCGGTATTCGTCGATTATGGTGCTGATCGCCAGGGGTTTTTACCCCTCAAGGAGGTGGCGCGCGGCTATTTTCAGCCCTATCAGGGAGAACCTGGGGAGCGGCTCAAAGTCCAAGAAGTGCTCAAGGAAGGGCAAGAGTTACTCGTCCAGGTAGAAAAAGAAGAGCGGGGCAATAAAGGGGCCGCGCTTTCTACATTTGTGAGTTTGGCGGGGCGATATCTTGTATTGATGCCCAACAACCCTCGGGCTGGAGGGGTATCACGTCGGATCGAAGGGGAAGAGCGGGGCGCGCTTTTAGAAGCAATGCGTGCTCTTGAGGTGCCTGAGGGCATGGGGCTCATTGCTCGGACTGCTGCTCTGGGTAAAAGTACGGAAGAATTGCAATGGGATTTCAATTATTTGCTTCATCTTTGGCAGGCTATCCGGGTTGCCGCTGAAGAGCGGTCAGCGCCTTTTCTTATCTATCAGGAAAGTGATGTCATTATTCGCGCATTACGGGATTACCTACGCCTAGATGTGGGCGAGATCCTGATTGACACTCCAGATGTCTACCAGCGAGCCTATGATTTCATGCGGCAAGTGATGCCCCATGAGTTGCACAGGCTTAAGCTCTATCAAGATAAGGTTTCCCTGTTCACCCGTTTTCAAATTGAGAGCCAAATCGAGACTGCATTCCAGCATGAGGTTGAGTTACCTGCCGGTGGTGCAATCGTCATCGACTATACTGAGGCCCTGACCACCATCGATATCAATTCAGCGCGGGCAAATAAGGGCGAGGATATTGAGGAGACGGCTCTTTCAACCAACTTAGAAGCGGCTGAAGAGATAGCACGCCAATTAAGGTTGCGTGATTTGGGGGGGTTGATTGTTATCGATTTTATTGATATGGCGCCACTACGTAACCAGCGGGCGGTTGAGAATCGGTTGCGGGAGTGCTTGCGTGAGGATCGGGCGCGGGTACAAGTGGGTCGCATTTCCAGATTTGGACTTCTGGAGATGTCACGGCAACGGTTGCGACCGTCTCTGGGGGAAGCCCATCAAGTGGTTTGCCCGCGTTGTAGCGGTCGGGGTTATGTGAGGGGGATAGAATCCCTAGGGCTATCAGTCTTGCGTCTTGTCGAAGAAGGGGCAGCCAAGGAAAAGACTGCTCGCATGGTGGTCCAACTTCCCATTTCGGTGGCCTCCTTCTTGCTCAACGAGAAGCGATCTAATCTTGCTACTATTGAAAGGCGATATGGGGTGCATTTGTTTTTAGTGCCTAATCCCCATATGGAAACCCCTGCTTTCAAAATTGAGCGTATTAAGGAGAAAGGAAAAGAGGAGGGGCGAGCGGATAAACGGCTTGAAATGCAAAGCTACCAGATGGCGAATGAGCCGGAGTCTAAAAATCTGGTGTTTGCCACACCTAGCATTGCTCCGGATGAACCTTTGGTTAAAGGGGTTTCTCCTTCGCTTCCTCCGCCTGGACTGCAATCAGCAGCGCCGGCAGCTCAGCCTAACTTTTTAAGGCATTTCTGGAAAGTGCTTGTCGGGGGCGACCAAGAACCAGCAGCCTCTGAGGTATCGAACCAAGAGACCGCAACGGCTCATGGAGAGTCGAATAAACAGGAGCATGTGGCTTCTCGCCGTGGGAGATCCCATGGTAGGGGACGCCGCGGTTCAGGTCGGAAACAAAATCGCAGGGAAAATAGCCAGGGGAAAGAGGCTTCTCTAGAGGTCGAGAGCGTTCAATCGGTCCCAGAAGCCAAGGAAACTCAGGATAAGCAAAAAGTTGGGGGGAATACTTCACCGAGGACGGCTACCCGGGGGCGACGGGGGGGGCGTCGTTCTCGCTCCAGTGCAGCGAACAGGCACCGTCACAGCAGCAGTGGGAGTAGAAGTGATGGGTCTGCGGTGAAGCAACCGAAAGAAACGGGAAATGCTGAAAAAAAACCTGCGCTTTCTTCAGAGGTGAAAGATACCCCCTCGAAGTTGCCTCCAGAGACAGCCGCTTCCGGTGGGAAAAAGGCCTCCTCGGAGGAGCGGCAAAGTGGAGGTTCCCAGGACTCGATATCCTCTGGGCCGGGAAAGGTTGTGGCGGCGAATGAGCGGGCGGTCGTTGCCACAGAAGTGCCAAAATTGCCTGCACCCATTTCCATAGTGGAGGAACAGACACCAATGTTACCTCACTCGGTGAGGAAGGAGTCTTCCGGTTAAGGGCCGCCTCTTGGGAATAGGGAAGATATTCCTTTCCTGAAACACTGACTTAATCCCAGAAATTAACCCCCTCTTCCCCCTCTTCCCCTTGGGGAGAAGGTGAGGATGAGGGGGAATTAAAAAGGTAGTATGGGGATGGGTATAAGCAGCGTTAGAGATTTAAGCGTCGCTGGCGAACTTCTTTGAGGAGGCCATGAGCGGCCTCTTCAATAAGTACCAAGACCTCTTCAAACTCGGTGGCAGGACCATAATAGGGATCGGGGACGTCTTGTTTTCCCAAGTGGGGTGCTAAATCAAGCAGTAACTTTATCTTTCCGATCTGACTGGCTGGAGCCAGCTTTTGTAACAATGCCAAGTTTGAGCGGTCCATGGCGACAAGGTAATCAAAGTGAATAAAGTCCGTATATTGGATCTGTCGGGCACGGTAATGGTCGATACAAATACCCCGTTGTCGACAGCATGCTCGAGCCCGTGGATCCGGACGCTCACCAGCAAAATGGCCATGGGTGCCAGCAGCGTCAACGAAAATGGCATGGTCAAGGTGATGATGTGTCACTAACTGCTGGAAAAGGCCTTTGGCCATAGGAGAGCGGCAGAAGTTAGCCATACAAATAAACAGAATCCCAATCTTGCCCTCAGTGGGATTAAGAGGAGCCTGTTTGTTTTGGAGCCATTTTTTTAGAACCATGATTTCATGCCACTGTAAAAACAAAAAATTGGATTTTGTCCCAATGCAAAATCTAACCTCTGAAGGTTGCGTTAATGTCCCCCGATTCTATCGCCATGACCTCCCTGCGGCGCCTCATTGGCTATCAGGTCCAGCATCAGGGAATTCCTTGCCAAATTGTTGAAGTTTTAGAGGAAGGTCCGGTACTGGTGCTTCAGGAGATAGCCTGCAATAGGGTAATTCAGCCTGATCAGTTCGGCAAGGCGCGCCGCTGGGTGCCTCAGATCCTAGAAATTAGGGTTCGAGGTTCTTCTGGACAGCTGACTCCTGGATTTCTGGACTTGGGGGTCGTGCAATTTTTACTCCCTTAAATGTAATCGTTGGTGAGATTGTTTTCCTGGGCTAGAAGTTGCCTAGTTTGTTCCAGATCAGCCCGCGTATCCACCCCTGGAGGGGGAACCCTATTGGCAACAGCCACATGGATTCGGCCCCCATGGTATAAGACCCGCAATTGCTCTAAGTGCTCAGCTTGTTCCAAGGGGCAAGTGGGGAGTTGAGGATAGCGCCGCAAGAAACCCGCCCGATAGGCGTAAAGGCCGATATGGCGATAGTAGGGCCAGGAAGTAGGCCAGATCATGTTTTCAGCGGCGAAATCTTCTCTAGCCCAGGGAATAGGGGCTCGGCTAAAATAAAGGGCATAGCCTTGCGCATCCCGAACCACTTTGACAATGTTGGGATTAAATAATTCCTTGCGGCTGGCGATATTTACGCTTAAGGTGGCCACATCCGCCTGGGAGTGAATTTCTAGATCTTTTGCTGCCTGGGCAATCAGGGAAGGAGGTAAAAGGGGTTCATCACCCTGGACATTAACAATGAGGGTCTGATCCGAGTAACCCTGTTGAACCACCACTTCGGCCAATCGTTCAGTGCCAGAGCTATGCGCGGTTGAAGTCATACAGACCTGGATACCGTAATCTTTGACGATTGCCTCTATGCGCCTATCATCGGTGGCTACTAAAATTTCCTCCGCGCCACTTTCTTGGGCTTTTTTGATGACATGGAGCAGCATGGGTTTTCCTGCCAGATCGAGCAGCGGTTTACCAGGCAAGCGGCTAGAATTATAGCGGGCTGGGATAATGACTTTATAGGGCATTTCAAAGAATCGCTCCCCGTTCCTCAATGGCGTATCGGGTGAGGTGATTGACGAGAAATGTATAAGCTTCATCGACGGAGTCAGTCTGATAGAGCAGGTTAAGATCCTGGGGATCAATATTCCCGTACCGAACTAGCGCGTTGAAGTTGATAGTCTCATTCCAGTACGCCTTTCCAAAGAGGACAATGGGAAGGTGTTTCCGGATTTTGCCCGTTTGCACCAGGGTGAGAAGCTCAAACAATTCGTCAAGAGTCCCAAAGCCGCCCGGAAAGACGATAACGGCTTTTGCTAAATAAGCAAACCAAAACTTGCGCATGAAAAAATAGTGGAAGTGGAACGAGAGTTCGCGGGTGATATAGGGATTATCAAATTCCTCGATAGGGATGGAGATAGTCAACCCCACATTGATCCCCTTCGCTTCAGAGGCTCCCCGATTGGCAGCTTCCATGATCCCTGGGCCACCGCCAGTGCAAACCACGAAGCGCCGCTCTTCATCGCTTAATCCCTTGGACCATTCTGTTAAGCGACGGGCTAGCTCCCTGGCAGCCTCATAATACTTCGACATTTCAAGCTGCTGCTTCGCTTTGTTAATGTCACCTTGATTTTCCTCGGCTGCCTTGAACTCCTTTTCAGCCTGCGCGCGGGAGACGGTACGCGCTGAGCCCATAAACACCACCGTATCATCCACCTTGTAGCGCGCGAAGCGGCGCTGGGGTTCCAAGTACTCGGAGAGAATCCGAAGTGACCGTGCCTCGCGGCTAGAGAGAAATTCTTCATTCCGATAGCTTTCTGGAAAATGGCGGTGTCTTTGGGGCATGGTAAGTTAATCTATCCTTTCGTTATGTAATTATTAAATTAATGAAAAAGGGTTCGCGGAAGGTATAAAAAATTATTTGTCACCATAAATCTGGCAGGACATCAGCGTAAGTAAGTTTTAGCAACACTATATCGCGGGGGGGACCATAATATCCTAATATGGTTATTTAGATACGTACATTGGCGTGAGCTATACACTTAAATAAAATCCTAATACATGGAAGGAGCACAAGGAAGTGCGACGACCCCCCAGCGAGAGTGCGGAGCATCGAGCGCGAGGGCTAAGTTAAGTGTTGTTTGCGGCGGCGCTTTTCCGTATAGTAGTAGGTGCGACGCTTGATAAGGTTAGTGATGAAAGCCTACAAACTACGATTTTACCCGACGCTTGCCCAGCGCAGGCAGTTGGGAAAAGAGTTCAATGCTTGCCGTTATGTCTGGAACTGGGCGCTCGATCGGCGCACCAAGGCATACAAAGAAAACGGCGAGTCCCTGTATGCCGTCGCGCTGTCGCGGGAACTCACCTTATTGAAGGCGTCGCAACCTTTCCTTAAGGCCGCCAGTGCGACGGCCCTCACTTATATCCTGAAAAGCCAGGACGAAGCCTTCCAGAAGTTTTTTAAAAAGCAGGCTCGCTACCCGAAGTTTAAAAAACGCGGGGCAATGCGGTCCTGCACTTTCCAGATCGACAAGCGGCGCGGGGATAAAGTGTTTCTCCCTGGGGAGTTCTTGCGCCTCCCAAAACTCGGCCCCGTGCGGGTAGCCTGGTCCTATCGGGATATTCTGGTGATGCCAAACAGCGCCACCGTGAGCAAGAATGCTGCCGGGCAGTGGTTTATCTCCCTCCAATGCGATTGTATTGATGTCATCAATCCGCCTGCGACGGATAAAACGATCGGGCTAGATTTGGGAGTGTCGACTCTGGTGGCAATGAGTGATGGCAGGAAGGAGAAACCGAAACGCTTTTTGAAACAGAGCTTACGGCGGTTGGCCCATGCTCAGAGAGATTTATCTAGGGCTAAAAAGGGTAGTTGCAACCGTCGCAAGCAAAAGAGCCGCGTAGCTCGGCTCCACCAAAGAATAGCCAACAAGAGGGCGAATTTCCTGCACGGATTGAGTACCGAGATCGTGCGCGAGAACCAAGCTATAGCGATCGAGGATTTAAACGTGCGTGGCGTCATGGCCAACGGGAAGCTAGCCCGATCGGTTGGGGACTGCGGATGGCACGAGCTACGACGGCAGCTGACCTACAAGGCGAAGTGGTACGGTAGGCCACTCACTATTGTGCCGAGGTTTCAGCGTACCACGGGGGTCTGCCCTGATTGCGGGGTAATAGGTGAAAAGCTGCCGCTGAGTGTGCGGTCCTGGACGTGTGAGCACTGTGGAAGCGAGCATGACCGGGATATTGCCGCCGCTCGGGTGATTGATCAAGTTGGAAATACCCTGGGGAGCAGGGGAACTGAGGCCTGTGGATGGGCACATCAACCGGACGATAGCGGGACTACCCGCGACAATATGGGCCTAGACGAAGCAGGAAAAGCGCAGCGAGTGAGGCCGCAAGGACGTGGCCATGTGGCGATCAGCCACGATCACGAGCGTTAGCCGCGAACTCCAATAGTAGATAAACTAATAAAGGGAAAGGAATGAAAAAGACCTTACTCCTTGTCGTGGCTACAATCCTTATCTTCGGGACAGGGGTTGTAACCATGGGACAGCTTGAAATTGCCCCCGAAGCTCCTGATTTTTCTGAAGTAGATATGGATCAGGACGGCTCTCTCAGTAGGGATGAGGCTGCCCTAGTCGAAGGCCTGGATTTTGATATTGCCGATAAAGATCGTAATGGTATCCTGAGCAAGGAGGAATATAATGCGGCCATGGTAGGCGGGGCGATTATCCTAGAACCTATGGAAGAGAGGGAACCTACCGAATAATTATAAAATTATCAGCTCGGCGCACAAGGGTCCTCCTTATAGGGGGCACCCTTGTGACTATTCGGCGCTGTAATCCGCTACGAAGAAACCACTAGACACTTCCCCGTGGAAATCGGCGGATGGTGTCCCGCCAATTGCAGAATTTTTTGGCCAACCTTTTCAGGAGGTAGGCCGATTTTTTGGCCTGATACGGCCTCCTGCATATCGGTGGCTACTCTCCCTGGACAGATCCCGAAAACCCGAATCCCTTGGAGGTCGACTTCCTGGGCGAGGCTTTCAGTAAATCCCACTACCCCGAATTTAGAAGCGCAGTAGCTGACTAACCCTGCAAAGCCAGACAGCCCCGCTCCCGAGGACACATTGATAATCGTACCGTGCTTTTGCTCTACCATGAAAGGCAATACGGCATGGGTGGCATATAACACTCCCTTGAGGTTCACATCGAGGGTTTTATCGATACTTTCAATCGCCTCTTCGATAAAATCGCCACTCCAGGCATAGCCTGCGTTGTTAACCAGGATATCGATCCGACCGAATCGTACCTGAGCTTGGTTGACAAACTGCTGAACCTGATGGAAATCCCGCATATCGGCAGGTATCGCCTCCACTTCCCCCCATTGACGCAGTTGTTGTTGGGCCTTAAAGAGGCGATCGGTATTAAGAGAACAGAGGGCCACTCGGGCACCTTTCTCCAAAAAGGCTTGCGCAGTAGCAAAGCCGATCCCTCTCGAGCCGCCGGTGATCAATACACCTTGATCAGTAAAATCGTTACGGTTTTTTTTAAACCACATTTTTCACCTGGGGGTCGCTTCGAGGATCTGACGACACGTGAATTGATGGAGATCAAATCTTGCCGGCAAAAAGAAATCGAGGGTAGCCACACAGGTCAGCCCGAAAGGCAGATAACCTGCATACCCTAATAATGGCATCTCAAACAAAGAGAATCCATGCACCTGGGGAATGGCGTACGCCCACCGGGAGAAGCTGTACTCATTCCACATCTCCCAAAAGAACCCGCAGATCAGCCCGGCCAGGGCGGGTAACCAGAGGGGTCGCCAATCCCCTTGCTTCAAGGAGGAAAAGAGGGTGTTGCTACCGGTCAGGGCCTGAAGGGCGACGATTAACAGCACCGGCGCTACCCAGACCGCCGGAAACAGATACATCGGCCAAAGGCCAATACCCAGTAATCCCCCTCCGCCTGCCAGTAAGGCCATCCAGGGAAGTAAGTGGGGAAAGGGAGCCGGCACTTGATGGTAATTCCCGAGCCCGGCACTGAGGCGAGGAAAAGACGCCAGTAAATCCCGAGTACTGAGGACCGCCGGCAGAACCGTCGAAAATGGTAAGGAAGCGGTCAGAAAATCTCTTATCCCGCCGGTAGATTCGCTGCCCCCCAGGTAGTACCAGTTTTGAGCGAATAGATTGAGGTACTCAAAGAACCACCAAAAGAGGGCGCTTAAGGGAAATAGAAGCAATAACTGTTTGGGGCGGTCCACCAGCAGACAATGACCAGTGCGCCAGAAGGTGAGCCCATTGATCACCCAGATATAACCCACCCAGAGCAGAGTGAAAGTATAGGGTTGCAAAGGCGCAAACCAGGAAAAGCGGCTCCAGGCCAGAATCCAGGCAATGGTTACGATTCCCACGCCCCACCACCCCCAGCGGGGGAAGGCGACGGGATAAGCCGTCCTGCCAGGGGAGGGAGGCTTGGCGGTGTTCACCCGGAGGACAAGGAAACCGACTCCCCCAACCACCACTAGGGCGGTGGCCATAAATAGAGGCCAGGAAAAGGACTTGGAGTCCCAAACTTCAGGAGTGGGAGGAAATTCCAGATAAGGCGCTAAGGGTTGGCCAGCCAGCCAAGCGCCTAATAAGGGCAGTCCCAGAATCATCAATGGCACTAGGAAGCGTGCCAGCCAGACGGGAAGCACTGTCTATGACCTCTCTACCTGTTTATTCAGGCTAGATTGTAAAACATGATTAAACCTTTGCCTTTCTTAAGGGTGTTTCTCTTCTGATTAAAGTAGCATCCTAGCGCCGATAACTCACCTCAATTCTCTTTCTCTGCTTTATTTCGCATCTGGAAAACCCTTGCCCCATCAAGCTGTGCTGGCTAGGAATTCCTCCAGCGCAGCGTAGTCTACCGGCTTGAGCAAGTGTCCGTTGAATCCCGCTTCTTTTGATCTTCGGCGGTCCTCCTCTTGCCCCCACCCCGTCATGGCCACAATAACCATGTCCTTGCCCCATGCTTGTTCCCGGATGCGGCGGCAGGCCTCGTAGCCGTTTAGCTTCGGCATCCCAATATCGAGTAGCACCACGCTAGGCCGGTAACGTTCTGCCGCTTCGACTGCTTCAAAGCCGTCGTGCGCCATCTCGACCTCGTTACCATGTAGCCGCAGCAGCAAGGCAAGCGACTCCGCACAGCCCATGTGATCGTCCGCAAGGAGAATACGGTGGGCCGCCGCTGCTTTGGAATCGTCCCCACTCTCGGATAATGGCGCCTGTGGTACCGGTATAACGGGTAACCGCACGATAAACTCGCTCCCTTTGCCAAAGCCTTCACTCCTGGCCTCCACTGTCCCACCATGCATCTCCACTAAGCCTTTAACCAGCGACAGCCCGATGCCAAGTCCCCCCTGCGACCGCTGGAATGAAGATTCCATCTGCGAAAACATCTCGAACAGTTGGCTCAGGTGTTCGGGCGAGATGCCGATACCGGTGTCTTTAACGGAGACAACCACATCACTCCCTGCCCGCTTGGCGGCCAGCCAAATGCGGCCTCCTTTCTCAGTGTACTTGCAGGCATTTTGAAGCAAATTCGATATCACCTGCGCCAGCCGTGCCGGGTCAGCGTCGAGGAAGAGCGGCTGCGGCGGGAGCAATAGGGTGAGGTCGTGCCCGGCGGATTTGATGTGAGGTTGGGCCATTTCAACCGCCTGCTCCACCACCGCCGCCAGCGCCACAACCTCCCTACGAAGTTCGAGCTTTCCGCGGGCGATACGGCTCGCATCCAGTAGGTCATCGACAAGCCGCACCATATGCTGCGATTGCCGCTCGATCAGATTCCGGGCTGCCTGCACTGTGGCGTCATCCAAACCCTGGCGGTTGAGGATCTGCACGGCGTTACGGATCGGGGCCAGGGGGTTGCGTAGTTCATGAGACAGGATGGCCAGGAATTCGTCTTTTCGCCGTACCGTCTCCTTGAGCGCTTGGGCATACTGACGGCTTTCCTTTAAAAGCCGAGCGTTTTCTTCATTCACGATCTGAAGCGCGTCCCGCTGGCGGATCACCTCCTGTCGCTGACAGGCAAGTTCAAAGAAGACCTCCGCTTTGCTCTTTAGTATGTCGGGTTCAAGAGGCTTGTGGAGAAAGTCCACGGCCCCAGCCTCATATCCACGGAACCGCCGCTGTTGGTCAGCGTTTTCCGCTGTGAGGAAGATAATGGGCACCCGCCTGGTCCGCTCGGCCCCTCGCATCAACTCGGCCAACTCGAAGCCGTCCATCCCCGGCATCTGAACATCGATGAACGCAAGCGCCACTTCGTGCTTGAGGAGTACTTCGAGAGCATCCGGGCCGGAACAGACTTTTTGTAACACCAGCCCCTCACGGCGCAGGAGCGCCTCGAGCGCAAGGAGATTCTCCTCCCGATCATCGACGAGCAAGAAACAAACGGGATTTGCCGGCGTCATGATCATAAGGGGGTACTCCTCTCCTGCAGGTATGCCGTAATTTGCTCTAGGCTCATGACTTGCGCCTCGGGACAGGCATCAAGGGCAGCTTGCGGCATGGTAGGGATGTACGCAAGATCCGGGCGCTGAATCAGCGCGGTCCCGCCTGCACTTACCACCGCTTTGAGCCCCTGAGATCCATCGTTGCTGGCACCGGTCAGGACGATGCCGATAAGTGCTGCTCCGTAGGCATCAGCGGCAGTCTCGAACAACACGTCGATGGACGGTCGTGAGTGGTGGACCGGTTCCTCAATTGAGAGTGACAGGTGTTTATCCACCTCCACCAGTAGGTGGTAATCAGGGGGGGCGAAATAAATTGTGCCGCCTTGAATAGGCTCCTTGTCTTCAACCTCGCGAGCGTCCAGTGAACACTTTGCTCGGAGAAGTTCAGCGAGCATGCTCTCTCGGTCGGGCGAAAGATGGACCACCACCATAATCGGCAAGGGGTAATCCTGGGGTAAGGCCGGGAGAAGAATGGATAAAGCTTCCAGAGCTCCGGCCGATGCGCCGATGACAATCGCCTCTGCTTGCGTTGCGGTCACAGGTCACCTCGCTTTTGGTAGATCCGCTCGCTGCGGGCAAACTCGGTGAAGGTATCGGCGTGCCGGTTGAACCGAAGGCTCTCCTTGAAGCCGAGTCCTAAAAAACCTTTCCTCGCAAGAGAGTCTTTGAACAGCCCCACAGCCCGATCCTGCAGTTCGCGGTCAAAGTAGATGAGGACGTTTCGGCACGAGATGAACTGCACTTCAGCGAATACCCCATCGGTGGCCAGGCTGTGGTCGGAGAAGACGACTCGCCGGCGCAAGTTCTTGTCGAAGATGGCGGCCTGGTAGGCTGCCGAGTAGTAGTCGGAGAGGGATGATTTTCCCCCTGATTGTCGGTGGTTCTCTGTAAATAGTGGGATCCGGTCAAGTTTGTACACCCCGGCCTTGGCTTTCTCGAGCGCTTCCGGACTGATGTCCGTCCCGTAGAACATCGTGCGGTTCTCAAGTCCCTCCTCGCGAAAGAGAATGGCCAGCGAGTACACCTCCTCGCCAGCGCCGCAGCCGGCCACCCACACTTTAATTGACGGATAAGTTCGTAAGTACGGTATGACCTTCTCCCGTATCGCCAAAAAGTAAGCCGGGTTTCTGAACAACTCGCTCACCCGTACGGTAAGAAATGACAGCAGCTTTGATAGTACCGCCGGGTCGTGGAGTACCCGGTCCTGGAGCTGGGAGAACGTGCGGCAATCAAAATGCTCTCTGGCTTGGAACAATCGGCGTTTGATTGATGCCATCGAATACCCCCGGAAGTCATAACAGTACTTCTGGAAAAGCGCTTCGAGCAGCAGTCTAAGCTCAATCTCGGTGGTCTTGTCGTCCACAGGCCAAGCTCTCCTCACCTTGGCATCCACACGCGGACAAGCGAGAGGAGCTTCTCGACATCCAGGGGCTTTGCCATATAGTCGTTAGCACCGGCCGTGAAACAATCTTCTTGATCATTCTTCATGGCCTTCGCGGTCAGCATGATGATCGGAAGATTCTTCCATTCGGGGTGCTTTCGAATCTCGCGGGTGGCGGTAAGGCCGTCCATCTCGGGCATCATGACATCCATGAGCACAAGATCGATGGGCTGCCTGGAATCGCCGAGGGACTTCTCAAGAATTTCAAGCGCTTCGCGGCCGTTACGGGCGATCTGCACTATTGCGCCACGGGGTTCGAGGATGCTGGTGAGGGCGAACACATTTCTCACATCATCTTCGACGATGAGGATGCGACGGTCTTCGAGCACGGCATCCCGGTTTCTGGCCCTATCAAGCATCCGCTGCTGCTCAGGCGGGAGCTCGGCTACCACTTGATGGAGGAACAGGGTCACTTCATCGAGCAGTCGCTCGGGAGACTTTGCTCCCTTGATGATAATCGACTGCGAGTACCGGCGGAGTCGCTGTTCCTCGCCAGCGGAGAGATCCCGGCCTGTGTATACGATCACCGGGGGGAAGGAGTAGGCGTCCTCACAACTAAGTGTTTCGAGCAGCGAGAACCCCGAGGCATCGGGCAGGGATAGATCGAGCACCATGCAGTCAAATGTCTCTTCCTTAAGTCGCTCAAGGCATTCGGCCGCACTCCTGGCCCCAGTGGTTTCAACCACATGCGAGCCGAGTAGCTCTCGTAAGCTGTCAAGCTGGATGGGATTATCCTCCACGATGAGGACTTGCCGCATCCGCTGAGTGAGCCGCGCCTCAATGTGTTTGAGTGCCTGAACCAGCTCCTCCCGCTTGACGGGCTTGAGCATGTAGCCAGCGGCGCCGAGCGACAGGGCCGTATGAGCGTAATCGCTGGCGGAGACCACGTGTATCGGGATATGGCGGGTGCGGGCATCCTGCTTGAGCTGGTCGAGGACCGAAAGCCCGGAGCGATCGGGGAGGCCGATGTCGAGCACTACAGCGCTTGGCAAGTACTGCATTGCCATCACCCGTGCTTCTTCTGCGGTGGTGGCGATTAGGCATTGAAAGTCGAGTTCGTGTGCCAGATCGTAGAGAAGACGGGCAAAGGACTCATCGTCCTCCACCACCAGGAGGGTGCGGCTATCAGCCGTGAGTCGCTCCCGATCGTCCTCGTGCGGGTGTGTTGGAGCCGGAGGAGCGGCAGGCTGTCTTTGCTGGAAAAGGGACGTTGTGTCCGCCGGAGAAGCGGGCTCGATCAGCGGTTGTGGGTTGGATACCTCCTCGACAGGAGTGCATCGCTGTACGAGGCCAGGGTCGTAGCTCTCAGGAACCGTGACGGTGAACGTACTCCCCCGGCCTGGCTCGCTCATTAGGTGGATATCGCCGCCGAGCAGCTGTGTCAGCTCCCGCGCGATCGATAGCCCTAGGCCCGTGCCGCCGTACTTGCGGTCAGCTGTACTTTCGGCTTGGCGAAATGCCTCGAACACCACTTGCTGTTGATCTTCGGGAATACCGCTTCCAGTATCAATGATAGCAAAAGATATGCGCCCGTTCGGCACCCCGCTCACACTGAGTGTTACTTCACCTTTGTCGGTAAACTTCATCGCGTTCGATAGGAGATTTTTAAGCACTTGTTCGAGTCGCTGTCGGTCGATGTAGATACTCTCCCGACACTCGGAGGAGATAAGTGTGGAGAAGGTAATCCCCTTGTGCCCAGCAATTGGTTCGAAGATGCGACGGAGATTGTCCATCAATTCTGCCAGTGAAGTCGGCTCCGGCCGCACCTCAATGCGCCCGGCCTCGACTTTCGCCAGATCAAGGATGTCATTGATAAGGGCTAAAAGATCGTTGCCGGCGGACAGGATGGTTTGGGCGTATCTGACCTGCTCGTCCGACAAGTTTCCCTGGGGATTGTCGGCGAGGAGCTTGGCGAGAATAAGGGAAGAGTTGAGCGGGGTGCGAAGCTCGTGCGACATGTTGGCGAGGAATTCGGATTTGTACCGGCTCGCCTGTTCAAGCTCCCGTGCTTGCGCCTGCACAGCCGCTTTCGCCTTCACGAGATCCTCCCGCTGGGCCTCGAGGCGCTCGGTCTGTTCCTCGAGCTGGGTATTCGTCTGCTCAAGTTCAGCCTGTTGCTGCTCAAGTTCAGCCTGTTGCTGCTCAAGTCGAGTCTGGGACTCCTTAAGCATTCGGTTCTGCTCTTCGAGCTCCTCATTTAAGACTCGAAGTTCCTCATCCCGCGCCTGAAGTTCGCTGGTCTGTTGCTGTTTCTCCTTCAGCAGGTTCTGTAGGTGAATGCGATAGTGCGCCGACTTGATAGCTACACTGATAGATTCCGTTACTTTTTCTAAAAGCTCAGTAGTGGAGGTGTTGAGTGGGTGGATAAAGCCTAGCTCGATCACTCCATTTACCGTTTTATCCGTAGCGATCGGAGCGATAAGGAGGTGCCTCGGCTTGCCCTGTCCGAGCGCAGACTTCACGTTCAAGTATCCATCGGGTACCTCTTGAACAAGAAACAGCCGGCCATCCTTGGCCGCTTGCCCAAGTAGGCCGTCGCCCAACCCAAACTCCTCGGGTACCCCGTCCGCAGCGGGATTACTATAGGTGGCGAAGGTAGCGATGCGGCGGTAGATGTCACCCTCCTTGGCAAAAAAAGCCCCGACATGGGCGCCGAGGTACTCGGCTAAAAATCTAAGCGTGCTCTCTCCAAGCTGCTCCAGCCGCTGCTCCCCCCCTATCGCCTTACTCAGTCCCACCTGTCCAGACTGAAGCCATTCATGCTGCTGGATAGCAAGCCAGTCTTTGATGGAGAAATGGCGGTCGATGGCCACAGCCCAGATGGCGATAAAGCCGCAGCTACGGCTGAACGCAACCCACCACAAAGCTTCCTTTGACGGGCTTATTAAGAAGTCAATGGTCATCAACGCCGTCGCCAGGAGCGCGATAATCAGCGGCGCTATCGGACGCCCGAGCCAGAATGACAGGATGATAGGGAGGAAGTAAATGGCCCAGACGCCTATCCCAAGCAGGGTGTATAGATCGACAAGTAGAGTGCCCCCCATCAACAGGATAATCGCTGCATAGATAAAAGGTATGGCAGGCTGCCCGGCCGGATCAATGCGGCTACGGCGAAGACCGGCTAACAGGGAAAACGTGGCTTTGGCGGGTTGGCTCATGGGCACTCTACACTGATAGCCCGTCCGGGTATCTATTCCGCAGCTTTCTTTGCAATGAGACCATTGGCTGCTTGCTGGAGCAGTTCCTCCAGTTCTTCACGCCGATAGAGACGATAACCATTGAGCGGGTGGCGAGCTGGCTTAAACTTGTTTTGGCGATCCCAGTTACGGAGCGTTTCGATACTAACACCCAGGAACATGGCAGCCTCGCTGATAGTCAAATAGTTTTTGAAGCTCGGTGAAGTGGCGTTATCGTCAAGCATCTTAAACCCTAGTAAACACTGCTAAGGGTTCTGAAGGTTACCAGGCGCTTGTCTTCGCTTCAAGGTGAGCAGAAAAAGGGGGCCGTTGCGCATTAGAGAAGGCACACTCGGCTAAGCTGGAATAGTAAAATTGTCTTTTTTAAGAGGACCGGTGCCGGCCGGAGGCGTTCCCGACTATTTTGCCTCCTTGGTTGCTTACCTTTCCCGCGGATAGGCGATAAAAAGTGTAAAAATGGGTGCTTAACTTATCTGGCATGATCAACCGATGTTTTACAACTTATCTCGTTTTTCCGAGTAAGCTGGAGTATATTTGTCAAACCCCCTTATCCCTTTTTAAAAGTAAAGGGTTTGGGGGATTTTTTGTACCCTCGTTTATACCGTTAGCTCATTCCAGGAGTTTCCTAACACTTTATTACTGATTATTACTGAGGCGCTTACATTGATGTTAACTGCTGTTGTTGGTACCCCTCGGGTATTTAATCTAGCTCAGGGAAGGCGTCAGGTCCGGCGAACGGGCCGAGGGGTAGGCCATGGAACTCTTTAAAAAGAAGACCCATATTGATTTTATGAGTAAACGGCGTCTAGCGTTAATATTATCGATAGGGTTAGTTCTCTTATCCTTGGTTCTTATCATTTTTCGTGGTCTTAATTTTGGTCTTGATTTCACAGGGGGGGTGCTGCTGGAAGTAGGTTACAAACAACCCGTAGAGCTTTCTGAGATACGTGGAACTTTGGCTGAGGCCGGATATGGGGAGGCCATGGTGCAGCACTTTGGTTCGATGCGGGAGGTTCTGATTCGGCTCGCACCGAGAGAGAGTCAAAATAGTGCCGAAATCAGTAATGCAGTGCTGAATGCTTTGCAGGCTGGAGATGATAGCCGTGTCAACCTACGCCGAGTGGAATTTGTGGGCCCGCAGGTAGGTGAGGAACTCACCGAGGATGGTTGGTTGGCCATGTTTTATGCGCTCATCGGGATACTCATCTATGTGGCTCTTCGATTTGAATATCGGTTTGCCATCGGTGCGGTGGCGGCGCTTATTCATGATGTGCTGATAACGCTTGGTGTATTCTCAGTGTTCTGGTTTGAGTTCAACCTGACTGTGTTGGCGGCCGTGCTTGCGGTGATAGGTTATTCCCTCAATGACACCATTGTTATTTCCGATCGTATCCGGGAAAACTTCCGTAAATTACGTAAGGCAACGACTCTGGAAGTGATGAATATCTCCCTGAATGAAACTTTATCCCGCACGGTGATGACAGGTGTGACCACCTTGATGGTTTTGGTGGCTTTTTACTTCTTAGGGGGAGAAGCAATTCACGGCTTTTCTATTGCCCTTATCATCGGTGTTTTTGTGGGAACTTATTCCTCGATTTATATCGCGAGTCCAATTGCTTTGGCTTTGGGCGTGAGCAAAGCTGACTTTATACTGACTAAGCACGAAAGCACCAGCAGAGACGATCGCCTTTAAGGCAAGGAATTTCTCAGCAGATATCTTTATCTTTGATAGGGGTAATCACAAGGCGATCGATACGGAGTATGGGAAAAAGACAGTGCTTCCTACTCGCAACGGCAACCAGGAAAAACAGGGTCCCGCATCGCGGCGGGCACTGCTGGCCTGGGCGAGCTACGATTGGGGCAACAACGCCTTTGCCACCCTTATTCAGACCTTCATCTTCGCCGCCTACTTCACCCGCCAAGTGGCCGAAAGCGAGCAACAAGGAACCACCCTGTGGGGGTTGACGCTTGGGATCAGCGGAGTCCTGGTGGCGGTATCCGCACCGTTGCTCGGGGCGATAGCCGACCAAGCCGGCCGCCATAAGCCGTGGATCGCCCTGTTCACTTTGCTTTCGGTAACGGCCACCGCGCTGCTGTGGTTCATACGACCTACACCCGAATTTGTCATCCCCGCGCTGATCCTGCTGGGGATCGGCACCCTGGGCTCGCAGATCGCACTGCTTTTCTACAACGCACTACTTCCGCAACTTACCACCACCGAGCGCTTCGGCCGCTGGTCCGGCTGGGGCTGGAGCGCCGGTTACGCCGGGGGCCTATTGTGCCTGGCCCTCGCCTGGTTTCTCCTGATCCGCGAAGGCGCCTGGCTGCCGCTCGATCCCGAATCGGCGGAGCCTGTCCGTGCCACCTTTCTACTGGCCGCCGGCTGGTATCTGTTGTTCTCACTCCCGCTACTGCTGTTCACCCCCGATTCACCGTCGAAGAACAAACCGGCGCGGCAGGCCATCAGCGACGGGCTGGGGCAATTGCGCGATACGCTTCGCCATATCCGTCACTATCGCCCCGTGGCCCATTTTCTTATCGCAAGGCTGATCTACAGCGACGGTATGGCGACGCTTTTCGCCATGGGCGGCGTCTATGCTGCCGGTACCTTCGGTATGGAGCCGCGGGAGGTGCTGCTTTTCGGGATCGCCCTGAATGTCACGGCCGGCCTGGGTGCGGCCAGCTTCGCCTGGATCACCGATCGGCTGGGCAGCCGCCGCACGATCTTGGTGTCACTCGTCGGATTAATCGTGCCGGGTACGTTCATTCTCCTGGTGGAGTCGACCCTCCTGTTCTGGGCACTGGGAATGGTCCTCGGGCTGTTTGTCGGTCCCGTCCAGTCGGCCAGTCGAGCTCTGATGGCCTCCCTATCACCTGAGACACTACGCCGAGAGATGTTCGGGTTCTATGCACTCTCCGGAAAGGCGACTGCATTCCTCGGCCCGCTTTTCGTCGGCGGCCTGACGTATCTTTCGGGAAGTCAGCGGGTCGGCATGGGCATGATTATCGTCTACTTCGTGGCGGGGTTCGTACTCTTGCTTCTGCTTCTCGCTGGAGAAAGAAAACACGACTTGGAAAGTTAACTGCTTAGAGGGATGATAGGGGGAAGAACAACTGAAGAAAATGCATAGAGATGTGGCTACCGTTAGTCGGTGTTCCCAGCCTAATAAAGGAGGGTCTTGAGCCTTACCGAGAGTTCTTTTGTCGGGACGCCGGGTTTGAGCATGTGAGTCGCTATATCACGGGATTGTTGCTCAGTCCCAATAAGACGCTGCAAGGGATTGATGCCCAGCAGGTTTGGGCGAAGGCTGGAGGGGTGAGCCGACGAGCGATGCATGCGGCGGTGTTTGAAGCCGGCGGGGATAGTGAGGGGTTGCTGGCGCGCCATCGAGCGGTGGTCGCAGGCGAACATCGAGGACGGGGCTTGGAAGTCATGGTTCTGGATTGGACCTACGTACATCATGACCGGGGACCTGAGATTTACGCCACCAAGCGGGCTTATGACCCCGTCGAAGGTCGGATGAGTACCTACCCGACGCTGGTCACGGCGGTAGTGGCCCATGCCGATAGGGTCGATGGTTTAGCGCTAGAGGTTCAGTTTCCCAACTCTCAAGCCGAAGAGTTAGGCTATTTGAACATGACGGCCCAAGAGGACTACACCGCTCTGGAGCAGGCGCGAGAGCGATTTATCGACTTGCTGCATTATCAGAAGAACCGTCTGTCGTATCGCAAACGCACCGAAATCGCTGTGGAGATGGTGCGCCAACTCGAAGCCGAGGGCCATTTTCCGCAGGCACCTTATGCCTTTGATAATGGGGTGCTCTCGTTACCGTTAATCCAGCTCATTGAACAGCAGGGGAAGCATTGGGTTTCGGAGCTGGAAAGCTCTCGGCTCATTCAATGGCAGGGGCAATGGCGGCGGGTCGATGAGATCGCCGCCGAGTTGCGTCAGCAGCATCCCGAGAGCTTTCGTCGCGTCAACGTGAAGCGGCGTAGCGGTGAGGAAAAAGCGTTCTGGGCCTTTACCAAGACGGTGCGGTTGAAGCGCTATGGGCGCAAACGCCTGGTCATTGTTCATGAGCAAGCCGATCTCAGTGATACTCCTCGGTTTCTACTCACCGATGCCCTGCACTGGGAAGCAGGCCGGGTGATTCGGGTCTGGAGCGATCGCTGGCCGGTGGAGATCTTTCATGAGTTCTGCAAACAAGCCGTGGGCCTGGAAGCGTCTCAGGTACGTAAGGAGGAAGCGCTCAAACGCCACTTCCGCTTGAGTGGCGTAGCGCAGTCGTTGCTTCAGCGGACCCCGGCGGGTGGCAGAAAATCAGAACGATTTGCCTTTGCTGAAGATAATCAGCAAACCGTCGCTCAGAAGCTCTATACCCTCACCCGTGATGCCTTGAGTCAGTGGGTGCAGTTGGCACAGGGCCTCTTCGCTCAGGGGCAATCTTATCAACAGGTTTTGGAGCGACTCATGCCCGTCTAAATCAAGCCCGCTCTCAGCATGGGGAGGGTAACGTTCCAAGTCATGAGAAAACGCGAATAGGCTGCCATACTTATTGTTTTATGTTTTAGGTGGGCCAATTTTATTGGCCAAAACTGGATCAATTTCGCTGGCCATTGATAAAAATGGTGATAGCAACGCTGATAGCCCATGCATGGGGATCACCCTCCGCATGTTCCACTAGCAAGTTTAGGGCCGCGTCGGCTTCCACTAGGCTGGCATCTGCCAAAAGGCGTTGACCTCGTAGCTGCCCTTCCCCCTGCCAATACGGGATAAGCCGCTCAAAGATCTTAGCAAAAATCGACTCTCCAAAACGATCCCGAATGCGGCTCATCGAGGAATGACTTTTTCAACAGGCCGTCTAGAATTTTACACCCTCGGGAAGCTAGATTTTAATCAGCATAAAGTAAAAACAACGGCTTACGACTGGGTTGCCAAAAGCGTATTGCACTTTTAACATATATTAAAAATGTTTTTTATGCAATCATAAATAAGTCACGTTTTAAAAAGGTCAGATGAGGATGTTGTAGTGCTCACTTACCTTCTAAAAGCCAATCGTTGGTTATTCATCTTATATGGCACATTTTATATTGCGTTTACTGCCTTTGCGCAGGATAAGGGCCTCATCGATAGCTTAACCGGGATCAAAATTAATGAAACTGCGTTTATGAGAGCACTAGGCGCCAACTTTGGAGGTTGGGTAGAAATCGGTTTTACGGGCAATCCACAAAATCCGGCTAACGACTCGAATGCGCCCGTCGCTTTCAACGATGGCGCCAATCAATTTAAACTACACCAAGTATACGGATTTATCGAAAACAAAGCTGATACAGGCGGAAAGAATTGGGATATTGGATTTCGTGCTGATTTGCTTTACGGAAATGACGCCCACTTTACCTCCACAATTAATTTTGATACCAACGTTCTTGATGATCAGCTGGTATTTCCTCAAGGGTATGCGGATATTTACGCTCCCATAGGTAACGGCATTACGGTAAATATTGGGCATTTTTACACCATCATCGGTTATGAGTCCGTGCCATCAACAAACAATTTTTTTCTCTCGCACGCTTACACCATGCTCTATGGCGAACCCTTTACTCGAACAGGTATTCTCTTCTCTTACCCACTCAATGAAAATTTTACGGCTATAGGTAGCATTGCGACGGGCTGGGATACCTTTCTTAGACAGCCCATCAATTATTCAGGGAAGATTTTTTATGCAACAAATGATAAGAAAACATCTGCATCTGTTGCTTTTGTTACAGGAGATGTGAAAACAAACAATCTAGATAACGATCATAACCGGACGCTCTATAGCATAGTAATGGAGCATGATATCACCAGCAGGCTTCATTATGTGCTGCAACACGATTTAGGATTTGAAGAAAAGATAATAACAGGCCATTCAGCTCACTGGTATGGAGTTAATCAATATTTATTTTATCAATTCTCAAACCATCTCAGTGCAGGATTGCGCGCTGAGTGGTTTTCTGATCAAGACGGCGTCAGAGTTATTGGAAATAGAAAGAAAGAGAATTTTATTGATATAGCGCTTGGCTTAAACTATCAGCTCACCCCTGGCTTAACTATGCGTCCAGAAATAAGATATGATCATGCGACTGAAAATAAGGTATTCAACGATAATAAGAGCGATGATCAAATATTATTATCTTTAAGTGCAATTCTTAGTTTCTAGTATCGTTACCGTTTAAATAACCTGGCCTAATGTGAAACTAAGACGATAGAGCATCTGGGCTTGGTAGCCGGGATGTTTGATAAATTAGGGATTGGCGAGTTGCTCGATGAGGTGATGGTTTAAGATTTCGAACAACGCCAAGTCACGGTGGGGCAGGCGGTCAAGGCGATGGCGCTCAATGGTCTGGGGTTTGCTAATCGCCGGCTCTACCTGACGCCGCACTTTTTTCGGAATAAACCGACGGAGCAGCTGATGGGAGAGGGGGTGACCCCGGAGAAGCTCAATGACGACACCTTTTTTGATGCATCAAATTTGAGAGACTATAAGCTGAAATTCCCTCTCTTATCCCCATTTTCTGCTCCATTGCCCTTCAACTCCATTTTAGGCGGTTCCTTTCGGCACGCCTCTTCCTCCGCTGCACCCACGATCGTGGGCTGGCCGGGAGTTCGATTGTGCGAGCCCAAGAGGAGGGGAGTTGCCGTCGATGACTCCAGATCGAAAAAGCGCAAGAGTGTTGTGATGCAATCACGGTCATTGAGGTCTTGGGGAGAGTGCAACGTGAAACAGGAGCCTCACTTATCAACGATCGAGAAACGCTATGGCGCGATTCTCAATCTCAATCCACTGGATAAGGTACCGCTGAAAGGAGGTGATCTGTGCTAAGTCGAACAAACTAGCTCACCTTAAAAGGGCTGGCAAGATTTTCCCTAAGCGCAAATCATACTGGTTGAAACTTTCCACGCTCTCCCCTGTTGATCCTCTCCTAATTGACCCTCGTGCGTTAAAAATGGGGAGTTTAGTTTAATGACATTCCCTTTGAGTTTATTCGGAAACGTTAAACCTCGTTCACTTAGCGCGGCCCAGAGGTCTATATCAATTATACGCGCTGGCTCTTTGTCCCAGAGTAGAATGACATACGTGGAAGCTCCCTTGTAACGAGTACTCATCGTGGCATCATTCAGTTCTGCCCCTTCGGCAACGACGGCTTTAACTTTATGACCTAAAGACCACCCCTGGGGGGTTTTATAGTTAACGCAAACGACTTGCTTGTCGATGGCAGCAGTTGTATGAGCAATCAAGAGGAAGCACACTACACTCACTACCCTTCTCAACATGGCAAACTCTGATTAGTTTAAGGGAGACATCTCTTTATAACTTGCATTATAGAGTTTTTATCAGGATATTCTTTTTTTCTTGAGGGCTTTACCTCTAAACATTGAGTGGCATGGAAACTCTCTGAGCGCTGATTGATCTTTAGTAAACGCGGCTATTTCATAGGCATTCGGCTTCTATGGTTTTGTATATGCAGAGGTTTTCCGCTTTGCTTAAGCATTCAGCCGCTGTGTGGGCCGCACTCGTTACCGTGGTCATGTTTTTTCAAAGAAAATAGGCCGGCAGATCATTCATCTTTATGGGATTTATATTCCCTTCACACTGGGATATTTCTTTTTCGATTTACGCTGCCCAGCGTAGAATTTCCACCTCAGCGCCCCGGCTGACGGCAGTCTCCGCCAGCACCAGAACCCGCTCCGTCATCTCTTCCGATAAATAATATTCGCCGCGGTTATCGCAGACCTGGGCCGGCACTTCTTTGATCACCACTGTGGTCTCCCCCCGCTGAAGGGTGACCGTCGTTCTGCCAGTCCGGATCTGCCCAGTCTTGCAGATCACGCAATTCATGTTTGCCTCCGTATCTTGATTGTCATTACTGTGTGCCGGCGCATTCTTTTCTTGCTAGGCAGGTCCATATTGCACCTGAAGTAATAGCAGCGATCCGTGAGGACCAACCCATTCCGGAGGAGAGACTGGAGGCTTTGAGACGTTTTATCTATAATTTTGTTAGAGAAGCGTGGATGGACCGAGGAAGCCGATCTTCAGGCCTTTTATGACGCAGGCTTTACCCAGAGATTCGAACTGGCCGTGAACCTTTATATCCTTCCCAGTGGGGCAGTTCCTGCTCCTTGAGTTCCGCTTCACCCCGCAGGCCATAGAGCACCTGTAACTCAGAGTGAGAACCGCGGATAATTCTCTCCAGCCAGTGGAGGTATTCTTCCAGCTCCGTCAGATGGCCCATATTAAATAGCGCATCGAGGGTGAGGGCGCGCATCGAGGGTGAGGGCGGAGTCTCGAATCCAGGTATAACGATAGTCCCAGTTACGGATGCCGCCCACTTCTTTAGGCAACGAAGTTGTCGCCGCAGCCACTATGGCGCCTGTGGGTTGGAATTCGAGAAGTTTAAGCACGAGTGCAGAACGCCCAATAATCGCTGATCTTTTTATAGTGGTGCATTGCGACCGCTTTGTGGTGGATACGGTTGTTCTTATCCTCCCTCGGTAAATCCGGGATAGAGCATCATGCCCCCATCGACGAACAAGGTTGCCCCGTGGACATAGTCCGAATCGTCAGAGGCCAGCCAGACGGCAGCTTTGGCGATGTCCTCCGGAATGCCCACCCGGCCGTAGGGGATTTTTTCCAGAAGTTGCGCTTCCGCTTCGGGGGTTTCCCAAGCCTTGCGATTAATCGGTGTCTTGATGGCACCGGGCGCGATGCTGTTAACCCGAATCTTATGTGACGCCAGCTCTTGGGCCATGCTTTTCATCAATTGCATGAGGCCACCTTTGGAGGCGGCATAATTGACGTGCCCCGACCAGGGGATGACCTCGTGTACCGAGCTAATGCAGAGGATCTTGCCGGCGGCGCACGAGACCTCGGAGCGAATGCCGCGGCGGATGAATTCACGAGCTGCCTCACGGGCACAGAGGAACTGCCCTGTCAGGTTAACGGCAAGGACTTTGTTCCACTGCTCGAAGGTCATTTCGACAAAAGGCGCATCCTGCTGAATGCCCGCATTGTTCACCAGGATATCGACTGTACCGAAAGCCTCAATCGTCTTCCGGAACATCGACTGGACCGGCTCTTCCTGGCTGACATCCGCCTCGATAGCGATTGCCCCACGGCCAGCGGCCTGAATGTCGTTGACCACTTTCCGAGCCGCTTCCCAGTCGCTGAGATGGTTAACCACGACGCTGGCTCCTGCACCCGCCAGCGCCTTGGCCACTGCCCTGCCAATGCCCGAACTGGCCCCGGTTACGATGGCCACCTGACCCTGTAAAAGCGGCTGCCCTTCATTCATAATTTTCCTGCCTCTGGGGATAACTGACGACGTCGCCTATTGTGAATGACACCCTGCTCGGCTAATGCGTGTGCGGCGAGCTGGCAGCCTTCATGGAGACTGCTTTGGTGCGACTTGTTCTCGTCGCTAGGATAGTCACTCTTCGAACGCCGCGAACAGGGAGTTGAATGCTTCAGCCCAAAGGGGATGGGCGAACATGCCATCGCGCAGTGCGGTGTAGGGCACCTGGCCCCTCATGGCAATCTGGATCATGGACATAATTTCGCCTCCTTCCGGGCTGAAAATCGCACACCCCAGGATCTGTTCAGATTCTGCATCCACAATGGCCTTCATCAGGCCCCGGGTCTGGTCGGTTTCCAAGGCGCGTGCTACCTGGTTCAAGGGCAGCTTGGCCACGCGAATCTTCCGGCCTTGCTGACGGGCTTGCTGTTCCGTCAGTCCCATCCGGCCGAGCTGGGGGTCAATGAATACGGTATATAGCACCGGCCGTCCAGCGATGGAAGCCTCTCCGCCCTCGAGCAGGTTCGTTTGGAGAATCCGATAATCGTGGTAGGAGACGTGGGTAAACGCGGGACCGCCTTTGACATCGCCGAGGGCATAGATGCCGGGCACATTGGTCTCCAGGCGCTCATTAACTTTGATGAATCCCCTGTCATCCGTGCCAATGCCCGCCGCTTGGAGGTTGAGAGCCTGGGTGTTAGGTACCCGGCCGACTGCCACCAGCAGATGACTGCCGTCCAGTGTCCGTTCGCCGTCCGGCGTCTCGACCGTCATTCGAATGATTCCATCCCCGTTTTGTTGGACCTTCTGGGCAGTGCTCTGAAGCAGTATCTCAATGCCCTCGTCACGCAAGATATTGGCAACTTCTTCAGCGATATCGGGATCCTCCTGGCTGAGCAGTTGCTCACCCCGATCCATCAGGGTCACAGCGCTGCCAAAACGCCGGAACATTTGGGCAAATTCCAAGCCCACGTATCCGCCACCCAAGACCAGCAAGTGTTCGGGGACCTCGTCCAGTTCCATGATCGAGGCATTGTCGAGCGTCGGCACTTCTTTCAACCCCTCGATAGGGGGCAGGGCAGGCTGAAGTCCCGTGTTGATGACTATCAGCTCAGCGCTCAGCTGCTCTATTTCCCCCTTTGGCTTTTGAACGCGGACAGTGTTGGAATCAACGAACGCGGCTTCCCCGCGAATCAGGTCCAGGTGGTTTGTCGATTCGAGCCCTTTCTCGCTCCCGCTGCGGAACCTCTCTACAAGGGCGCGTTTCCGCTCACGGACTTTTGTCATGTCCATACTCACCGAGCCAGTTCGCACGCCGTAGTCCCCAGCCCGGCCAACCAGATGAGCCACGCGGGCGCTGGCCACCATCGTTTTGGTCGGGGTACAACCATCATTGATGCAGGAGCCACCGACCTCGGCTCGCTCAATGATAGCCGTCCTGCGGCCTGCCTTGGCCAAAGCGCCGGCGAGCGGATTCCCGCCTTGACCGGTACCGATAATGAGCGCGTCGTATTTCATGGAGGGTCCTCTTTAACTTCTCAATAAGAACCAATCGGTTTTTATTGGATAATCACTTCACCGACCATACCGGCTGCTTCATGGGGAATACAGAAGTACCGATAGGTGCCCTTCACCGTGAAAGTATGCTGGAACGTCTCTCCAGGGCCGAGAAGCCCCGAATTAAAAGGCTCGGCCCCCCTAGGCAAAGCGACATCTTCTGCCCTAGCGGCTTTGGCTGGAACTGCGGTTACGGTATGCACCAGTACCGACTGGCTTTCCCATGGGACGGTCTCACCCATCATCCCCTGGGCTTCGTGGGGAATACAGAAGTAACGGTAAGTGCCAGGCACCGTGAAGGTATGCCGGTAAGTGCCGCCAGGAGGAATGTTACAGCATTTCCCGTTTAGGTCGACACTTTAGTCTGGAGAATAAAGAAGCCCATCGCGCCTTTGCGTATGAGGTTAGTCCCGGATGCCCACATGCCCCAAATAGGCTTTGGCCTGCTCTGGCGTAAGGGTGTGGAGGGCCTGAGCGAGGGCCTCATATAAGGCTTTTTTGGTTCGCGCTTGGGCTTTTCGGAGCCGGTGTTTCACCTGGGACCAGGCCATTTCAATGGGGTTAAGATCAGGGGAGTAGGGAGGTAAATAAAGGAGTTCAGCACCGGTTTGCTCAATGAGTTCAGCGACCCCCTCGACGTGATGGGCGGCGGCATTATCCAAAATCACACACTGGCCTGGTTTGAGTTGGGGGCACAAGAAATGCTCTAAGAAATAGAGAAAGACGGCCCCGTTTAAAGTGCCCTCAAAGCACATGGCCGTGACCAGCCCCGGGGAGGAAAGCGCCCCGAGGGTGCTAATGCGTTGCCCCCGAGAAGTGGGTTTTTCCCCATAGGCCCGCTGACCTTTGGGAGCCCAACCGTATTCTAAAGTCAGGTTTAACACCGCCCCCATTTCATCGAGAAAAATCAGCTCTTCGGGGGCATACGCGCAGAGGCGTTCTTGATGGGCGGCCCGCTGTCGTTGGACCGGCTCGCTCTCGCGCGTGGGCTCATAGAACGTCTTTTTTTTCGCGTGAGGTTCAGCCGCTTCAACGCGCGGTCCATAGCACTTCGGCTCATCGATACCCCAAAGTGGCGCTCATAGCGTTCACACAGCTGCACCAGCGTTAACTCCGGCCGCGCCTTGAGCCACGCCCGGATTTGAGCCCCTCCGGCTTCATCGACCTTCGGCTCCACCCAGCCCCCCATCGGCTCCGGAGCAATGCGCTCACGTTCCTGGTAGCGCTTCCACCACCGCTTGAAGGTCCTCACCGAAACCAAAAACCGTTTCGCCACCGCCTCCTGGCTCAGTTCCCCCTGCTCATAGCAGGTGATCAGTTTTTGACGTAAATCATTCGAGTAAGGGGCGGGCATTTTCACTTCCTCCTAGCTCACTGGGTATTCAATAGATAAAAAGCTAACCTCTCCCCCTTGTCGTGTCAACTTAAACGCGCATAGCAATACCCGAGTTAAAAGGCTTGGCCTGCTGAGGGAGTTTGACATCCTTGGGATCCATAGCGAGTGTCGGATCAGCCGTCACCGTGTGCACCAAGGTCGAGGTATTCTTCCAGACCAGCGTTTCATCTTCCTGGATCGTGATACGCTGGGGCTTAAAGGTTAGTTGATCGGTTAGAGTAATCGGGGCTTTTTCATGGGGCTCCTGCTTCACAGCAGCCGCCATTTTCTGATACGCCGCGGGGGTTATCTCCGGCAATGTCTGGACAAAGGCAACCAATGTCCAGAGCACCTCATCTTGGTAGGAGACCCCCCAAGCGGGCATACCCGTCATGCGGATTCCATGATTAATAATCCAAAACAGTTCTTCGGCCGACCACCGGGAAACAGTTTCGCTAAGCTCAGGTGGCTCCGGTGTGAGCCCCTCCCCGGTTTCTCCTGGAGACACTCCCGGAGCCCCATGGCAGGTTTCACAATGTTCCCGCTAATGGCGAAACCCTTCTGCTATCTGGGCCGGTTCTCCAAGCGAGGGAACATCGATATCTTGAGCGTGATAACGCACCGATTGCACCATGGCGGTACTGAGGAGCCAACGGCCAAGCGGAGTATGCGGTTCGGTGGCGGCTACATTGAAATAACCTGAAAAAATAACCCCTACTGCAAGAATAGCCGCCAGGAGTGCCAGCGCTCCGATGACTGCCAGTGTTCTCATTCGCCGGTACCATTGCGTTCTTAGACACGGTGATTAACCTGGACTAATGGAAGCACCCTTTGTTACAGCCCATGTCTTCTTACTTTCATGGACTTTTTTCTCAAGGGGCGTCATTCAATCACTTAGCATAGACCGTCATAAACCCTATTGATAAGGGGTAGAGGGATCCATGCTGTGCTAGAGTAAAGAGAAGAAGGAGTGATGCGGATTGCGGTGTCACTCCACAAGGCTGCTGCAAAGCTGGAGATGGCTTATGTCCTACTTACCTTCGCTGCCCAAAGGCACTTTATTAGAGGTTTTCAAGGCTTATCCCGCATTAGCGCGCCCTCTCCACGCGTTTGCTGAAACCCTCATGCGGGGTCCATCGCCCTTTAGCGAAGGAGAACGCGAGTTCATTGCTGCCTTTGTCTCAAGTTTAAATGGTTGCGACTATTGCCGCGCTTCGCACGCCGAGGTCGCCTCCCGCTTTGGTGTCGACAAAGCTTTAGTGGAGGCCTGTGTAAATGACATTGAAAACAGCGGCCTACCCGAGCGACTCAAGCCGGTGTTGCGCTATTGTCAATGACTTAACAACACTCCAGACCAGGTTGACCCAACGTTAGTGGATGCGGTACTCGAGGCAGGGTGGGATGAGACCGCCCTATGCCATGCGGCCTTGGTCTGCGGTTTTTTCAATCTCATGAATCGGTGGGTGGAGGGTCTAGGTTTGCCTACGGACCCTGAAATGGTTCAATTAGCAGGCAAAATGCTCCATGAACAAGGATACCAGGGGGTGACAGCGTTTTTGAAATAACCTCTTGCCTAGGAGGGATTCCCTTCAAAATTAATGTCACCCCTTAAGAAAACTTCTCCCTCTGGATTTTAGCGCCTTTTATTTTTACCTCTATTTTTAAACTCCACTGTAATAATTCTCTCTGTGGTGCGTCCAAAATAAGTAAGTCATCTTTTCAATCGTGAGAAGACAATGCAACCTATTAAATGGCTCCACCTCAGTCACTGGCTGACCCTCGGTCTGGTGAGCAGTAGCCTATTCTTTTTTTTCTGGTTTCTTTGCTCCCTTTTCTAAAGCGGAATATGGTGACCAGGGCACAGAAATCCGCCTTCCGGTCACTCCGCACGTGGTTCCGCTTTTTTATTCACTGGATGAATATGCCCAACAGGGGGTTTCGGGAGGCCCTGGAAAAGAGGGTATTCCGGCCATTGATACACCGCAGTTTGTTTCTGCGCGCAGCGCCGAATCGTTCCTGAGACCGGAGGATATTGTCTTTGGGGTAGTATTGAATAACGACATCAAAGCTTATCCCCAGAAAATTCTGGTCTGGCATGAGATTGTCAATGACCGCTTAGGTCACGAGAAGGTGAGTGTGACTTATTGTCCTTTGACCGGCACGGCCATGGGTTTTAAGCGGGGAGAGACCACGTTTGGGGTTTCCGGTCGGTTGGTAAACAGCAATCTCCTCATGTATGACCGGGCAACCAACAGCTACTGGCCGCAAATTTTAGGCACTGCAGTCAGCGGTCCTTTCAAAGGAAAATCCTTAGAAGAATTTAGCGTGATCTGGACCACCTGGGGGCGCTGGAAGCAAAGGTATCCTGAGACAGCGGTGCTTTCGGAAAACACCGGCTATATCCGAAATTATCATCGGGATCCCTATGGATCGTACCATCCTCTCAGTGGTTATTATGCCAAAGGCTCATCTCTCCTTTTCCCCGTCCTGCATCGAGACCGGCGTTTTGATTCTAAGGCAGTCGTGCTGGGCGCAAGAACAAGAGAAGGAGCAATTGCTTTTAAAAAGCATTCCTTACGGGCAAAAAAAATCATGGAGGGGAGTTTAGGCGACAAGCAATATACTGCCGTTTATGACCCGGTCCTGGATACGGGATATCTCTATAAAAATCCCGATGGAAAGCGGTTTATTTATGAAAAAGGTCACTATACCCATGCTGATAGGCAGTGGGAAGCGAGGGAATTGCCCCTAGAAAAGGTGAATGCTTTCGACGCCATGTGGTTTGCCTGGGTCGCGTTCTATCCAAAAACCGATACCTATGAGTAACATGTTGGCGAAAACTTTATCAGCCGTCCGATTAATCATCAAGAAAAAACAAACCAGGGGTATTTTTTTACTTTCTAGCACACTGTATCTTTTAGTTTATCTTTTTGCCATTGGTGATCTCAGTTTTAATACTGCACCTTATCATTTTGTTATTCGCTGGAGTGATCAGCCTTTTTCTCTGATTTTTAAATCTATCTCGCCTTTCTATTTTGAGGCCATTGCCTTGATAAAGCTGTTCTTTTTGACCTATTTATTTTCTCCCCTAAATCTTTTCTTGGCAGGGGTGCTTTCTTTGCTGGTTGGCTTCAACATTGCTTTTAGCTATCTGGCCTTCACCCAGCCTAAAGTCTGTTATGGACAATCCACGGTAGGGATTTTGGCTGCTTTGCCGGCGCTTCTGGCGGGCTCAGCTTGCTGTGGTCCACTTATACTGCTCGTGCTAGGCATTCAGGCCTCTGCGGCCTTGATGGCCTTTTTTGGATGGCTTATTCCCGTGGCTATCCTTCTTTTAGTAGGCGCTTTACTCTTGAACGGTCATAGAATGAATCTCTCTGATTTGGAAAACCGCTAATCCATTTTTTTGATGCCATCCTCTGGTTGTAAAAAATAGGCCCTCAGGCGGTCGATTTGTTTATCCATTACTTCCTCTGGAATTTCAGGGCGAGGCATTTGCCTAAAAGCTATCGTCACTGCACGGAGTTGCCGTAGATAACGGCGGCAATGACGGCAGAGAAAAAGATGCAAGCGTATACCCAGGCGTTGCTGCCAGGGCAGTGTGCTTTCCAAATAGTCGCTTGCTTGTTCGGTCACTTCTCGACAACTTAACATCCTTTCCCCCTTTCATAATTTTCAATGGCGGCACGCAGCTGTGCTCGCGCCCGATAAAGGAGTACCCTGCCATTAGTGGCGGAGATTTCAAGAATATTACAAATGTCTTCCATCGCCATGCCTTCCCTATCGCGCAAGATGAGGACAGCCCGTTGCGCAGGCGGCAACGCGGCAACGGCTTTGGTTAAGCATCTTTGAAGTTCTTCGCTGGCAAGAAGCGCCTCGGGGGTTTCCTCATGCCAAGGCCAGGGAGGGGATAACCAATGGCCGCGGGCATGAAAACGATGGCCTTCTGAAAAGGGGGGATTATCTTCCCATACCAGGTGGGTGTGTCTGCGGCGTCTCTCACGCTGCAGGCGTGTTTTTGCAGTATTGCTGAGGATGCGTAGAATCCAAGTCTCCAGGCGGGCACGCCCTTCAAAATGAGGCAGTCCTCGAATCACTGCTAACCAGGTGTCTTGGACAATTTCCTCAGCAAAAGGCTCTCCGACGATGGCGCGGGCTAAGCTGAGCATTTTGCCTTGATAAGTGCGGACCACCCAGACAAAAGCTTCTTCATCACGGGCACGTAAGCGTTTTATCAGCGCCTCCTCGTTAGGAGGAGAGGAACCCATGGCCAACTCTTCGGACTGTTGTCACAAAACCCCTTTTTTTACTCAATAATTTTATCATTGTACTCTGAGGCATCCATATTGCCGCGCAGGTCGTCGCAGGCGCGGAAGAGCAAACTCGATAGCTGGCTCAGAGTCAGCTTCTTGGTCATGCATCAAACTCCTTGCATTCTGCAACCCTGTGGGTACTGGCGGGAAGCCTATTTTAACGAGTTGTAGAGGGAAAGACTCATTATAAGTTTATCTTTTTGTTTTCGTGCTTCTGAAGGCAGCATCGACATTTCCTGGATGACTTGAAGAAGCTGAACCAGGAGGGATTGGAACAAAAGCTCGAGGATCTCCGCAGGGAAAGAGAAAAGCTGGCAAGGTGCTGAGAGTGGGTATCGGGAGCAGACGACCATTATTTCGCAGGTGGAAAACTGCACACTGCTGTAAGACCAGACCATGATGAAAGTTATTTGTATTTTATAAATCAATAACTTATTATAAAATAATGGCGGAGAGGGCGTCCGTCTAATTTGTATCTCATAAAACTTTATCTTATCTAATAAGTATAAATAAATTAATAGCTTGAGATTTGCTATTCTCTTGGAACGTCTCATTTAATGCGCTAAAATCGCATTCCATAATGTGGGTAAAGACGTGGGTAGAGATAGCATGGCAAGAGCAATCAATAAGCTTACCCCTCTGGCTGTAAGTAAGAAAACCCAACCGGGTTACTATGGTGACGGCGGCGGCCTGTGGCTGCAAGTGAGCAAATCAGGCTCCAAAAGCTGGATTTTCCGTTTTACTTTAAACGGCAGATCCCGTGAAATGGGGCTGGGAGCCATTCATACTATATCGTTAGCAGAGGCCCGCGAAGAAGCACACCGCTGCCGACAATTTCTGAGGCAAGGGGTTGATCCCCTCCAAATTAAACGTGAGAAAGCAGTTGCTAAACGTCTTGAAGCCGCCAAAGCCATGAGTTTTGATGAATGTTCCGCTGCCTACCTTAAGGCCCATCGTTATAGCTGGAAGAATGCCAAACATGCTGCGCAGTGGAAATCCACACTTTCCACCTATGCTAGCCCTGTGTTTGGTCGTCTTCCTGTGGCTGAGGTTGATACAGCTTTAGTAATGAAATGCCTTGAACCGATTTGGCAGGAAAAGACTGAAACCGCGAGCAGGCTTCGTGGCCGTATTGAATCGGTATTGGATTGGGCTACCGTTCGCGGCTATCGCCACGGCGATAATCCGGCCCGGTGGCGGGGGCATTTAAATAAGCTATTGCCAGCCCGGTCTAAGGTACAAAAAGTAAAACACCATGCAGCATTGCCTTACAAGAAAATAGGCCTATTTATTCAAACATTACGCCAGCAAGAGGGTATTGCTGCCCGTGCCTTTGAGTTTGCTATTCTAACTGCTGCTCGCACTGGAGAAGTTACCGGAGCCACTTGGGACGAAATTGATTTGGCTGCCAAAGTGTGGACACTTCCAGCCAGCCGCATGAAAGTAGGTAGGGAACACCGTGTGCCATTAAGTAATCGGGCGATAGCAATTCTGGAGGAGATGGAAAAATTTAATGGTGCGTACATCTTCCCTGGCCAGAGTAAAGGTAAGCTCTCTAATATGGCTTTTCTGATGCTGTTGCGTCGTATGGAGCACAAAGGTTTAACCGCCCATGGTTTCCGCTCTACCTTCCGCGATTGGGCCGCCGAAATGACAGCTTATCCGCGAGAAGTAGCCGAAATGGCGTTAGCACATGCTCTAAACAATACGGTTGAGGCTGCCTACCGGAGGGGAGATCTGTTCGAGAAACGAGTCCGCCTGATGGCCGATTGGGCACTCTATTGTGAGCAGGAACCACTTAATGTTGATGTGACGCCAATCCGTCAACAAGCCTAAGTTTTCCTCCCTCTTTGGAACAAGATGAGGGGTATGGGTACAACCATTAAAATTAAGAAACTGTTACTCTCTATTAGAACCCCTGCCTAAATTTTGCCGCTTGAAAATAATTTACTTTCAATAAGTTAATGGATTAACTGTCTGAGGGATCGCCTTACGCTTGAAAGGGTGCAATATGCTGAAACCGGATTATTTAACCGTGCCTGAGCTAGCCGAACGGTGGGGACAAGGTGTTAAGCAAATTCTCTTCCATGCTTTGAATTTTAAGTTTCGGGCTTATTTCCTATTTGATGGCATAGTCTCCAATTATGGGGCTCCTAGACCCATTAACCACATAGAAGAGCATACATTACACCAAGAATACCAAGAAGAGATATACGGCTTACTTAGACTTACGCCGCGCCACCTTTTTGAGATATTAGACAGGGGAAAAACCTTATTTCCAAACCTGGCCTACCATCCTGAAGGGCCTTTAGTAGTCCGTAAAGTAAAGGGGCAGAAGGTATTAGATGGGCCAATAATGAAGCTCTCGCCCCCTTTAGGACGGGATACTTTTCTTAAAGCCTTCCTTGCAGCGGATGATGTATTGGTGTTGCTTACTGATGTGCATGCTTTAGAGGAAAGAAATAAGCAGCCGCCAGCTAACAAGCTTAAAAAAAGGGAACCGTTTACCAAGGCTAAGCGGGCTGATCCCATGCGTCTACTACTTGAAGATCTTATCTCAGAAATGGAAAGTGAAGAAGAAAAGGTAACAGCCGCTACCGTGATGCACCGATTGCGTAAAACGGTTGACATAGGGGAGTGTGTGGTCGACATATGTCCTAAAGGTGTGATATGGGAACAATCGTCCGGTCAGCCTAAGACTCTGACTATGGATGCGCTTAAAAAGCGCCTCCAGGCTATGGGATACCCGAAACAAGGGAGGGTAAAGGGAAGATAAGCCTGCAAAGGAGAGGATAAGCCTATCAAGTAACATCAGGATTTTTATTTTGCTGAACTGTCCTTTCGTTTCAAAAAATACAAAGACAGTTCACGATGAATGAAAGAACTTTGCTCCAATTCGATGCTCTTCCTGATTCGGCTCTAGCAGATATCAATACCATTGCTGCCTATCTGGGACGGGGAGTCTCTACGGTATGGCGATGTGCTAAAAGTGACCCCCTATTTCCAAAGCCGATTCGATTATCTGCCCGCTGCACCCGCTGGAAAGTGGGCGAGATTCGCGCCTACGTAGCTGCCAAGGCAGGCGAAAGTGATGGATGCCATTAAGGAAAGCAAGGGGGCACGGCATGCAAAGTAGTTCAAAAAAACTCAAGGGAGGAAAGTGTTCTCATAAAGCGGACGCCATACCCACCGACTTTAACGGCTTACACCAGCTTGAGGGATTGGAAGAGGTAAAGCGGCAATTACCGGAAAGTACTTCCTTCTCTAATAATTCTAGAGTAACCGATGGGACGGAGATTTTAGAACAAGCAGTTACGAGGCTGGCGGCGTTAAAGCCATTGGAATATGAGCAGGTACGGGAGGTTGAGGCGCAGCGTTTTAGCGTTCGTGTGGTTGCCTTAGACAAGGAAGTGGAGCGGGTACGCCGAGAGCTAGGCGGCAAAGAGGAAGGCCCCCATTTGGGAAGGGAGATTACTTTTGATGAGCCGGAGCCTTGGCCAGAGCCCGTCAACGGCAATGGATTGCTGAATGAAGTCAAAGCGGTATTTAATGGCTATTTAGTGCTCCCCCCAATGGCGTCAAGCATTCTTGCTGCCTGGACAGTGCACACTTACCTCATAAACGCGGCGCACGCTACCCCTTATTTACATATTTCCTCGCCACAGCCCCAGTGCGGTAAATCCACACTTTTGGATTTGCTGGAGGCGCTTGTCTACCGGAGTTTTAAGTTCGCTAGTGCTTCTCCATCGGCAATATTCAGAGTTATCGAAGAGCACCACCCGACTCTGCTGATTGATGAAGCGGACTCCTTCTTAAAAGAAAACGAGGATTTGAGGGGGATACTCAATGACGGTTATAAGCCCAACGGTAGTGTTCTTAGGACAGTCTCCATTAATAATGAGCATCAAGTCAGAGCTTTTTCTACCTGGGGAGCCAAAGCCATTGCTGGGATAGGAAATCTGCCCACCACGATTGCTGATCGCTCTATTGAAATTACGCTCAAGCGGAAGCTGCCGACCGAGAAAACGAAACGGTTAAGGCTGCGCACGATTGGTAAGGAACTGCTACCCCTACGCCGAAGAATTGTCCGCTGGGTTGAAGATAATAAAGAGGCTATCGCCAAGGCAGAGCCCTTAATACCCGATGAACTGAGCAACCGGCGCGAGGAGGTATGGGAAACGCTGTTTGCTATAGCCGATTGTGCAGGGGGTGATTGGCCGAAAGTAATGCGCCAGATAGCCGGACAGCAAAACACTAGCAGCGGTGACCAACCAGCGGAGTTGCAGCTATTAGCGGATATTCTTTCGGTTTTTGAAGACAAGCAAATTGATCGAATTTTCTCTAATGAATTGGTGGATGCACTCATAGAAATGGAGGATCGCCCCTGGGGGGAGTGGAGGCGAGGAAAGCCGATAACAAGCAACTTATTATCCAAGCTACTTAAGCCTTTTAAGATTAAAGCTAAGCAGGTATGGATATCCCCTAAAAACCGTAATGGCTATTTAAAAACGGATTTTGATGATGCCTATATCCGGTACGTAGGCTTTCAAAGGTCTAGAACTCTAAAGGCCCCGTCAGGCAAGAATTACAGCCATTTTCAAAATTCTAGAGGAAATGAAGCTCGAGAGTCTCACAAACCACCAGAATCCGCGCTAGACGAGGGCTCTAGGGTTTTAGAATTTCAAAGCCCGGAGTTTGAGGGGAAGAGCAAATGAAGACCCCCTTTGAGCATGATAAGGGGGCTGTCTGATGGAGGCACGCACCCTAATTGCACACCTAGAGGATAGGGATATCTATCTGGGTATCAATGCTGACCGGATTACAATCGATTCCCCAACAAAAGTATAATGAGTGAGGACTTACGCCCCAGATACTTCGTGAATACAAGCCGAAGAGTGTAGAGCTTTTAAGGGAAGTGAGCAAGAGCAATGAAGATAGCACCGGAGGCTATTCTCAAATTGGTGAGGGAGTTCAATATTCACCTACCCACCTCAGGAAATGGGCATCTAATATTCAATGCCCCAAGGAACATAGGAGAACTACTGGTGAGAAATGCTGAGGCCATACAAACCTCGATTGTTGGGGGTAAGGCCGCCAGCCTTGGAGAATTAAAAATAATGGCGAAAACGATCTGAGAGCAGTAATTCTTTGACTTACCCTACTCAACTACTCTATTGCTACTCCTATGTAACTTTAAACTCCAGAAGCTAGCCATTTCCTAGACTAGACCCTCATCTAGGCATGACCAACAGATTGGTAATGAGTTTTGTATCTCAGTGCTATACAACGAAGCAACTGCACCTGCAAATACACTAAAAAGTGCTGTTCTCAGGTAGTTTTCTGCAGGTAACGGTATTTATAGAATATAACGAGGTGGGAGATTCAGTCTTTATGAAGAGGGAGAGAAGCATCTTTAAGAACAAATTCTATTTTGACGGGATCAGGGATAGATTCACCTGGCAAGATATCGGGTTTGTCTTTCCACAGGGTGGGGGCACGGTTTTTGAGATAGAAGATCATTGCTGTAACGTTGCCTTTTACCGCTTTATTAAATAATGCGTTCGCCACATGAGCTAATCCCTTAGCCTGGCCTCTTTTTATAGCCTCCGCAATCTCTGGATTAAGCGTTTTATGCTTATATAGGGTGCTTTCTGAAATCCCAAGGGCAGCCGCAATCTGTTCATGGGTTAAGCCACAAGAAGCAAGCTCCTCTACCCGATTAATTGGTATCTTTGCTTTCTGTTTCCCACGTACCATTTTCAGGGCCAAGTGGATGGGAGAAGGGGTGCGGTGTCACAAAGATAATAAGCGTTCAACTTAGTAAGTTATTTTATCTGCTTAAATTTTAGGTAGGTTAAACTATAAGTATTGATTTATAGTATACCCCTAAACTATAAGCGTTGTCTATAAAACAACAAAGATAATGGACCAAGTTAAAGCACAAGGAGTCTGCGGTAATTTTCTCAAGCGGGCTATATTCTCCCGAATTCTGCCGCTATTTCTAGATGATTAGCTGTAAGCTAAAAAGTAGATTAGGGGAGCTTTTTTTTTCTAGTCAAGTTCTCTATATATATGTATAGTTTGAGGCTCAAAGCAAGACCCATTTGACTATTATCATATAAATACCTTGGAGATCAAGGAGATGGAAATAAAAGGTAAGCAGACGCTTAAGTATATGAGCAGCGTTGAACGTGCTCAAGCGAATTATGAAGCCCTGCTTCGGGAAGGCCAGCAATTGCGCCAAAACGTCAAAGAGCGCCTCGAAGCGGTTACTAAAATTAGCGACAAAAAAGTAAGACTAAGGCTGCGGTAGGATGAGAGTAAAGAGAAAGAGGCCAGCATTCTACTATGTCCACTAATACGCTTGCTAAAAACCAATTCGGCAAGCGCCCAAATAATTGGATTGAATGTGAGCCGTTTTTAAAAGAAACTTTCATAGACATTGTCCAGAAGGCTAGCAGTTTTTTAGATGAACATAGCTGGGAAGCTAATCCCCAAGTACAATATTTGTCACATTACTTAACCTCCTTGAAGGCTAAGTCTTTAGTAGTAGAATACCATTATATTGATAGGCACTTCATGGAAGAGGCTAGTCTTTACTATTCTAAGAGCCTGATTCCGCGGCCAAACTGGACAACTCGTGTGCACGTCTTTAGTGATCTCATGGACGAGGAACGAATTGATGAGGCAATGCGTACTGCTGCGTCTGGTTACATAGCTAAAGTTACGGAAGAGCTTCAGCAATCCTATTGTGGTTATATAGTTATAAGGCCTTTACCATCTGCCCCTATTGGTAGGACGGTGCTAAAGCATTTAAAGTGCCGAGAAGGCGATAAAAAAAGGGAGTTTCTCACATGCCAAGCTTATACCATACATTTCTTAGGTTTCGAATTGACGGTTCATGGCATTGCTTTTCAGCAGCAAGATAGAGCTGTTGCGGCGTGCGCAACAACTGCAATTTGGTCTTCGCTTCAGCGCGTGACCCGCAGGGAAGGAGCAAGATCACCAACTTCTTGGGAGATTACTGAGGCTGCAGTGCGGCATTATCTTCCACGGGGACGTCCATATCCATCCTCAGGTTTAACTATAGAGCAGATGTGTGAAGCTCTACGTGCCTTTGGATTTGCCCCAGATTTGTTAGTGGCAGAGGAATCATCCAGTCCTAATGAATTTCTGCTTTTGATGGATATATATTTGAGATCCGGTATTCCTATTATTCTGACATTTCGGACTGGAGAATGGGGACATGCTGTAACGGTGGTTGGTTATGGAACATCTCATAAGATTTCGACTCCTTATGAGATCAGCTCGGGGGAAAAGACATATAAAATCGTCCTTCACAATCTCGACTATGACCGTATCTATATTCATGATGACCGACTGGGTCCATATGCCCGCTCTACTTTGAATATTGGTAAACAGAGCTTAACCGACAACGAAACCAGTTCTCCTCCGCAACTTGCTATTAACATAGAGTGGCCTAACGGGCAAATGGAAGAGCATAGTGTCTATTTAGCAGCTGTGCCTGTTTATCCAAAGCTTCGTACAAGTGCGAAAGAGCTTTTTGAGACTGCGATGGAACTCTTCCCATATCTTACCGAGGCTCTCTCCGATTTGAATCAGGAGCTTGGCCTGCTTGTCTACTTTGAACGTTCTGGAGAATACCAGGCGTCCCTTTATGGGAAAACAGTTAATCCTAGCAGAGTTCCTCAGTTTCAGAAAACTATTGCCCTGAGTAGATACGTCGGGGTTCACCGTTGGTATCTTGATGGTATGCCATTTATGGAAACGCTATGGGATACTACTGATACTATGCGTGAGAATAGATATGGTGAAAACTTGTTAGGAGTTACTTGCTTGAAACCTTCTCTACAAACCTTTGTTGATGGCCTTGCAAGTCGATATAATGCTGTCCTGGGTTAAGGAGAAAAGAACTTGTGCTGTTCTTTGCTTTTGCTTTTAGCTGGGATAAATTTAGCATAGAATTGCTTTAAGCGACTGGATTTCTGTTGTTCATTTGTAAGATATTGCCAGAGTTCAAGATCAAATAAGTGGCTTGAAACAATTTGGTCTGAAGACAGCACAATTTCGAGATCTTCTAGCTCCACATGCTTAAGCTGTGGTAATTCCTTATTAGTAATTTTATGTATTACTTCATAATCTGTTGTGAAATGGATTTTATGGTTATCAAGATCTCTGTACCCGCTCAGCATAGGTAATATTCTTACAGCTGATCTTTTTTCTACAGGATTTGGTGCCCATACTGCCCACCCTACAAAGACTTTGCCGCTACTTAATGTAAATAAAAGTGGTTGACTTTTTTCGGTGGACCTCAAAATTAATTTTTCAAAATCCTTATGCTTTATAGCAAGTTTTAATAATAGTTGTTCCCACTTAAAAAAAGGCTTTATACCAGAAAAGGGAATTTGAAAATTATACAAATACGGTATTCGCGGAAAGTTTAATAATTGCGCTAGTGCTGGTCCCAGCATAGCAGAAATAATTAGAACGGCTATTTTGGCCTCTTGCCCCCAGATAGGAGCATTTAGGTTTGACTGCCCATTAAAAAAGGATAAGAAATCTCGGTAGTTATGGAATTTTAAAAAAAGAATAATATGTATAAGAAAGGCGCAAATTACAAGAAAAAGTCCATAAAAAGCAGCTCTAAAATATAGTTTGTGGCCAGATTCACGGGAAGTATGATAGCGGGTATAAGACCAAATTGCTGAAAACGCATAACCGCCTACTATAGGCAATAACCCAGCAAGCATGAAAGCCGTTACTTTAATCTAATAATCCTTCTTTTTTTAATTTTCCTAAAATTTTAATTTGGCGTTTGGCTTCCGGTGTCTTTACAATTTCTGATGATTTTACGTGGACGACGCCAGGCCCACTAATTTCTATTTTTGGCTTGTAATCTTTCGATTTAAAAACATTCTTTATAGCTTCTTTCATCTATAAGGCATCCAATTCTAGCAGCTATGACAATATATAATTTTAGCAGCAATTATTATATTTTGCACCCATAAAAATCACTCAAATTTGCTATAAAACAAAAATCGGCTATTTGCAATCTGAGGTTGGATTGTGGCTTTTGACAGATTGGTAGAGAAATACCTCTTTTGTGCAAAACTTGGTTGACAGCTCTCCTTCACTCATTGTACCGTTTTGTGCAAAATGAGGTTGGAGGCCAACATGAACGAATTTGCAGGATCAGCAGCTTCACAGGCTGATTTTATCTGGAAGAATGCGGAAGACCTTTGGGGTGATTTCAAGCACACAGACTTTGGTAAGGTTATATTGCCGTTCACCCTGTTGCGTCGTTTGGAGTGTGCGCTTGAGCCAACCCGTGAGGCAGTACGAGAAGCCTACAACAGCTTTAAAGATGCTGACGTAGAGCTTGATCCCATTCTTCGTTCAACGGCTGACTTCCCTTTCTACAACACCTCCGAGTATTCCCTCGGCACGCTGGGTAGCACCAAGACCCGACGCAACCTCGAAGATTATATTGCTCTGTTTTCTGATAACGCTCGGAAAATCTTTGAAGAATTCGAGTTCGGCAACACGGTGATTCGTCTGGAGCGTGCTGGCCTTCTCTATAAGATTTGCCAGAACTTCGCCAAGATCGATCTGCACCCTGATGTAGTGCCGGACCGGGTAATGAGCAACATCTATGAACACCTGATCCGCCGCTTTGGTGCAGAGGTTAATGAGGGGGCCGAGGATTTTATGACCCCGCGTGACATCGTTCACTTAGCGACCTCACTCCTGCTTGACCCAGATGACTCGCTATTTGAAGCAAGCCCTGGATTGATCAGAACCCTATATGATCCGACGTGTGGGACCGGTGGATTCCTTACCGACGCCATGAATCATGTCACCGAATATGGAAACCAGTACAAGGTCCCACCTGTACTGGTTCCCCATGGCCAAGAGTTAGAGCCGGAGACCCATGCCGTCTGTGTGGCCGGCATGCTTATTCGCCGTTTGGAGTCCGACCCTGGCCGTGATCTGTCAAAGAACATCCGTCAGGGAAGCACTCTGTCAAACGACCAGTTTTCCGGGGAACGCTTTCACTACTGCCTATCCAATCCGCCTTTTGGCAAGAAGTGGGAGAAGGATAAAGACGCCGTCGAGAAAGAGCATAAACAGGGCGAGCTGGGCCGTTTTGCGCCGGGTCTGCCCAAGATCAGCGACGGCTCTATGCTGTTCCTGATGCACCTGGCCAGCAAGCTGGAGCTGCCTAAAAATGGCGGTGGTCGGGCTGCTATCGTCTTGTCCGGTTCGCCGTTGTTCAATGGTGGTGCGGGTTCTGGTGAGTCTGAAATCCGCCGCTGGTTGCTCGAAAACGACCTGGTTGAAGCCATTGTCGCTATGCCAACGGATCTGTTCTTTCGTGCCAATATCGCCACATACCTGTGGATTCTTTCCAACAAGAAGCCGGAAGATCGCCAGGGCAAGGTGCAGTTGATCAACGCCACCGACCTGTGGACTTCTATCCGCAATGAAGGTAACAAGCGCCGCATTGTCGGCGATGATCAGCGCAGACAGATTCTGGATATTTACGCGGCAGCGGAGAGCGGTGAACTGTCCAAAATGCTGGATTACCGGACTTTCGGGTATCGCCGTATCAAAGTGCTTCGACCGCTACGGATGAAACTCGTACTAGACCAGGAAGGGCTGGATCGCCTGACATTCGAACCGGCGTGGACGAAGTTGTCACCAGACCATCAATCTTTCTGGTTGGAAGCAATCAAGCCACGGATTGGGGAAACGGTCGATTATAATTGGGCTGAAACCTTCGCCAAGGCAACCATTAAATCGGAAGATGCCAAGTCGCTGAAGGTAAAAGCCAACAAGACCTTTATCAATGCTCTGATCAGCGCCTTTGGCCACAAAGACCCGGAGGCCGAGCCGGTAACTGACGTTAAAGGAGATGTGGTTCCCGATACAGACTTGACCGATTACGAGAACGTCCCCTTCCTGGAGAATATTCGGGATTACTTCGCCCGTGAAGTTTTGCCCCATGTGCCCGATGCCTATATCGACGAAAGCTTTACCGACGACAAAGACAAGCGCCTGGGCCGCGTGGGTTACGAGATCAATTTCAACCGCTTCTTCTACCAATACCAAACACCACGCAAGCTGCACGACATTGATGCCGAGCTAAAGCAGGTAGAGGGGGAAATTGCTGATCTATTGGCTGAGGTTGCGAGCGAATGAGTCAGTATAAAGCGTATCCGGCATACAAGGATTCCGGCGTTGAGTGGATTGGGGAAGTGCCGGAGCATTGGGAGGTTAAACCTATTTGCCGTGTAGCTTCGGTCAATGATGATGTGCTTTCAGATTCGACCGATGGCGACACCCCTATTCGTTATGTTGACATATCGTCGGTGGACTATACGGATGGTATCAAGCAAGCCGCAAACATGCGTTTTGCCGATGCTCCGTCCAGAGCTAGACGTAAGGCACTTCCTGGTGATGTTGTTGTTTCGACAGTAAGAACGTATCTCAAAGCAGTAGCTGCCGTTAATGATCAATATTCCGATTGCGTTTTTTCTACCGGCTTCGCCGTTCTTAGAGCGCGAAATCTAAACTATTCCTTCCTCAAATGGATGACCCTCAATGAGCTTGTGATTCAAGCAATAGAGGCTCATTCCGAGGGATTAAGTTATCCTGCGATCAACGCGTCAGCCTTGGTAAAACTGAAAACCACCGTTCCGCCACCCGACGAACAAGTCACTATTGCGGCCTTTCTCGACCGCGAAACCGCTCGCATTGACACTCTAATCCAGAAGAAAACTCGGTTCATCGAACTTCTGAAGGAGAAGATTGTTGCGACTGCAATGGCCGAGCAAATGTATGGGGATGGTGAACTTATTCGCTTAAGATATCTGACACAAATAATTTCGAGACCTGTAGAGATAATTGACGGCGATGAATACGTTGCATTGGGACTCTACAATAGAGGGCGCGGTTTGTTTCACAAGCCGCCCACGCTAGGTAAAAATATTGGCGATTCGGACTTTTTCTATGTGAAAGAAGGTGATCTGATTCTTAGTGGGCAATTTGCTTGGGAAGGCGCTTTGACAATGGCGTCTAGTAACGAAAACGGATGCGTTGTCTCCCATCGTTACCCTGTAATTAGGGGAAAAACAGTACCAACGGAATATTTGCTCGCTCTTTTGATGACAAATTTCGGCGATTTTTTGCTAAATGAATCTTCCCGAGGGTCAGCAGGAAGAAACCGCCCACTAAACATCAACCTCCTTCTCAACGAGAAGGTGCGGATGCCATCACCCAAGGCACAACAGGATGTCAGAAGGCTCATCAATCTGAAAGCGAAGCTTGAAACTAAAGTCCTAGGCAGTATTAGGCTTCTCAAAGAGCGCCGTGCCGCTCTTATCACCGCCGCCGTAACCGGGCAAATTGATCTGCGAGGAGAGCAATAAATGGATCCGTCAGCACACCAGGAAAAGCATTTCCAGCAGTACATCGTAGATCGCTTGGTCGAACAGGGCTGGAAAGTGGGTGGCACCCAACACTATGACACCGAACGGGCAATCTACCCGGAAGACCTCGAAAGCTGGATTAAAGGCAGCGGCCAGCAAGATAAGTGGGACAAGTTGGAACGGCTCAACGGAACCAAGACGTTTGAAGTGCTGATGGATCGTCTGCATAAGGCGCTGGAAAAGCAGGGAACCATGCATGTGTTGCGTCAGGGCTTTTCGATTGCTGGTTGCGGCCTGATCGAGATGACAGAAACCGCCCCCGAGGATAAACGCAACCAGGCGGTGGTTGAGCGCTACAAAGCAAACATTCTGCGTGTGGTGCCGGAACTCAAGTACCATCCCGCCCGCGAGTTTGCCGTTGATCTGGTGCTGTTCATCAATGGCCTGCCAATGGCGACAGTCGAACTGAAAACTGACTTCACCCAGTCGGCAGAAGCGGCGATGGACCAATACCGAAATGACCGCCTGCCTTTTGACCCCAAGACCAAGCGCAAGGAACCATTGCTGACCTTCAAGCGCGGCGCGGTGGTGCATTTTGCCATGTCTGATTCAGAGATCATGATGGCGACCAAGCTGGAAGGGGAAAATACGTTCTTCCTGCCATTCAATAAGGGCAGGACGGAGGAAGACGGCGCAGTCCATGCCGGCAACCCTCCCGGCGAAATCAAGCCTGATGGCACGCAGGAATACCCGGTAGCCTATTTTTGGGAAGATGTCTGCCAGCCTGATGCCTGGCTGCGAATTTTCCACAGCTTTGTCTATGTCGAGAAAAAGGATGTGGTGGATATTCAGGGCAACTGGTCGAAGAAGGAAACCCTGATTTTCCCTCGGTTCCACCAGTGGACAGCGGTTAATGAGATGCTGGCCGATGCGCGTAAAAATGGTGCGGGCATGACATACCTGGCCGACCATAGCGCCGGTTCAGGCAAGACCAGCACCATATCATGGGCAGCCCACGATCTGGTAAAACTGCGCGAGGACAATGGCGACGCGGTCTTTAACAACGTGATCATTGTCACCGATCGCAATGTGCTTGATGGACAGCTTCAGGACGCCGTAAAGCAGATTGACCACCAGTTTGGGGTGATTGCTGCCATTGACCGGCATAAGTCCTCCAAATCCAAGAGCAAACAGCTCTCCGACGCCCTGTTAGCTGGGACGCCGATTGTCGTCGTTACCATCCAGACCTTCCCGTATGCCATGGAAGCCATTATCACGGACAAGAATCTGAAGGGTAAGAACTTCGCGGTCATCATTGATGAGGCCCATAACTCACAGACGGGCTCTACAGCGGCGAAACTCCAAGCTGCCCTGGGCATGAGTGGGCAGGGGAGAATGTCTACCATGACGGTGGACGAGCTGTTGGAACAGCTGCAAAAGTCGCGTTCGCGTCCCGCCAATATCAGCTATTTTGCGTTCACCGGCACGCCGAAGCACTCCACGCTGATGCTGTTTGGCCGTCCGCAAGATCCGAATCAGCCTGTATCCGACGACAATCCACCGGTTGCTTTTCATAAGTACACCATGCGCCAGGCTATTGAGGAAAAATTCATCCTCGATGCTCTCAAAGGCTACGTTACCTACCAGACGGCTTTTAACCTTTCCAAGCAGCTTGAAGACAGCAAACGCGTCAGTGGCAAAGCGGCAAAACGCGCCCTCGCGCAATGGATGGCACTCCATCCAACGAACGTGACCCAGAAAGTGCAATTCATTATTGAGCACTTTACCAAGAATGTTGCACACCGGTTGGATGGCAAGGCAAAGGCTATGGTCGTGACAAGCTCTCGTGCCGCCGCTATTCGCTACAAAAAAGCCTTTGACCGTTATATCGAGCAGCATAGCGAATATGGGTTTATTCATTCATTGGTGGCCTTCTCCGGCAAGATGACCGGTAAACAGGTAATGCACCAGGACGATGGTGCATTCAAAGAGGATATCTTTCTTGTTGATGAAAACGAGGAGTTTACCGAGCAAAGCATGAACCCGGATGCGCAGGGTCAGGATTTGAGATTTGCCTTTGACCGCCCTGAATACCGGGTCATGTTGGTAGCCGACAAATTCCAGACGGGTTTTGACCAGCCCAAGCTGATGGCGATGTACGTGGATAAGAAAATCGCCAATCATGTGGAGATCGTGCAAACCTTCGCACGCTTGAACCGGACCGCTCCCGGCAAGGATGAGGTCTTTATCATCGACTTTGTGAATGATCCAGACAATGTGCGAACGGCCTTTGAGACCTATGATCAAGGTGCACACATTGACGAAGTGCAAGACCTCAATGTGGTTTATGAGATCAAGGAGCGTCTGGACGAACACGGCCTATACGATGAAAAGGATCTGGCTGCATTCAAAGACGCCAGATTCAAGACCATTCGCGATATTACTCACGCCAAGTCGCCACAACATAAGGAGTTGTATGCGGCCACCAGCCGGGCCACGACTCTGTATAACGACAAGATGAAAATGCTTCGTGATGGCATGGCGACCTGGGAGGCTGTCTTTGAAAAAGCTCACGCGAAAGGGGATGAGGCAGGAATGAAGTCTGCTGACCATCACCAGGATGAATACGCGGAGCAAATCAAGGCGCTCATCGGTTTTAAGTCTGATCTTGGGCGTTTCTGCCGCACCTATTCCTATGTTGCCCAACTGATCGACTTTGGAGACCCGGAGTTAGAGAACTTCGCCGCCTTCGCCAAGTTGCTGCAAAAGCGCCTGCTTCACGAAGCGCCGGAAACAGTCGATCTGACCGGCCTTGTTCTCACCGGCTTTGATATAAAGGGACGCCCTGACGATGAAAACGAAGATGGGGAGACGCCAGTGCTCCAGCCTGTTGGTCCCGGTGGCGGCGGTGGCGTTGGTGATAAGCCTAAGTTCGTAAAAGAGATCGTAGACCGACTCAATAGCCTTTTTGGTGAGGCGACGCCAATTCAAGATCAGGTTGCCTTCGTCAATCAGATCAAGTCAATCACCGGTGAAAACGATGTCGTGATGGCTCAGGTCGAGAGCAATACACGGGAACAGGCACTAAAAGGCAATTTGCCCGGCGCGGTTCAACAGGCTGTTGTCCGTGCCCTGTCAAGCCACCAGAAACTGGCAACCCAGGTGCTCAAATCCGACCATCAGGGCATGACCGCGCTGGTAGACGTGGTGTACGACATATTGCGCGAAGGCAAAGACCTCGACTTGAATATGGATTAGGCCAATGCTTGACCTGCTCAATCTACCTGGCATTAAGCCGGTGGATATGTATAAAGAAAGCAAGGCGCTCATTATCGTGGCCGTACCAGAAACTGTTGAGGTTCCTGTTTGCGGGGATTGCAATATCCCGATGCACAAGCATGGCACTCGCAAAAACAAGTTCTCGGATACGCCGCTGTATATGGAGCCGGTGCGCCTTGAAATTCAGCGCCCCCGCTTTCGCTGCGAATCTTGCGGCAAGATGGCGATGCCTGAACTGAGCTTTCTTGATGATAAGCGCCGCGCTACCAAACGCTTGGTGGACGTAATCCGACAACAGTGCCTGAGCATGACGTTCCGTGCTTTGGCAGAACAAACTGGTGTGGCTGTAAACACCGTCAAGAACATTGCGCACGACCTGATCGATGAGCTAGCCCAAACCGTTCGATATGAAACCCCAGTCATCATGGGTATCGATGAGGTAAATCTTGCCGGTGGCTATCGCTGTGTCATTACCAACCTGGCGACCAATAACGTGTTCGATATGCTAGAGCACAGAACGCAGGAGCATTTGAAACCGTTCTTCAGGGAGTTGCCGGACAAAGATAAGGTGGAGTGGGTCTGCACTGATATGTGGAGGCCCTTCAAGCGATCCTTTGCGCAGTATCTCCCGAATGCCAAGCTGGTCATCGACAAGTTTCACGTCGTCAAAATGGCTTCTGAAGCGCTGGAGGAAGAGCGCAAAAAGTATCAGTCACAATTGAGTAAAGAGCAGCGAATTTACGTCAAAAAATCCATACGCTGGCTGACTCTGAAGCGCCCCGAAAATCTGACACCCACAGAGCAAAAAGCGTTGCAGGTCGTGCGCCAGGCTATTCCAGAGCTTGCTGTCGCCTACGACTTCAAGGAAAGCTTCTTCGGGATTTACGATGAGCCTGATAAACAAAAGGCTCAGAATGCGTTTGAAGCCTGGGAGAACACTTTGCCTATGCAGGGACTACAGTCGTTCAGGAGATTGGCCAAAACAGTCCATAACCATCACGACGACATTTTTGCTTACTGGGATGCGCCATTCCCGATCATTAATGCCTATACCGAAGGGCTGAACGGGCTGATCAAGATGAGCAACCGTTTGGGTAGAGGCTATAGCTACCACATCATCCGAGCAAAGACGCTGTATTCAAAAGAAGCTCGGAAGGTCGGGACTGGTATTCGTGCTGGGCGTGAAAAGGTGGAGTATGGGCCTCACATACCGACACTCCTCAAGCAGGCGGAGAGCGGTGACCTGGATTAGAAATACACTCTGGAATCAGAATCCAACCAAGTATTCATCAGTTGAATGTTTTAAAGAGTTACGAAATCCAACCAGGCATGCTCAACAAATAGAAGGATGTTCAGGGGTGGTGATTAGGAAATTCCAACCCTGTTTTGCAAATAGCCCAAAAATCTTTAAATGCGGCAGAGGTAGAGTTAATTGGGTAGGCAGTAAAAATAGGCTGACCCACCCCTGGGCTAGCTTTTTCTTCATTCCTTGCCAGACAGGCACTATAAAAAAATGGGGTACAGGCGTGGGTAGATAAATATTTTTGAAATATAATTATTTTAAAATCAAAAAGTTAATATAAATATATGGCGGAGAGGGCGGGATTCGAACCCGCGTGGGCTGCAATAGCCCCAACCGATTTCGAGTCGGTGCCGTTGTGACCGCTTCGGTACCTCTCCTTCACTTATATAGAATACCTGCTATAGGCAGTGAACACCAAGCGATGTGCAAAGGGAGCCAGAAATGTCCTTCTGGCTCCGGTGAGCTAAGAAGCCCTTAGAATCTTTTGATTGGGGGTTTCCCTTTCCATTTCAATGGTGCGCATTGCTAAGCTTTAGGCACCCTACAAAACTCCCGCTCAAAAATTTGGTGGATGCGCTGCGCTTATCCACCCTACACCACGACAAAACCTCGGGCTGTAGAAGATGTAACGGAACCCACCGTTGCTTGTTAATTCTCCTATATTCGCGTGCATTTGCGGCTAAAAGCCAGATCTAGAGTATCTCCCCTATCTATTTTTCTGGCTCCTGTCGGTCGGTTCGGGGGGTGCAACGAAAGCCATCTATTTAGCAGCCGCAGTCTGGCTTGAAGGACCCCCTTGGGCGATGAGGTAGTCGACGACTTTAAGCATGTCCTCAAAGCTGCCCGCCATGCTGGCATCGGTGCGGTATTTACCATTGATAATCATCGCTGGAACGCCGGTAATTCCAGAGGTCCTGGTGATAACGACAGCTTGTTGAACCTTGCCCTGGACGGCGAAAGATTCGAAGGTCTGCAAGAAGTCTTCTTTTGGAACTCCGAGGGTCGCAAAAAAATTTGCCACTTCTTGTTTGGTTTTGAGCGGGCGTTTTTCCAGATGGAGGGCATCGAATAAGGGGCGGTGGACTTTGTCCAGCACGCCCAATGCTTCGGCGGTATAGAAGGCTTGGGCATGAAGTAACCATGAGTCCCGAAATACCGCAGGGACCCGAATAAAGGCCACCTGCTCCGGTTGCGCTTCTGCCCACTGTTCCAGAAGGGGCTCAAAACGGTAACAGTGGGGGCAGCCATACCAAAACATCTCAACCACCTCTGTCTTCCCCGGTTGGAGGGGATGGAGGGGAGGGTTCACCGTTTTATAGTGCACCCCCTCTGTGAAAGTCGAATCCGCCGCTGCCACCCATGGAGAGATAAGCAGTAGGGAAAGTGATAGGAGCAACCCGTGGGCAAATCGCAACATATTTTAAGAGTCCCTCACAGTGAAAGAAGCCCGATGCTACTCTGCTGCGTGTAAACCTGACACGTAGTGGGAAACCGCAGTGATCTCTTCATCGGTCATTTTCTTTGCCGCCCCTCGCATCATCTCGTTCAGGTCGTTGGCACGTTCACCACTGCGGTAGCTCTTGAGTTGAGTCGCTATATATTGGGCATGCTGCCCTGAAAGGCGCGGCCAACTTGCTGCCGGGTTACCCTGACCCGCCGGCCCGTGGCAGGCCATGCAAGCGGGAACGCCGCTTTCTTTGTTGCCTTGCTGGTACACTTTCTCTCCCAGCTCAACATATTGCTCGGGGGTAGCGCCTTCGGCAATGGTTTGGCTAGAGTAATAGGCAGCCAGATTAGCCACATCTTCATCACTAAGGCTGGCCGCCATCGATGACATAATCGCGTTTACTCGAGCCCCAGACCGATAATCCTGTAACTGTTTTTTAAGATAAGTTGCGTGCTGGCCGGCAAGTTTGGGCCACTCGGGGCTGGGGCTGTTGCCGTCAAGGCCATGGCAGCTTTGGCAGGGCATGGCTGTGGTTGCGCCAGCTTCCGGATCGCCGGTCACCATGACAGCGCCAGAAGAGGAGACAAATAGGATACAGGCAGCGGCAACTGCGAAACGTTTCAATATCATTAACAGATCCTCAGTTCTTGGTAATATTTGCAAAGATGACCACGCCAAAGCATCTTCAAAATTGGTGTGCATGCTACACTGCCTGGAAATATTTTTCTAGCCTGTTGCAGTGACCTAAAGGCAATATCTATGCCTTTGGAGCGCAGTGCTTTTTGAACTGGAGAATGGCGATAAATCCTCTTTACCATAAGGCCCGTTATCAGGGGAGTGCCTACACTTTATCCCAGTTGCCTCCGGATAAGGGGATGGAGGTGGCTTTTGCAGGACGCTCCAATGTAGGAAAATCAAGCGCTATCAATGCCATTACCAATATTAGGGGATTGGCGAGAACCAGCAAGACCCCCGGGCGCACTCAAATGATCAATTTTTTTCAGCTAGATGCCCGCCGCTGTCTGGTAGATCTCCCCGGTTATGGCTATGCCAAGGTGCCTGAGACGGTGAAACGGCAATGGCGGCAGACTCTAAGTAATTATCTAGAGTGGCGCCAGTCTTTGTGTGGCATCGTGTTGGTCATGGATATTCGGCGCCTCTTCCAGCCTTTTGATCTCCAGATGTTGGAATGGTGCCGTGCCCGGGGTTTGCCGGTTTGTATATTGTTGACGAAGAGCGATAAGTTAAAGCGAGGGGCGGCAAAACAGGCCTTGGAGAAAGTAACAGCGCATCTGCAGGAAGCTTTTCCCGCGGCAAGGGCGCAGCTATTTTCTGCCCACAATCGGATCGGGGTTGAGGCCATCCAGGCCCAGTTAGATAGGTGGTTTGAATTGGATGGATCACCGCCATAAAAAAGCCCCGGTTCAAGGGGAAAACCGGGGCAATCGTTGGTCCGGCTTAGGGGGCTCCGGACCAAAGGATCATCCCGCCCAGGGAGGAGGGCGGGAGAGTGCGACCTTTTTATGGTGCACTCACTTAGTTAAAGACCAACCCCCGAAGAGAAAGTTCAACAAAATTTCCAAGCAGCGATTTTTTATTAATGGGCTTCGTCCCAGTTGGTGCCGCTACCCATCTCTACAATGAGCGGCACCTTGAGTTGGGCGGCTCCGGCCATGTTTTTCCGGATGGCTGCAGCAGTAGGGTCCAATTCCTCTTCGGCAACTTCAAATACCAGTTCATCGTGAACCTGCATGATCATGCGGGCATTGCCCCCCTGTTTTTGCAGCCACTGATCCGCACGAAGCATGGCCCGCTTGATAATATCTGCTGCCGTGCCTTGCATGGGGGCATTAATGGCCATGCGCTCGGCTTGGTTGCGACGTTGCGCTTGCCGGGAGTGGATTTCAGGGAGATAAAGACGCCGGCCGAAGAGGGTTTCCACATACCCTTTTTGGCGGGCTTGCTGGCATATGGCATCCATATAGGCCTTAACGCCGGGGTAACGGTGAAAGTAGCGCTCTATGTAGTGTTGCGCGGCCCCGCGGCTGATTCCTAGTTGCTGGGCAAGACCATGGGCTGACATCCCATAGATCAGACCAAAATTGATGGCCTTGGCGCTGCGCCGCTGCTCTGGGGTCACCCCTTCCAGGGGAGTACGGAAAATTTCGGCGGCAGTCCGTTGGTGGATGTCTTCTCCCGCTTCGAAGGCAGCGAGCAGGCCTTCATCGTCGGAAAGATGGGCCATAATGCGCAGTTCAATCTGGGAGTAGTCGGCGGCCAGCAAGCAGTACCCTGGCGGGGCGATAAAGGCTTGGCGAATCCGTCGGCCTTCAGTACTGCGGATGGGGATGTTCTGTAAGTTGGGATCTGAAGAAGAGAGCCGTCCGGTGGCCGTGACCGCTTGATGGTAGGAGGTATGAACGCGTCCTGTATGGGGGTTGACTTGCAAAGGCAGGCGATCCGTATAGGTGGACTTAAGTTTGCTTAAGGTGCGATATTCGAGGAGCAATTGGGGAAGGGGATAATTAAGGGCCAGCTCTTGTAATACTGTCTCTGCCGTGGAGGGTTGTCCGGTAGGGGTTTTGCGGGTAATCGGCAGTTTCAGCTTATCGTAGAGGATGACCTGAATTTGCTTGGGCGAGGCGAGATTAAACGGTTCTCCGGCAAGCTCAAAGGCTTCTCGCTCAATTTTTTTTAGGCGTGCTGTGAGCTCCGCGCTATGGGCTTTAAGCTGGGCCACGTCTATCTGGACTCCGTTGCACTCCATGCGTGAAAGTACGGGGATAAGGGGAATTTCCAGCTCTTGGTAGAGACGGCAGAGAAGTTCCTCCTGTTGGAGACGGGGCCAGAAGTAGTGGTGAAGCTGGAGGCAGATATCGGCATCCTCCGCCGCATAGCAGGTGGCCGTGTCAATGGGAACCTGATTGAAGGCCAATTGCTTGGCCCCTTTGCCAGCCACTTCTTCATAGGAAATGGTGCTCCGTTGGAGGTACTTGAGGGCCAACGAATCCATATTGTGACGACTAGCGGTACTATGAAGGACATAAGACTCCAACATGGAGTCGTGGCGAATGCCCTCCAGCTCAATCCCATAATTGGCCAGCACATTGCGATCGAATTTGAGGTTTTGTCCCACTTTCCCCCGGTTCGAATCTTGTAGCAGGGGCTTGAGCCGTGCTAAAACCTGTTCACGGGCTAACTGGGGGGGGGCGGTGTCATAGTCATGACCTAGGGGGACATAAGCGGCCTCCTTTGGCTTGATAGCGAAAGAGAGGCCGACAATTTCAGCTTCTATGTAGTCCAAGCGGTTAGTTTCCAGGTCAAAGGCAAATAGTTCAGCGGTTTCCAAGCGTTTTATCCAGTGCTCGAAGTGTTCCTGGGAAAGTACCGTCTCATACAGGGGAGAGGAGTCCGTTGAGGTTTTAGGGAGTGGGTCGTGATCTTGCTCTTTTTCCAAGAGTTCCCGTAGCCAAGTCTTGAATTCCAGGGTGCTATACAGTTCCCGCAGCGTAGGGATATCGGGCGGCTGGCGTTGCAGGTCTTTAGGACCTAGTTCTAGGGAGAGATCCCGGCGAACAGTGGCCAATTGTCTTGCTAAGGGAAGTTGGGCCAGATGGAGGCGTAGATTTTCCCCCACCTTGCCTTTGATTTCCTGGGCGTGAGCCATGATTTGGTCTAGATCGTGGTACTGGTCAAGCAGTTTGGCGGCCGTTTTGGGGCCTATTCCGGGGATACCGGGGATATTGTCTACCGGATCACCCACCAGTGCCAGGTAGTCGATAATTTGTTCTGGGAAAACATGAAACTTAGCTTTCACGCCGGCGGGATCCAGCTTGGACCGGTTCATACTGTTTACCAGGCTCACCTGGTGGTTGACAAGCTGGGCCAAGTCTTTATCGCCACTAGAAATCAGGGTCTCTAGGTGTTGATCGGAGGCTTGTTGGGCTAAGGTGCCGATGACATCATCGGCTTCAACCCCTTCCACACAGAGCAGAGGTAAGCCGAGGGCCTGGATAAGATCGTGGAGGGGGGGGATCTGGCAGGCAAGTTCCTCAGGCATGGGGGGACGATGGGCCTTGTACTGTTCAAACAGCTCATCGCGAAATGTTTTACCCTTGGCATCGAAAATGGCCGCTACGTATTGGGGCTGATACGCATCGAGCAGCTTGCGCAGCATATTTATGACCCCGTAGACTGCCCCTGTAGGTTGGCCCTTAGACGTGGTTAAGGGAGGCAGCGCGTGGAAAGCGCGAAAGAGATAGGAGGAGCCGTCAATTAGTATAAGAACTGAATTTTTTGCCATGTTTACTTTTAAATAAGGTTGATCAAAATAGCAAGGATTAATACCCCGAGATCAGGACACTTGAATGGATAAACAACATAAACGTTCTTTTGCCGAACGAACGGCTGTCAATGACTCTTTGCTTACTCGAGAGTCATGGAAAGTATTCCAAATCATGGCTGAATTCGTGGAAGGATTTGAACGTTTAGCCACTATCAAGCCTTCAGTCAGTATTTTTGGTTCAGCGCGTATGGTCCCTGGGCATCCCTATTATCAGCTAACTGAGGAGATTGCTCGGGCCCTATCTGACGCGGGGTTTAGTGTCATCAGTGGTGGTGGTCCTGGTCTTATGGAGGCCGCCAATAAAGGGGCTTTCATGGGGGCATCTCCCAGCGTAGGCCTCAATATTAGCCTGCCCCATGAGCAGGTGGCTAACGAATATCAGGATGTGGCGGTCAATTTCCGCCATTTTTTCTCCCGTAAGGTGATGTTTGTGAAATATGCTTCGGCCTACGTGGTGCTGCCGGGAGGGTTTGGAACCCTGGATGAGTTGGCAGAGATTCTAACTTTAGTGCAGACCGGTAAGTCGCGACGTATCCCTATTCTCCTGGTGAGCTCATCCTTTTGGGCGGGATTAATGGATTGGTTTAAAAAACACCTAGTAGAGGAAGGGATGATCGATTCCCATGATCTGGATTTGTTTAAGGTATTAGACAAACCTCAAGAGGTCGTGGATGCTATCTTTAGCTATTATGAGAGTCGCGGCTTTGAGCCCTCGGCAGAAGAGCGTGAGCGACTGCTCGATCTGTAAGCAACATTTTAGAGAACAGCCTATGCTTATTTCTTATAATAAGGTTTTGATTTATACACATTTCTTATGGCTTCTACTCGTCTCTACGCCGGTTTTGACAGAAGAGCCGGAAGATCTTTTGCCGCTCCCTGATTTGCCCTCCTTGCCTGAGCAGTCCGAAGTCATTGAGCCTGAAATTAGAATCATTCAAAAGGGGGAGGACCTGGTGGAAGAGTATCGCCTCAATGGAAAACTCTATCAGATCAAGGTGACTCCTAGAATTGGTCCTCCCTATTATCTTGTGGATGCGGATGGTGACGGGGACTTTGATAAACGCTTTGAAGGACCCGTCGATTCCGGCATGCTGATCCCCAGTTGGGTGCTGTTTCGTTGGTAAAGTGTAGAGCCACCTGGTGAATGGAGGCACGGAGCTGAGAAGCCATTTTAAAAATAGGAATTTTGTGCTAAGACCCGGCGAGGTGCGCTTGAGAAGCGCAGTGTATGCACTCATCCATGGGCATTCCAAAACGCGCCGTAACCCTGTATCGGCGCTAAAGGGCATTTTAAAACGGCTTGTTAGTCTTCTAGGTAGGTGTATCCGCTTAACCCTGCTTCTAGCTCCTGAAGATACAGGCGGCGCTGGCTATCATCAAGGGCGGCTTGGTTGAGTTTCGCATGTAAATGTTCCTTTATTTCTGTGGCATCGAAGCGCACTTGATGGAGGACTGATTCTACCGTATCTCCTTTCAGGGGATGCAGCAAACGGAAGCCTGTTTGCCCATCTGCTTCTACATGGACTGAGTCCGTGGCGCCAAATAAATTATGAATATCGCCGAGGATTTCCTGGTATGCGCCCACCAAAAAAAACCCTAATAGATAGGGTTCACCTGGAGTGAAGGGGTGCAGAGGCAGACTAGTTTCAATCCCTTCCCCATCCACATAAAGATCAATACGCCCATCAGAATCACAGGTGAGGTCTTCGATCCAGACCCGCTCGGTGGGCGGTTGGGCTAAGCGGTGCAAGGGCACGATAGGGAAAATCTGATTAATGGCCCAGGCGTCAGGCATAGAGCGAAATAGGGAAAAGTTGCAAAAAACCTTGGCCGTGAGTTTTCCTTCTAACTCGTCCAAGATTTCCCGGTGGGCCCGGACTTGGGGGTTGAGAAAGGAGCGAATCCGACGGCAGAGGGTAAAATAGAGTTGTTCAGCTTGGGCCCGCTGTTCCAAACTCAGAATTCCATAATTAAACATTTCTAACGCATCAGCGATACCTTGGCTGGCATCGTGATAGGCTTCAATAGCTGAGCGTCGGGTGAGTCCTTGATAGCTCTGCCATAATCCTTGGATGACAGGGGGATCATCGGCAAGGGGGGGAGGTGGTTCTCCTTTGCCAGGGGCCGGTTGCGTGTCGATGATGTTGCTGATAAGGACCGCATGGTGGGCTGTCATGGCCCGCCCCGCTTCGGTAATGATCTCCGGGTGGGGGAGTTGATGGGTCTGACAAATTTCCCACAGCCCATGGACGATTTTATAGGCATATTCCGAGAGGGTGTAGTTAGTGGAGCAGAAACCGCGGGTATGGGTTCCATCGTAATCCACGCCTAGCCCCCCGCCCACGTCGACACTACATAGGGGGACACCGAGTTCGCGCAAGGTGGCGTAATAGCGTCCCGCTTCCCGGATGCCCCGTTGGATATCTGCAATATTGGGAAGCTGCGAGCCCATATGAAAATGCAGCAGGGTCAGACAATCGATCATGTCCATCTGACGGAGTCGCTGGAGCATGGCAAGCACCTGTGCAGAGGAAAGGCCAAATTTCCCTTTCTCGCCTCCCGTGTTTTGCCATTTGCCTTTTCCTATAGAGGCGAGGCGAACTCGCACTCCTAGGAGAGGTTTCACCTTTAAAGCCCGGGCTTCAGCAATAATGTGTTCCAGCTCTGAGGGTTTTTCGACCACCAGATAAATCCGTAGCCCTAATTGCCGCCCCATCAAGGCCAGGCGGATATATTCCCGGTCTTTATAGCCGTTGCAAATGAGCGGGGCCCCAGGCCTAGATAAGGCCATGACGGCCAACAATTCGGGTTTACTGCCCGCTTCTAATCCCATGTGTTCCGGGTCCGCCGCTAGGATTTCCTTGACCACCTGCCGCTGTTGGTTCACTTTGATAGGGTAGACCGCGCTAAAGGAGCCTTGATAACGGGTAGCAGTCATCGCCTCACTAAAGGCAGCTCGCAAACTCTTGGCACGGTGGTGCAAGATCCCGGAAAAGCGCACCAGAACAGGTAAAGATAGCCCTGCCTTCAGGAGCGCCTGACCGACCTGATAAAGGTCTATTGTGGTCGAGCTATTCGGGCCTTCGGGGCGAACCATGAGGTGACCCTGAGCGTTGATATCGAAATAACCTTCGCTCCATTGGGCAATATTATAGAGTTCTTGAGCGTGGTGGATACTCCAATTTGCTGACATAGCGGCGTTTTTATTTCAGGGGATAGTAGGATTCTCGGGATTATGGTTTGTTGGCCTCCTTCCCTGGGGCTCACCCTTCGGGGCGTCCTAAGGGCGCCTCTGTTCGCACCCAGCAAACGGGTGCTTGTCAGGGTAATATGGGGCAGCTATTATCGCTGGATTTTATCTTTTATCAAGTATCAAATCGCTAATTATAGCGTCGGTTGGAGAGGCAATATGCAGTTGGATCCGAAAACATGGTTTACCGAGATTTGCGAGGAGGGCGGTCTAGCCTTTTCCCTTGCTATCAAGGAAAAACTTCATGAAGAGACGACCCCCTATCAGCATATTGAAATTTATCAGACCGAGGCTTTCGGCCGGCTCATGGTTATCGACGGTTTCATTATGCTCTCGCAGCGGGATAATTTTTTCTATCATGAGATGATGTCCCATTCAGCTCTGTTTACCCATCCTCATCCCCAGAGAGTACTGATCATTGGGGGGGGCGATTGTGGGACTTTGCGAGAAGTGCTCAAGCATGAGACGGTCAAGGAAGTCCGGCAGGTGGAGATTGATGAACGGGTTACCCGCTTGGCGGAAAAATATTTTCCAGAACTGTGTGAAGGTAATGATGACCCGCGGGCCCAATTCCACTTTGGTGATGGTATTCGCTTTGTGGCCGAAGCACCGGCAAACAGTGTGGATGTCATCATCATTGATAGCACGGATCCGATTGGCCCTGCAGAGGGGCTTTTTCAAGCTCCTTTTTATTCTGATTGTCGGCGGTTATTGGGGGACAGGGGTGTTCTCGTTCACCAAAGTGAATCTCCCCTGCTTCATTTGAATCTCCTTAATAAGATGCGGGCCGAGATGAAGAAAGGGGGGTTCCCCCAGGTGCGGACCTTAACTTACCCCCAGTGCGTCTACCCTTCGGGTTGGTGGAGTGCGACTTTGGCGGGGGACTCCGTAGCCTGGTTTCGAGAGCAGGAGGCAGCGGCTAAAACCTTCTCGACCCGCTATTACAATGTGGATATTCATCGGGCTTCCCTGGCAGTTCCAGAATTTCTGCGCCAAATTGAAGGTGAATAGAGGGAGCCAATAGGTTTCCCTGGCAGAAGGATAAAATCAAGTGCATGGATTGTCCCCAAAGCAGGGTTGCTGCCGGTAAACTATGCAAGATTCAGCGCGGCCTGTGATTGCTTGGTATCTGACGGATGGTAAACCCGGACATGAAAATCAAAGTGTCGGGTTGTTGGAGGCGCTAGCTCGCCAAGTACCTGTGCAAGCCCACCGGATAAGGGTATCTTCTGGACTACGTGCCGCTTGGTGGTGGGGGTTGGGTGTTTTCCCCAGTGCCAGGGAACTCCCCGCTCCCCATATTATCGTCGGTGCAGGTCATGGGACCCATGCCCCGCTGCTGGCTGCGCGCCGCGCCCGCGGAGGGCGGGCGGTAGTCTTAATGCGGCCTAGTCTGCCTTCCTCTTGGTACGATTTATGTTTAGTCCCGGAGCATGATGGGATAGCTGCCGCAGCCAATATTGTGCTCACCCGGGGGGTGCTCAATCCGGTCGTTTCGGGGGGAGTCCATGATCCAGCCCGGGGACTCATCCTCTTGGGAGGACCTTCGCGGCATTATAATTGGGACCCTCAGAACATTTTATGGCAAGTGCAAAGTCTTGTGAAACAGGAGAAAGAGTGTCAGTGGGTGCTGAGCACTTCGCGACGGACGCCGACATTTATGCTGACAGCGCTTCAAAGTTTAAAGTTTCCCAATTTAAAGGTGTTTGCGTGCCAAATGACCCCTCCTGGCTGGGTAGCGGAGCAGTTGGCTCTTGCCGGGCGGGTATGGGTATCGGAGGACAGCGTTTCCATGGTGTATGAGGCTCTCACCTCCGGAGCGGCAGTGGGGGTTCTCAATGTGCCTTGTAAAGCTTGGGGGCGGGTGGTGCGGGGGTTGGATGGTCTCGCGGAGAAGAGAGTGGTCACCACTTTTATCGCCTGGCGCCAGGGGCAAACGCTTGTTCCGCCTCGACAGCAATTTAATGAAGCCAACCGTTGTGCTCGGATATTGGTAGAACGATGGCTCAGCGACCACTGACCGTGTTACAGGTTTTGCCCGCCTTGGAGTCGGGGGGAGTAGAGCAGGGAACCCTAGAAGTGGCGGCGGAGTTGGCCCGGCGGGGGCATCGCTCTATGGTCATCTCGGCAGGCGGGCGTCTCGTCGAAGCCCTCAGGCGAGGGGGAAGCGAGCACTACAGCTGGCCTATCGGCGTTAAATCTCCTTGGACTTTAAGCTTAGTTCCCCGGTTGCGGCGTTTCCTCTTCCAGCAGCAAGTGGATGTCATCCACGCCCACTCCCGAGTGCCCGCTTGGGTAGCCTGGCTGGCTTGGCGGAGCATGCCAGGGCCGGACCAGCCCCGTTTTGTCACCACTGTGCATGGCCTTTATTCGGTGAATCGTTACAGTCGCATCATGACGTGGGGGGAAAAAGTCATTGCCGTGTCCGAGAGCGCGCGCCATTATGTACTCGAAAATTATCCTGAAGTGGCATTAGATCGGGTGGAAGTGATCCCCTGGGGCGTCGATCCTGAAATTTATTCTTATGGATATCAACCTGGCAGGGAATGGCTTGCCCACTGGGAGGCCGCTTATCCTCAGTTTCGAGGAAAGAAAATTCTCACCTTGCCGGGCCGCTTGACCCGCCTTAAAGGACACCGGGATTTTATCGAACTTATGGGACAACTGCGACAGAGAGAATATCCAGTGCATGGCTTAATTATCGGTGGCGAGGACCCTCGCCGACGACGCTATGCGGAGGAAATCAGGCAACAGATTGCCCGTGAAGGGCTGCAGGGCATGGTGACTCTTACTGGGCACCGCAGTGATTTACGGGAAATCTATGCCATCTCCGATGTGGTAATGTCACTGTCCAGAAAGCCAGAATCCTTTGGTCGCACGGTGCTTGAAGCCCTGAGTTTGGGTGTACCCGTAGTGGGCTATGATCACGGGGGCGTGGGGGAAATCCTTGGGGATCTATTCCCGGAAGGGCGGGTTTCTTTGGCGAATTCCAAGGGCTTATATGAGCGTGTCACCCAGTTTATCAAAGCGCCGCCGCTAGTACCGAGGCGGCAGCTCTATACTTTGCAGCACATGCTAGAGCAAACCTTGCAGTGTTATAGCACCCTCTGCGGGATTGAGCCCTGAGCTTTTGCGAGCTTGCCGTCAATTTCGTTACCAACAGTTTTGTAAGGGACTATAAATGGGTGCGTGCTCTCTCTCTTCTAAGGGCATTCTAGTCATTCAGCCTCTGCCAGGTATTGGTGATATGATTTGGCACCTGCCAATCCTCCATGCCATTGCTGCGGCCTCGTCGGAGGGCTGTGTTACGGTATTGACCAAACCCCGCAGCCAGGCGGATCGTTTGCTGAAGGCGGACCCTTCCATCCAGCAGGTGCTCTGGTTGGAGCGCAATCCAGGCCGACACGACGGCTTGTTGGGTATAGGACGATTAGCAAAGCTTTTGCGGCAGCAGCATTTTCGCCAAGCCTGGATATTGCACGGGAGTCCACGCTATGCCCTCGCCTGCTGGTTAGCGGGTATCCCCGAGCGGATTGGCTATGGGCGAGGACTGCAAAGGTGCTTTCTGAATCATCCGGTGAAGTTACCGCCAGAGCAAACCCATGGTCACCCCATAGCGCTAGCGACTCGCTTGTTAGAGCGAAGTCATATTCCCCCTGTAGAGGAAGAACCGCAATTGGTGATTGATCCCGTTGCTCAACAGGCAGTGGCTGGCCGTTATCAAGGGTTTCCGCAGCCTTGGATTGCCCTCGGCATTGGCAGCAGTGAGCCCTACAAACAGTGGGGCGAAGCCAATTTTATCCAATTGTTGGAGTACTTAGGTCAGTCCTTAGGGTCTGTCTTCGTCGTAGGTGGGGTAGGGGAGCAGGTCATGGGGCAGCGGATTAGCGTCCAGATGAGACAATGGGGGGTCCCCACAGGGGAGGCGCTCGCCCTGCCCCTGGAGGAAACAGCGGCCTTGCTGGCAATGTGCGCCGTTTATGTGGGCAATGATACCGGAGTATTGAATATGGCGGCTGCAGCAGGGACGCCTGCATGGGGATTGTTTGGCGCTTCACCGCCGTTACATCATTCCCGGCATATCCGTTGCTTCCTCCCTCCACCGGGCCGGGCCGGTATGAAGGCGATTACCCCCGCCTATGTGGCGGCTGAATTGCGTAATAACGGAGTATTGCATGGTGGTTCTACATAGACGGTTGCAAAGTGCCTTTTTTTCTTGGGGGTGGTTGCTGCCCACAGTATTGCCTATCGCTCAGGTACTAGGCCGAGCGGTGTTCAGTATTTTGATTGTGTTTTATTTTTTTTGGGGAAGTATCAGTCTGTATGGCCAGAAAAAAAACATAGAACATCCCCTCTTAGGGTTGTTTGTTGCCCTGCTATTGGCTTTTTTAATGAGCGTTCCAGGGGCAGAGGACGTGGCAAGAGCGTGGCACAAATGGCTTAAATTTCTAGTCTACTCCATGAGTTTTGTGTTTACGCTGGTGGCCTTGCAGCAAGGACAAGACAATTTCGAACGCCTTTGTCGGGCTCTTGCAGGGATGGGGATAGGGTTGATAGGAGTCCTTTACTTGCATTTGGCCTATGTGTTGTGGACCAGTGCTGAGTTTGTCCCTGCCCAGCAACTCAAGGAAGATAATTTGCCCTTTTTGTTGCCCTTTCTTCTTTATGGGTTGCAGTGGATAGAATACAGGAAATACCGCCTTTTCCTAGGAGGCGCTTTATTGCTGAGTGTATTATTTTATGTCGTGCTTTCCGAGGGCAGGGCGGCTTTACTGGCGTTGATGGTCGCCCTGGTGCTCTATGGGGTGCTGGTGGTGGGATGGCGCCTGAAGACCTTGTTATTGCCGGGAACGGTGGCGGCCATAGCCTTAATCGGGATGATGACCATCGTCCATGTGGAGCCCCCCGCGAAGGAAAAGGAAACTTGGACTGATCTTGTAGACCGGATCAGTAGCGGGCGGACAGTTCTCTGGCGCCAAGCTTTTGTCTACCCGCCTGAATCGGTAGTGACCGGGGTGGGGATGGGCAATGCCCGTTACGCAGAGGAAGCTTTGACTATTAGCGAGGGTCGGCAGGTCCGCCATTTCCATAATTTATTTGTGGATGCCTGGTATGAAACCGGATTATTTGGCCTTGTTGCTATAACGGGATGGTTGCTGCTTATCTTGACCAGAGCATGGCGTGATTGGCGAAAATCTATCGCCGAGGACCGACGACAGCTCGGCCTTCTGCTCTCTGCCAGTGCGGCCATTCTTACTGCCGCCCAATTAGGGCCATCCTATGCTTCCAGCTTAGTGAGTGTCTATTTGATGGTGCTCTTTGCTGCGTTGACGGTCTTCCATGGGAAAATACAGCAAACGTTTTTTGAACCAGCAAATCAATAACTGCTAGTAATTGTTAGCTTTGAGTTCGCTGCTTACGGGTCGCGATGGCGAATCTTCTGATAACAACCCCATACCCTAGCCTGGGGTCGATTTTGCCGAAACGCGCTAGCACGAACAATGAGTTATTTAGCGCTCAGCGCGCCGTTTCACTGTGCGACCTTGCTAGGGGGTCGCCTAACATCCATGTGAGGCTTCGATGCAGCGTGTTTTGATTATCAAGTTAGGGGCTTTAGGGGATATCGTTATTGCGACCCCCCACATCAAACAAATCGTGCGGAGTTATCCTGAGGCCGAGATTTGGCTGCTCACTGCGCCAGAGTTCGCGTCCCTATTCAAAGAGCATCCCAATTTAGGGGTAAAGCCCTTCCCGAGGAAAGGTCTCCAGTCCCTCTTTGCCCCTCTACAATGGATACGCAGCCAGAGTTTTGAGGTGGTCTTTGATTTGCAGGGGAGCGATCGCAGCAAAATGATGACAGCCCTCTCCGGGGCTACCCAACGCTACGGCCTAGGACCGGGTTTTCCCTACACCCATTGCCCCCTTAACAAGGGAATCGTCAATGGCGAGGTCCATAGCTTTAGTCGTCTAAACAAGTTATTGGAAACGGCGGGTTTGGCACCAGTGCAGGCCGGCGCTTATCTTGAGGCCAGTGACGAGCAATGCCGAAAAGTGAGAGATTGGCTAGGGAAGAAAGATCTGTTAAGAAAGGATATCGTATTGATCCATGCGGGTTCCAGCGCCCGTTGGGAGAGCAAACGATGGGTCACTGCCCATTTCGTTACCCTGGCAACGGTGCTGGAGCAGCAAGGGATAACGGTTGTCTGGGTAGGGGGGGAGGAGGATGTTCAATTGAATCGAATCCTTTCTCAAACCATCGGGATTGACGCCAGCGAGGCCTTCTCCCTCTTGGAACTCGCCGAGTTGGCCCGTCATGCCCGTTTTGCCGTGACCACGGACTCGGCCCCTATGCATGTTATTGCCGCTGCCGATATCCCTGTTTATGCTTTGTTTGGGCCTACTGATTGGCGGCGCAGCCATGCCCTTGGTCAAAAACAGCGAGTGCTTACGCATCCGGTGGCTTGCAGTCCCTGTTACCTTCCTGAATGTCCCCCGCAGAATGCTCATCGTTGTTTGGTGCAGTTGCAGCCAGGGGAAGTGCTGGCACGTTTGCAGGAGGATGGAATGCTGGGCTAAAGCCGGATTGTAGTAGATAAGCCTCAACGACCTCTGCGGTCAACTTTCCAGCAAATGGCGATAGAGATTCAGGTAGGCCGAGACGATCGTTCCCCGGGAATAATGATGCTGTAGGGTAGCAAGGCCGTTTTTCCCTAACTGGGTCTGTAAGGTTTCGTCAGTGAGGAGGACTGCAATCGCCTGGGCCAGGGTTTTGGGATCGGCGTTGGGGGTGAGCCATCCGTTTTCGGTTGGTGTGATGAGTTCCTTGGCTCCCTGGGTCTCGGTAGCGATAACCGATTTACCATGGGCCCAAGCTTCCAAGATCACATTACCTAACGGCTCATGCCGTGAAGGGCAGATGAAGATATTGGCCAACTGATAGAAAAGGCTGGGATCCTGCTGCCAGCCACACCAATGTATTTGTCCCTCCAGACCCAGCCTAGCAGCTTCTGCCTGAAGTTCTTTCCTGAGGGGACCATCGCCGACGATGAGTAAGTGTACTGGCCGTTCTGAAATGTGTGTTGGCAGGCGGGCGAAGGCGGCTAGGAGATCTTCGAAACCTTTCACGGGATGAAGTCGGCCGACAGCAAGGAGCACCCAGGCATCCTCCGGAATGGCTAGATGCGCTTTGAGCTGGTGAAATAGCTCTGGCTTTGCTGGGAGAGGGGGGTCGACAAAGTTACCAATATAGAATATCCGCGCCGCAGGTAGCCCCTGTTGCACTAAGTACTCACAGATCCCACGGGTGTTGCCAACCCAAGCGTGGGCGTGGCGATAGCCTTTGAGGTTGTAATAGTCACCCAGGCGAGCAATATGGATTGGCCTGTGTTTGCCTGGAATGCGAGTCAAGCGCGTGGCTCGACCCATATAGGTTTGCACGATGTCAGGCCGATAATGCTGAATCAACTGCCTAATTTGCCAACGGGCCCCAGGGTCCCAGATATTTCTCATGGGGATTGGCTTTTGGGGAACTTGGGGACTTAGGGCCTCTCTTAGTGTGCTTTGGGGTGGCAAGGCCGCCAGGATGGTTCCTGTAGTTTCATGCAAGGCGTTGACTAGGCGACAGTAGAAGCGCTCTGCGCCACCTGATTGCCTGCTTCCAATAAGATGGAGGGAACGAATCACCGAATCATTACGTCCTATCCAGCAGTTGACGGAGGCGGTGAGCTACGATAACCGCTGAAAGTTGGCCGAGCTGACGATTGGGCGCTAACACATAAGCGCTATGATTTCCCCAGGGATGATAATGCTCCGGCTGACCGGGGCCAAATAGGGTTAAGGTTGGGGTGCCCACCGCTGCCGCCAGGTGCCCCAGGCCGGAATCATTACCCACAAAGACACTGGCCTTTTGAAGTACCGCAGCCACTTGTAATAAGTCAGTGCTTCCACACAGATCAACATAGGGCAAGGGCAGGTTTACGCTAACCGCCTGGCTTCGTTCCCGATCCTGAGGACCACCAATCAGAATCACCCCCTCAAAGTCATGCTTGACTGCATTGACCAGCGCGGTAAATGCGGAGGCAGGCCAGATTTTGGGAGCCCAATTGGCCCCCGGTCCCAAAGCAAGCCAACGGCGCCCCGGCAGCGGGGAGAGTCTCGTTTTAGCGAATTGCACCTGCTCTGCCTGTAGCCAAACTCGGCAAGGAGGGATGGAGGCAGCAGGGGGGCGTAGGGGCGCCAACACGGCCATATGGCGCTCTACGGCATGGGGACCGGTAGGTTTAACCCCTCTTTTAGTCAGTCGTTTTCGGGCCCTTAAGAGGTAGGCGAGACCATCGGTGCGAAGGTCAACCACCAGATCGTAAGAAGTGCGGCGTAACTGATGAATCAGCCCCATCAGTTTTCGCCAGCCGGCTTTCTTGTGTTTGTGCAAAATGCGGCCCCGATAAGGGCAATGGGTAAAGACCAGGCTCGAGCGGGGGTCTGCCACCAAGTCAATAGAGGCTTCAGGAAAGCATTGGCGCAAGGTCTCTAGGGCCGGGGTGGTGAGCACCGCATCACCAATGTTGCTAAGAGTAATGAATAATACTTTGCGCATGGTTTGGAAGGGGCCAGGAAAAAGCTCGGATTATACTGGACTAACCAGAGTTTGCCAGCCAGATGAGTGTCGCCATACGCCCCGTTTTCCCCTCCCGTCGATAGGAATAGAAACGGTGGGGGTCGGCAACGGTGCAGTATTGGCCACCATAAATCCATTGGACCCCTTGCTTTGCAAGAGCTAGGCGCGCCAGTTGGTAAATATCTGCTAGCCAGCGCCCTTGGCGGTGAACGGTGAAGGCTGAGGTATGACGCCAATCCTGGTCTAAAAAAACCTCCCTTACTTCGGGGCCGACCTCAAAAGCTTGGGGGCCAATGGCCGGGCCCAGCCAAGCCAGCAAACGTTTTCCAGGAACTTCCAAGGCGCTGACTGTAGCCTCAATAATACCTGCAGCTAAGCCCCGCCAGCCACAGTGAGCAGCCGCTACCTTTGTACCTTCTTGGTTGCAGAGTAGCAAGGGTAAGCAGTCGGCGGTGAGTATGGCGCATACCGAACCGGGTCCATAAGCAACACTAGCATCGCCCCGTTGTCCAGGACCCTTGTTAGCAGAGACGATTTCATTGCCATGGACTTGTGTTAACCAACTTGGTTCGATGGGCAAAGAGAGGGATTGCTGAAGGCGAATTCGGTTCTTTTCTACAACCTCTAGTCTATCTCCCACATGGTTGGCAAGGTTAAGGGAATGATAAGGAGGGGAACTAACTCCGCCCCTGCGGGTGGTGGTATAGGCCTGGATATTGCCCGGAGCGGGCCATTGGGGAGTGATGACAGGGAGTGTATTGTCTTTTTCGTTCATATCCTTGTAATCCCGAAAAAAAATAAGCTATTTTTTAAGATACGGCCTTTAATCAATCCCTTGCAGGTAGCGTGTGGTGAGCAAGAACCCGTCGAATCTATTAGGGCGAATTTTAATTTAATGAGTAACATGAAATTATCTTCTTTGGTATGAATAGTAAATGGATTCTTCTCGCGGCGGTGGCCCTGCTTTGCCTGCTGATCTTTTTATTGCCGGCCATTATTTATTTGCTGAAGTAAGGCGACGAGCGACGGAAGGAGAGGGCTAAAAGCCGGATCGGGTCTATTAGTCCTTTCCGACGAGGGGTTGGGTAAGAACGGCCCGTTACTAGGCCATCTTTCTCTAAGAAGAGGAAAGGATATTGATGAGCGCCTATCAGTACGGCGCAATACAGATTTTGAATTTATTACCCTGTGGTTTGCATTTATTACAGAATTGAACCGCCTGAATCGCTCTTAACAGCGGCTGCTTACCCGATCTAAGGGGAGATGGGGGCTGATTTCTTAAGTAGGATTCAGGGTTAGCGGTATTGAAATTGAAAGCCGCCCCTTTGGCATACCCCTTGCCTAAGCCTAAGGCAAGCCTCATGGCATACAGGAGGAGGAGAGCCATGAAGAAGCTTGGATGTTATTTAGGCTTTTTTGCTGCGCTTGCGGTGGGACTGGTGCATGCCGACTTTTTGGACTGGAACACCAACCAGGACGGGGTGGTCAACGAGATCGAATACAAATATGGCTTTGAAGCTGATGGGGTCTTCGAGAAATGGGGTAGCCACAGCGACGGCTTTGTCGATGGAGATGAATTTGGGAGTAGGCTTTACAACATCTCCGATGCAGATAACGACGACAGACTGAGGGTATCGGCACTTGGCGATGCCATTGATGGCACCTTTAGTAAGGAGGGAGCGAGCCTTTCTATGGGCCGTTTGAATCCCCATGGAGATGATACCATCAGCCCCGACGCGTTCGGCCAAATAGCCAACAATACTGGACTCTATCCCCTCCTAGACCACAGGAAGGATCACGTTATCGAGCCCCATGAGCTAGAGAATTCGCTATTCAAGATTGCCAAGGGAGATGGCAGGGGCGCGCTTGATAAGGATGCGTTTCTCTGTAACTTGATCCCCTCGTTTTTAGTGCTTGATTAGGTGAAATTACCGCCAAAGAGCTGCAACAGGTGCCGCCGCCGGTGCGCTCTTTGGCGGAACCAATAAGATAATTGGACATGCCATCATCCCGATGCTGAGTTGCGGCTCTTCATTTGACTACGCTTGATGGAGTGTATCATGTAGCTTTAAGGAAATAGCGCAGCTAGTCCAGCGGATCAAGAGGAACTGAAAATCTCATGGCAGCCCACCAGGTTTCTTCAAGGGCTGCCATGAGATGGGCGTCCAATTTATTTTTTTCCTAAAGCTCGACGTGATCAGCGACCAGGAAGGTGTCCACATCTTCCAGTTCGACCCGCATATAGGGCTCTAGACCCCAGCCGTATTCGCGATCAATTTCAATCAGGCTTATCACACGCACCGTGCCGGTCACGGTGACATCAATCCCTTCCATCACCGTCAAGTTGCCTTGGGGAACCAGAACGACTATCTCATTATTGAAAAGTCCCCCGCTTTCGAGAATAAAAGCTTTTTGATCAATGATTTCTTCCACTTCACCCGATACCCGCACTGTCTGGCCTTTGTAGCGAGTGATGCTATCGAGTAGCTCTTCCACATCCTCCACCCGCTGGGGTTCATTGTCCCTTTGTTGGGCCGCCACCTGCGCGGAACTCATAAGGGAAAACACCAGCACGACAGCGGCGGCGGTGATTGCTTTTGTCATCCTATACATATGGACTTCCTTGCAAAGATTGCACGAGTCGGGGATTACTGTCTCCAAAGTCTACTTTTAGAGCCTTACTCTACGACAAACGGAATTCGAACTTCGCCGAAGGCTCGATTATCCTGCGCATCGACTAGGTCAGCGCGGAACGTTACGCGCCTTTGTTCCTCCGGGACGCGCTCGAAATAGAGAAAGCCTTCCAGGTGGCCGCCAGCGTCCAACACCCCCTCGGGCAGGGCCCAGGCGCGCATCGCTGCGGTCGGCAGCGGAAGGGTCGCCCAGTAGGTGCCGTAGGTATCGTAGTAGAAGGGATCGTAGGCGAACGTACCGGGGTAGGCCCCCAACGTCGGATAGACCGGGCCGTAGAGGGGAGCAACCGTGAAGCCATCGTAGACGAAATCCGGATCGGCAACAGGGGTATAACCGCCAGCGAGCACGGGCTCTAGCACTGACCCTTCGATTCGATACGGCGGCAGGGCCGTGTAGCGCATGCCATCGGTGGCGACTAAGGCGAAGTCACTGTAGCGCAGGCGCAGCGGCATCCCGCTGAGGTTGTCGATGACTACCCGCACCGGGGTCACCTCCTCGCGGATAGGCTGCGGACCGGGCCATTCGTTGGCCTGGGCGATGAGGCGGACCCCGTTGACCCGATCAATGGCGGCCTCCTGAAGGCGTGCCACCTCGTTGGCCGCCGGCGCTGGCGTTAAATCGGCCATTGGCGTACAGCCGGCGGCCAGTAGCCCCATGCCTAGGGAAAGTATCCAGTTCAATTGCTTCATCACACCGGCCTCCTGGGTGTTTGCCAGAGTGCTCTCGAGGGCTTTTTGCAGAACGCCCCTGACGAGAGGGTCTCCCCCTAGAGCATAGAAAAAAGGAGAAGAACTTCAATGGGTTTTTCTCCCTAAGGCGCCTGAAAGAGGCGCACGTATAAGGACACGTGTGGTGCGGGTAAAAGGGGGCTCTCTACAGCCCCGAAAAGGGCTGATTTCGCTTTTATTACGGAGACCTTTCACTCGGGTTATCTACACTTATGCTTACAGGGAGCCGAATAAAGCCCTCGGAAGCCTATTCAGGTGGGGCGCGATCCAATTCCTGCTCTGCCTCTTCCCAGGACTCAAGCAGTGTGGTGTACGCCTTGGAGAATCCTTTTTTCATCTCCTCCCAGGCCTCCGCCGAACTTTGCTTCAAGCGCTCAGACCATGCCGCTACCTTGTAACGCTGTTGCCTAAGCGTCTCCAGGGTCGCCCTCGCCTTCTGGCGAGCGGCTGGCTTCATTTGATCCCATTGCTCTTTTATCTTCGCTTCCAGGCGGTCGATGCGGGCATCCAGGTCTTCTAAGGCTCCTTTCACCTCTTTTACCGCTTCATCCCGCTGCTCGGCGGAATAGGTTTTGAGCGCCTGAGCGGCCTCTTCGACTTCGCGCTCGACTTCTTCCCTGGGGATTTCCTCGGTGGAGGTCTGTGCTGCGAAACTCACCGGCCCCATTCCCAATGCCACCACTAAAGCGAATACCAGGGGGGGCTTGCTTATCTTTGCTACGTTCACTGCTTTGCGCTCTCCTTGAATGATGAAACTTTCTCCTTAAATACAAGCAGAAACGCAGAGGTGATCAAGCAGTGGCGATAGGAATTGTTATCGGTAGGTCACGGCGAGCCTTAGGTCTACTGAAGATGATAGGGGGCTTATTGGGGTGGTCGAGGGTGAATAAACCGCCTATGTTTATTTTATCAGCACAGGAAAGTGGGGTTGATTCCCGCTTTGAGAAGCGGTTCCGAACTGAACGGGGAAAAGAGCCCACGGCTTGGATTGAAGCGGGGACGAAGCGCTTGAATACGCGAGGGGGTCGATTACCGCAGACCCGCCGATGGCAGTAGTGATTTCCATGCATTTCCCCCATGAGGGCACTATTCAAGGATGCTGTCGAACTCTCCTTTAAACCAGCGAGCCGTGCTGTGAAACCTTTCCGCCTATCGGGCACTTACCGGCCGGGGCGGGCTATCGATTCTTTAAGAAATCAAGGAGGACTTCACCCATGCCAAACAAGCCCATCCTTTTTGTCGCCAATATCTTTCTGGCCATTTTGATCGGCTGCGCCAGTCAGCAGGGTGTGGTAGGGGAACGTAACTTCGACGAATCGCCTGCCGAGGAACTCCTCGAAGAGCCAGTGGACGCTTTCGAGGATGAAGAGGAGGGAGTCTTTGAGGACGAGGAGGGGATTTTTCAGGAACCTGACGCCTATTACGAGGCGCCCCGCGAGGAACTCCTCGAGGAGCAGGCCGAGGCCTCCGAGGAAATGGAGGAAAGTAACCGCCACCTGACCAGGTTAGAGCGATTGAGACTCCAAGCCGCCGAGGAAATTGAGGAGCGTGACTTGGACGAACCACCCGCCGAGGAGTTCCTTGAAGAGCAGGTGGGCGTTTTCGAGGATGAAGAGGAGAGAGTTTTTGAGGACGAGGAGGGAATCTTTCCGGTCTTCCAAGAGTCTGACGCCCAAGCGGTCGAGACGACCGTCTACACTATTTATCTCGACCCGCTGGTGGCCGTCGCGTGTCAGGTGGACAAGAATAAGACTTTCTTTGAATTTGATTCCGCCAAGCTTACCCCGAACGCCAAACAGCGCCTGGACCAGATTGCCCAGTGCTTAGAGAGCGGTGCCCTGCAAGACCAGCGCGTGGCCCTAATTGGTCATGCCGATCCTCGTGGGCCTGAGTCTTACAACGATGATTTGGCCCGCCAGCGGGCTGAGAACGTGGCCCAATACCTCTACCGGCAGGGTATCCCCGCCGATCGCATAGATGTGGTGTCTCTGGGTGAGAAGTTCGCTGAGGTGAACCAGCAAGGCTACCGCTTCGAGCGGCGGGTGAGCATCGTGCCAGGGAATCCCTATGGGGCGTTCAATGCCTGGGACAGGAATAGGGACAAGCGGGTCACCCCGGAAGAGTTCCAGCAAGGGATGGCGCAGAATGGCACCTTCGCCCCGTGGGATCGCAATCGCGATCAGCAGCTCACTCAGGATGAGTTCGCCCATAGCCTCTTCACCGTTTGGAACATCGACCGGGCCGACGGACTGACCCAGGAGGAGTTTAAGGCCGGGGCCGACACCTGGTTTGGTGACGACTATGCTGACGATTTTGACACCTGGGATCTCAATGGGGATGAGTTCCTTGAGCCCCAGGAGTTTACGACCGGCTTTGCCGAGCTCGATGTCTGGAATGACTGGGACGCTGACCGCTCAGGCTGGCTTACCAAGCGTGAGTGGAACGAAGGCCTCTTCGAGCTTTGGGACGAGAATCAGGATGAGATCCTGACCGAAGAGGAGTTCTACGTCATTGACTACGGCAGCAGGGACTAGACGATCGCAGATTGAGTTTCCTGTAAGGGACACCCATCATCAAGAGGATTGACTTAACCAATGTCAGCGCAAGAAATAGAAAAACATGATGAAAACGAGCGCTCGTCCATACTTCGTTTTTTTCACTGGCTGGGCAAGCATGAATTAGGCACGCTAACGGTGATAACGAGCGTAATAGCAGCTATCTGGGCGTTTGCAGAACTCGCAGATGAGGTCATGGAGGAACAAACGGGCTGGTTTGATGAAACCATATTGCTGGCCATGCGTAGCGATACCGATCTCTCCGATCCGATCGGCCCTTTATGGTTGGAGGAATTAGGGCGTGATTTGACTGCCCTTGGCGGTGTCGGCGTTCTTACGCTGCTGTGCCTGACGGTCATCGGCTACTTGCTACTCGCCGGTAAATGGCGTGCTGCAGTGATCGTGGCGCTCTCCGTGAGTACGGGTATGGTGTTGAGCTTACTGCTCAAAGACCTGTTCGACCGTCCTCGTCCTGATTTAGTCCCCCACGGCTCTATCGTCTATACCACGAGCTTTCCTAGCGGCCATTCCATGATGGCTGCAGTCGTTTATTTGACCCTGGCCGCTCTGCTTGCACGTGTTCAACAACGAAAACGCATTAAAGCCTATGTACTTTTAGTGGCGCTGACGGCCACTCTTCTGGTGGGGCTGAGCCGTATCTATCTCGGCGTCCATTGGCCCACGGATGTGCTGGCCGGATGGACTGCCGGAGCGGCGTGGGCGTTGTGCTGGTGGCTAGCCGCTCGAGGCTTGCAACGACGCGGAAAAATGGAGGAGGAAAGTGAAGAGGGGTTCACGCCCATAGCGGCCGATGGATGAATCCCCTGCGTAAATCCCACGGGTTATGAACATTGAAGTTCTCCATACTCCAAAAAGATGTGCACACTTCCAAAGAATTAATAAAAAAATAGCGGCGTCTGCATGAAGTCATTGACTCGATCCAGCTTTCTGATTCCTTACCAAGGGATTTCTTTACCATCATAGGCGTAGAATTTTCCACTCTGGTCGGGGGTAAGTTGCTCAATTACTTGGCGCATGCCCGCCACGCTTTCTTGCGTCGTAATCAATGCATGAGACCCCCCCATATCGGTTTTTACCCAGCCTGGGTGCAACGCCGTCGCAATGATGCCTCGCGGTGCCAAATCAACGGAAAGGCTTTTTACCACCATATTCAGGGCGGCTTTGCTGGATCGGTAAAGATAGCAGCCGCCACTGGTGTTATCGGTGATGCTGCCCATTTTGCTGGTGATGCAAACGATTTTTCTTTGCTGGCTGGGTGCAATTTGATTAGCGAATGCTTCCGCCATTTTCAGGGGCGCCATGCTATTTACGCAAAAGGCAGACATCCATGCCTGGTAATCAGTGTTGCCGAAACTACGTTGGTCAGTATCGGGGTAGATAGCTGCATTATTCACTAGCAAGTCGATTTTTTGGTTGGCAAGTTCTGCAGCTAGGCTCTCAATTTGATCAAAGTTAGCCACATCTAGGGCGTACAGATTTAATAAGCCCTCATGTTGGGATGCTAACTGTTCTAGTGTTTCCGCTTTATCGGGGTGGCGGCAGCAAGCGAATATACGCCAGCCCGCTTTGGCGTATTGCTTGACGAATTCTAACCCAATACCTCGGTTAGCGCCGGTAATCAGTAAACTTGGCATATAAATGGTCTCCCAGGTCAAAATTCAAGGTGCAACTATCAAACAGGGCAGGTAATTTTAAGTATCTCAGTAAAATTTTTGAAGTATTCCTGAAGCGAGCCGGTGGCGTGGAGCCAGGGGACAGGGAAGTCCCCGCCCCGATTCGCCGGGAGCGAATCGGGACATCCGGAGGAGGCCCCTTAGGGGGCACGCCAGGGAGGGCGCGCATCAAATTCAATGCCCTGAAACTGTTCAATGGACTGGAGCGGGTTGACGGTTAAAAATTGGTCGCCAATAGATCCCCAGGAGAGGGAACGGTAGGCGCGCATTCCCCCGCGGACGGAGGTCATGGCGGCACGATCTAGGGTTTTGTTCTCGGCCCGGTCAGTGATGATGAGTTTGCTCATGGTGTTTTCTCCTCGTTAAGTTAAGTTGGTCATTCAGTTTTGAATTTGGAACCGAAATTTCTCGGTGCTCGCCTAAGAGAGCGCAGGTGCCGTGCCAAGGAAGTGCATTAAGGAGAATAAACCATATCCTATTGAATTTAAATTGATTAATTTTTTGTGGTGAATTTTTCACGGTGAAGGGCGATTTTATAAAGTTCGTTTTAAATAAACAAAGTGAAGATGGCGTTTGTTAATATGAAACACCAGACAGTCGGCCGGAAGGGTCCCGATTATTTTTTTTGATACGCTAATTTTCATATTAATAAAAGAGGTTGATTTGAAAGTGAAGATTTCCTATAGGTTGATATTTGATCGGATCACCAATTATATTTTTGCCGTCCTGTTAATATTTATCACTATGGGTCTCGTTATCGGGGTATTACGCTTGTTCCTGAGTTTAGGGGATCTGGTCATTCATGCTGATATTTCCAGTGGGTACCTGCATATTATCTCGGAGGTGCTTACCCTATTTATTTTGATAGAACTTTCTCGGTCCCTAGTAGAGTACTTTAATACCCACCGGCTGCGGATGACCTTTATTGTGGATGCGGGGATCGTCTTTGTGTTACGGGAAGTCATGATCAAACTATTCGAAGAGTCACTGGCAGTGGATGAGGTGTACGCTATGAGTGTGTTGCTTTTCGTTCTAGGGGCGCTACGTATTGGTTCGGTGCTGGTGTTTCAGCGGGAGAAGCAAGTCCTCGATCATCATTCCTTGGAGGGTTCCAACTGAAGCCGAGAGAATTAGGCAGAGTTCGTTAAGTCAGGGAGTAGCTATCAGTTTGGCAACAGCCGCTATTCTGCCCGCAGGGATTCGAGGGGGTCCAGATGGGCAGCCCGGCGGGCTGGGAATACGCCGGCGGCCAGGCCGATTCCCGCAGCGAGGAGTTCCGCTAGCCCCGCATAGTTCCAGGCGGTATAGGTCGGCAGTGCCGGTAGCAATACCGCAAGCAGCTGAATCATCCCGATTCCAAGCAAGAGGCCGGCGAGCCCCCCTACAATGGCTAGTATTAAGGCCTCACCTAAGAATAAAGCCAGGATCTGGCGACGCTCAGCGCCCAAGGCCCGCAGCAATCCAATTTCATGAATGCGTTCGCTGACGGCAATGGTCATAATCGTAACAATACCGATTCCACCCACTAGGAGTGAGATCCCTCCCACGGCCCCAACCGCCCAAGTGAGCATGTCCAATACCGAACCCAAGATATCCAGCATCTGTTGTTGAGTGGTGATGGTAAAATCCTCCAAGCCATGGCGAGCCAGGAGAAGGTTGCGGATTCCTTTTACAACTTGATCTTCAACGGCTCCCTCCGCATAACGGACATCCACTTCCATCAGACTTTCCCGATTAAATAGCTCCAGCCCCTTGGCCGCGGGCAAATAAACGGCATCATCGATATCAAAGCCGAGCACTTGCCCCTTGGATTCCATAACTCCTAGCACCCGGTATCGGTCTCCGCCCACCCGGATGCGTTGTCCTAGGGGATTGGTATCCCCAAACAATTCTTGCCGTAGACGACTGCCTAGGACGGCAAAAGCACGAGCTGCTTGGGCTTCATCTGAGGGCAGGAAACGCCCTAGGGTCACCTTAAACTGTAGGGTTTCGGGGAATTCGGCGCCTACCCCATAGATGTTGGTACGGCGGGATTTCTCCCTCGCTTCTACTTCTGCGTTGCCCTGCACTATGGGGGTGACACTCAGCACCTGCGGCAGCCGACGCAGGGCTTCGGCATCCGCCAGGGTGAGTGGTCGGACTGTATGGGCGATCCCTGGAATCCCGGTGGTGGTAGTGCGGCCGGGATTAATGGCAATAATATGGGTTCCAAATTGAGTAAATTCTGCCACCACGAACTGATGGATACCTTCGCCTATGGAAGTGAGCAATACCACGGTGGCAATGCCGACGGCAATTCCTAGGAGAGTGAGCACACTTCGCAGGGGGCGGGTAATTAAGGCGCGAGTAGTCAGGCTAAGAAAGTCTAACGGTCTCATGATCTTAGTGCTGGCTTAATGCCTGGACCGGGTCCAATTGGGCTGCCCGGCGGGCGGGCAACAGGGCAAACAGTAAGCTAGTGACGAGGGCGATTCCCAGGGCGCTAGCCACGGCCCAACGGGGGGCCTGTACGGGAAATTCTGGCACCAGCTGTCGAAAGAGCCAACTTGTACCCTGACCCACAGCCAGGCCTAGGCAGGCACCGAACAAGGAGAGCAGGCCCGCTTCCATCAGAAACAAGCTCAGCACGGTGTGTGATGAAGCTCCTAGGGCTTTAAGTAAGCCAATTTCCGTCGTCCGCTGAGTGACGGCCACCAGCATTACATTCATGATGAGAATGCCGGCGACAATAAGGCTGATGGCCGCGATCCCGGCCACCACAAGGGTCAAGGCCTGGAGAATCCGATCAAAAGTCGCCAGTACCGCATCTTGAGTAATGACGGTGATATCGTCTTCCCCCTCATGACGGCTACGGATAATGTCCAAAATATCCTGCTTAGTGTGGGCAAGCATTTCCCTGGAGGAGGCGGAAATCAGAATCCGAAACAGGGAAGGGGCATCGAATACCCGTTGGGCGCTGGCTACGGGGATGATCACCACTTCGTCTAAGTCTACCCCAATAGAGCGTCCTTGCTCGGCAAGTATGCCGATAACGCGAAAGCGGTATTCGCCGAGGCGGACCCATTCCCCTAGAGCGGGGCTGGGGCCGAACAGCTCCTGGCGGAGTTTAGCGCCCAGCACACAGACCGGCGGCGATCGCCGTGGGTCTGTCTCAGGGAGGAATTGCCCCTGGGCCAAAGTCAGATGCCGTACCGGCAGCAGGTCAGCGGTAGACCCCAGCACCAGGGCATCCCGATCCCGCTGTTTCCAAGCCACCGGTGCATTGCCCAGGACCAAGGGCGCCACTTTGTCGACAGCTGGACTGCGATGGAGCGCCAGGGCATCATCCAGAGTCAGATCTCGCGGGGTTTCGCCTAGCAGGGGAGGCGGCCCTCCCTTGGTCTCCGAACGCCCGGGCAGGACAATGAGTAGGTGGGTACCTAAGCTAGTAAAACGCCCTTCCACATAGGCCCGTGCTCCCTCTCCCAGGGCCGTGAGCACCACCACGCTAGCCACCCCAATGGCCATGGCCAGGAGCATGAGTCCGGTGCGCAGACGATGGCCCCGGAGGGCAGCCGCAGCAAACCACAGTCCATCCCGGAAGCTCATGAAGATTCTTCTAGGCGTAGGCGGCCGTCCACCATGTGGATATGGCGTCGGCTACGTTTGCCAATCTCTGGGTCATGGGTGACCACGATAAGGCCCATACCCTTATCATTGAGGGCCTCCAGGATATCGAGCACTTCATAACCAGAGGTCCGGTCCAGGTTGCCAGTGGGTTCATCCGCTAAGATTACGGCTGGTTCCATTACCGTCGCTCGGGCGATGGCGACCCGTTGGCGTTGCCCGCCAGAAAGCTCGCTGGGGCGGTGTTGGGCCCGCTTTCCTAGCCCCAGTTCGTCAAGAAGATGTTGGACTCGCTCTCGCCGCTCCCTAGGCGGTATACCGGCGAGAATGAGGGGAAGTTCCACATTCTCGGCGGCAGTTAAGCGCGGGACCAAGTGGAAAAATTGAAAGACAAACCCCATTTTCTCCCGCCGGAGCCGGGATAGGGTATTGTCGTTGAGGGTGGTAACATCCTCTCCCTCTAGCAAATAGCGTCCACTGCTGGGCCTGTCCAACAAGCCGATAATATGAAGCAGGGTGGATTTTCCCGATCCAGAAGGCCCCATTACGGAAACATAATCACCCCCATCAATGGATAACGAAACTTCATCTAGGGCCTTGATCTCTTGTCCCCCTACTTCAAAGCGTCGGCTCAGGTGCTCAAGGACAATCATGGGGGAGGATTTTTTTCTTCCGGACGGACCAGGGCGCCGGGTTCGATGCCTTCTCGGTCAATGGATAGGACAATGCGATCCCCCGCCTTAAGGCCGGATTGGATTTCCGTAAATTCCCAGTTGGCAAGGCCGGGCTCGATTTGCCGCTTTTCCAAGCGGCCGGTTTCCGGTTGATAAAGCAAAACCCGGTGTCCTGCCCGCAGGGCGTGGGTGGGAACCCGGAGTACATCCTCGTGGCGTTCTAGAATCACCTCCACATCAGCGCTGTAGCCGGGAAGTAGCCGTTCGGCATCCTCTGGGCGGCTAAATTCTGCTTCCACATCTACCGTGCGGGCCTGTTTCTCTATATCCACTACGTAGGGGGCCACCCGCTGCACCACCCCCGGAAAGACCCGGTCTCGGAAAGCGTCTAGGGTAATGCGGGTGGGCATCCCAGGGTGGATAGTGGGGGCGTCGATTTCGTCAATGGGGGCACTGACATAGAGACAAGAGCGGTCGATAAGATCAATGGCGGGTAGGGTCGGCACACCCGTAGGGGAAGGAGTCACAAAGGCGCCCAGTTCTGCATTGACTTCGGCAACAATGCCATCAAAAGGGGCATATAAGAGGGTCCGGGCTAAGACGGCGTGGTTGACGGTCACTTGAGCTTCGCTGACTTCAGCCCCGGCTTGAGCGGCGTGACAGGCTGCACGACGGGCTTGGGCATCGCCTACGGCCCGATCGACCAATTCCTCGGAAACCAAAGCTCGTTTCTGCAGTTGCAGCAGCCGTTGGGCTTCTTTTTCCGCCACCCGAGCTCGGACACAGGCCTCTTCGGCTTGGGCGGTACTGGCTTTGGCCTGTTTTTCAGCAAGTTGAACTTCAGCTTCCAAGTCATTATTCCATAATTCCAGCAAGAGTTGCCCGGCCTTAACCTGGTCACCCTCTTTAACCGTGAGCTGGTCCACCTGGCCTCCTGCTGGGGGGGAGAGCCCGGCCCGCCGGCAAGCCTTAATGGTACCCGCACGGGTATTGACTACCGTTGCCTCCACTAATCCCCGCTCGACAGTATACAAGTTAACGGGAATCGGCTCTGGCCGGCTGAGATACCAGACCAGGAAACTGATCCCCGTGAGAATGAAAAGTAACCCTATCAGACGTCGGCTCAAGGCGATGTATAATTAATTTAAGCTCATGAAGTGCTTAGCTTAATGGGGACTACAGCCGGGATCAAAGATCCATAGTCCCACTCTTGAGCCACTTCTTCGTCATTCCACTGCCCATTCACGCTCTCTATCGGTAAGCTGTTAAAATTTTCGGCTGCACTAGAGACAGAGATAAACGAGCAATATGAATAATCAACAATGGACCCAGCGGGATCTAGGGGTGGTTTGGCATCCCTGCACCCAAATGAAAGACCATGAGCAGTTGCCTCTTATCCCCATTCGCCGGGGAGAGGGGATATGGTTGGAGGATTTCGAAGGACGGCGTTACCTGGATGCGATCAGCTCTTGGTGGGTGAACCTCTTTGGCCATGCCAATCCTCGGATCAACGCGGCGATTGGAAAGCAGTTGAATGAAATTGAGCATGTGCTTTTGGCCGGGTTTTCCCACGAGGCGGTGATTCGCCTCTCTGAGCAGTTGGTGGGGATTACCCCGCCGGGGTTGAGTCGTTGTTTTTACGCTGATAATGGTTCCTCGGCAATAGAAGTGGCGCTTAAGATGAGTTTCCATTACTGGCGTAATCTCGGAAAGCCCCGCAAAACCCGCTTTATTTCTCTTACCAATAGTTACCATGGCGAAACCCTTGGCGCCTTAGCGGTAGGGGATGTGGCCTTGTATAAAGAGACCTACCGCCCCCTTTTGATGGATGTGATTACGGTACCCTCCCCGGATTGTTTTTCCCGGGAGAAAGGGGAGAGCGAAGCCGATTATTGTCGGCGCCAGTTTATTCATATGGAAAGGGCGCTTGAGCGCTATGCCGAGGAGACCTGCGCCGTTATTGTGGAACCGCTGGTTCAATGTGCCGGCAATATGCGGATGTATGATCCGGTTTATTTGTCTCTCCTAAGAGAAGCTTGCGATCGATTTGGTGTCCATTTGATTGCCGATGAGATTGCGGTGGGTTTTGGTCGCACGGGGACTTTCTTTGCCTGCGAGCAGGCGGATATTACGCCGGATTTCCTTTGTTTATCCAAGGGGTTGACAGGGGGCTATCTTCCTTTGGCGGTAGTGCTCACTACTGAACCCGTATATCAGGCCTTTTATGATGACTATTCCACCCTGCGGGCTTTTCTCCACTCCCATAGTTTCACTGCCAATCCTGTGGGTTGTAGTGCCGCCTTGGCGACTCTCGATATCTTTAAAGAAGACCGGGTCCTGGAGAATAACCAGCTATTGGCGAAAAAGATGCAAGAGGTCACAGACCACTTCGTTGATCATCCCCATGTTGCAGAGGTGCGCCAGCATGGCATGATTCTGGCCATAGAGATGGTCAAGGATAAGGCCACTCGCGAGCCCTATCCCTGGCAAGAACGGCGCGGATTGCGAGTCTATCAACATGGCTTGCAAAAAGGGATGCTGCTTCGACCACTAGGTAACGTGGTCTATTTTATGCCGCCCTATGTGATCACTCCTGAGCAGATCACCGACCTAGCCGAGGTCGCATGGGAAGGAATCGGACTGGCGACCCAGGATTAAACCAGGAACTTATTCTAAAGCTGATAATGCTCCTCAAATAAAACCCTTAGCCGCGAATTAATGCCTATGAACGCAAATATGACAGGCAAGAATTCAAGGTATTGCTTCCTAGGCGTTTATTCGCGTGCATTTGCGGCTAAAAGCTGAATCTAGATTGGTTATGCGTGTTCCCCGTATCTACTCTTCCCTGCCCCTATCCATCGGTTCTAGCGTAGCCCTAGATGAGCGGGCTTTGCAGCATGTGGTCCGGGTATTGCGGCTAAGGGCCGGTGCCGAATTATGGTTGTTTGATGGCCGAGGGGGTGAGTACCGGGCGGTGCTAGAAACAGTAGCAAAACGGTCGGCCGAGGCCCGGATTCTGGAGCGGATGGAACGTAACGTTGAATCGCCTCTGGATATTATCCTGGGTCAGGGAATTTCCCGGGGTGAGCGGATGGATTATGCCCTTCAAAAGGCGGTGGAACTTGGAGTGAGCCGTATTGTTCCTTTATTTACTGAACGGAGTGCCGTCCATCTCTCCGGGGAGCGCCTGGAAAAACGGCTACGCCATTGGCGAGGGGTGGTGATCAGCGCTTGTGAGCAATGTGGCCGCAACTACACTCCTGGGGTGGAGACACCTCGCTCGTTGGCGGCTTTTCTTGGCGATTGCCATTCGGCGCTAGCAGTGCTATTGGATCCTCGCAGTCATCGGCCCTTAACGGAGTTACCATCGCCTTTGGATAAGCGGTTAATTTTGCTGATTGGCCCGGAAGGTGGATTGAGTGAGGTAGAAATCAAGGAAGCGCAACAGGCAGGCTTTATCGACGTTTCTCTTGGACCCCGTGTATTGCGAACTGAGACCGCTACTGTAGCTGCGCTGACCGCCCTACAACTGCTCTGGGGGGATTTGTAGCGGCGTAGGTGTTATTCCTCCTTATCCTGTCACGCACCTTTGCAACATTTCTTCTAAGTAGCCTAGATTGGGAATCACCACTGGGCATTGGTTGATTTCTGCGCAACAATGCAGCAAGGGACTGTTCGGGGGCTTGGGAAAAGCTGAAAGATTATCGGCACGAGCCAGGATCAACTGAGGGATGCCTTGAATAATAAGGGCATAAAATTTCCGCTTGGAAAGCCTGGTGACACTATTAAAGACGACGATGCGGGTCTGTTTTGAAAGTGGCGGCGCGGGTTTTCTTTGAAGCGCCTCAAAACTGATTAAGAGGAGAAGTTGTTCCCGCCAGCGTAAGGTACCGTACAGCCATTGAGGCGCGTCTTGCAGGGGATCAGGCGCTATAAAGGGGATGACTTCGGCAATCGTGGTCCTCGGTAAAAGCAAGGTCTGATCCTGCAATGGTATCAGGATACTGGGGACTAGATTACCGGATTGTGGATGGCTGCTGGCCGGGTCGTCATGCGGGTATGACTTTACCGTTGTTTTGGAGAGGGATAATTGGTTTTTAGTCATTTTTAGTAAAATATAAATGATTGAGAATTTAATTTATTGTTTCCTGCTGACCTGTGCCATCTTTGGTCTTTCCCAGTAGCTTGGTAAGATTTCTAGCGAGTTCTTCCGGGGGGGCGCTGAAACTGACGGCCCCCGTGGCGCGGGCATAATCAGGCATACTGCTAATTTCGCAGCTAGCAGCATCTTGGGCCCAGACCGTACCCCCATTTGCAAAAAGGTAACGGCAGCCTTGGGCGCCATCATCACCCATGCCACTAAAAATAATAGCACCCGCCTGAGGGCCAAAACGTTCGGATACCCTGCACATGAGCAAATCAATCGAGGGACTGTATCGGTGATCCTGAACAGTAGGTAATAATGTCAGGCAGCAGTTATCATCAAAACTGAGGTCATGTTTTTCTGGAGCAATCAAAACCTGTTGATGTTGGAGCAAGTGTCCCGATTTCGGTACTTCTACGGAAAAGCGGGTATATTTGGATAATTGTTTTGTAAACAACTCTAGAAAATTGCTGCCAATATGTTGCGCGACTATAAATGCAATAGGTAAGGTGCCGGGAATAGCGCTGAGAAAGCGGCGCAGCGCTTGGGGCCCGCCAGTGGATGCACCCAGTATCCAGACCCTTTGGGCGGCTTTTTCTTCTTCTACTGAGAAGTCAACTGAGTTAATCGGCGTCGTTGTTTCTCCTGTGGCGGTTATCCTCGGTGGGTTGGAGGTTGCAAGTTTGGTTAGTTTTTCGCTGACCCGTTGTCCCCATTGAGCGAGTGCGGCGCGCTTTTTTTTATCCTGAAAAATTCCCTCATTAAACAACATGGGAAGCGAAGCCCGTTCTAAGAGTTTTTCAAGCACGGGGGCTTGTTCTTCATAAGCCGCGTCTAACTCTACAAAAAGTACATTGGCATGATTGCTTTCGGCGATGGTCAGAAAGGGGAGATCTAGGGGGCCATCAGCGACTACGGTAAGACCCTGTTGTTCTAGAATGCGACGGGTCCGAAGCCGCATATCCTTGCAGTTACAGGCAATGGCGACCCGGACGAGTGCTTTCTTAGACGGTAACATCGGCTTCAGCTGGGCTCAAAAGAAGCTGAATATGTTGCAGTAATTCATCTTCTTGATAGGGTTTAACCAGATAACTGTTGACTCCAATCTGTTCGGCCCGATCGCGGTGTTTTCTCCCACTGCGGGAAGTAATCATGATGATCGGGATATCCTGCAATCGTTCATCCTTGCGGATAAAAGTTGCAAGCTCAAACCCATCCATCCGCGGCATCTCTATATCCAGCAGAAAAATATCGGGGATGTGTTCCTGTAGATACTCTACCGCGTCCACCCCATCCCTGGCTGTCAATACTTCCATACCATAGCGCTCCAGAAGTTTCTGAGTGGCTTTGCGAATGGTAATAGAATCATCAACGACCATGACTAGACTTTTTTGCGATGCCTGAGCATCGGTCTCCCGCCCTATTGTTACGATAGTTTCTGGTTTTTGGATGGCTTTGCGGATGAGAGCCGGCAGATCCAGGATAAGTACCACCCTTCCATCTCCGAGGATGGTGGCTCCTGTTATCTCTTTAATGGTGCTGAGTTGGGGGCCCATCGATTTGATGACGATTTCACGGCTACCTATTAGGTTGTCCACTAATACGGCAGCCTGAACTTCACCGGAGCGTACCAGTAATACAGGATAATAAGTGCTTGAGGCGGGGAGCTCAGGATGCTCCTGTCCCAAAGCGGCGCCAAGATGAATAAATCGATAATTGACCCCTCCATGGCAGTATAGGCCTTGCTCGTCAGAAAGTAAGGAGGCGGCGGTTTTTTGATCAAGGCGGATAACGCTGTGTACGCTAATGATGGGTAAAGCAAAAAGTTCATTGCCGGTTTCTACCAGCAAGGCTTGGACAATGGTCAGAGTCAGAGGAAGGCGGACGGTAAAGGTCGTTCCGCTACCCTTTTGAGAAGCGATATTTAAGGTTCCATTGAGCGCTCGGATTTCGCTGTTGACAACATCCATGCCGACTCCACGCCCTGCAACTTGGGAAACTTTATCCGCAGTGCTAAAGCCTGATTCCAAGATGAGCTGGATTAATTCGTCATCGGGAGGCATGGATTCTTCTCGTACCAGCCCTTGGGCAAGTGCTTTGGTGCGTACTTTTTCCAGATCAATGCCCTGGCCATCATCACGCACTTGGATGACGATTTCTGAACCTTCCCGGATCAGTGAAAGATGAATAGTGCCCATTGCCTCCTTACCGGCTTTGGTGCGGGCGGATGGGGCTTCAATACCGTGGGCAATACTGTTTCGCAGCATGTGCTCGAGAGGAGCAACGATGCGGTTTAGTACCGTCCGGTCCAGTTCAAGGCCGCCATCGGCTATTCGGAGCTGGACTTTCTTGCTGAGTTCTTGTGCTGTTTGGCGAACGATGCGTTGCAGGCGTGGCGTTACCCCGGTGAACGGTAACATCCGCGTATTCATTAACCCTTGCTGAAGGTCGGTTCCAATGCGTGATTGTTGGAGTAAGAGAGTATCGGCTTCCCGCGCCGATTCATCCAGCGTTTCTTTGATATTGGTGAGATCGCTGATACTTTCTATGAGACCCCGGGATAACTGATGTAATTGAGAGTAACGATCCATTTCCAAGGGATCAAAATCCTCTAGGTGGTGACTCTCTTTTTCTTCATGACGATAAAGGATTTGGGCCTCGGTTTCGATCTCCAATCTGCGGAGTTGCCCTCGTAGGCGGGCGATAGTTTGCTCCATCTCGCCGAGATTTAAACGCATGGTTCCAATCTGCTGCTCAACCCGGGTACAGAAGATATTGACTTCGGCAGCATTATTGACCAAATGATCCAGCAAATCGGCCCGGACCCGCACTTGTTCTACCGCAGCGTTTCGATTTTCTGAAAGAGGCTGGGCAGTTTTGTGGAGTTCCTGTTCGGAGGGAGGAACGAGGGTTGTTGCTGATGGCTCCTGATCATTTGTGGATGGGGCAAGCCCTATTGGAGAATCTTCCTGGGAGGAGGCCAAGGACTTTGAACCGTAACGGCTCATTTCGGCTAGTAATTCTGCTATGGAGGGGAGTGGAGACGCTTGTTGAGCGAGGTCTCGCAGTGTGTATAATCGATCAAGGCCCCGTTGCAGAAGCTCAAATAGTGCTGGTTCCGCATCGTGTTTCCCCTCTACGATGGAACTCACTACCGTTTCCATATGATGAGCTAAATCTGCTAGGGGGGTCATGCCTGCCAGTCGCGCCCCCCCTTTTAGGGTATGCAATTCTCGCTGGAATCCTTCAACAGGGGCCCGTTCAGAAGGTGCTTCTTGCCAGTCCGAAAGATTCGTTTGACTGGTTTGTAGTAACTCATCGGCTTCTTCTAAGAAGGCCGCAACCAACTCGTTATCAGGATCAACGGTAACCATGGTTGCTTCCGCTACGGGGACAGAGGGAGGCGCGTCATCCTGAGAGGGTTTATCGGGTGTTGGTGAAGCTTTTTCTGCCGGTAGTGAGGAGTCAAGTACTCTGCGGATACGAGAGGACAAATCATTGGCGGCCAGTAAAGCCGCCCCATGACGGATGGCATCGCACATTTCTGCGAGACGATCATGCCCTTCCTGCAGGAGGACAAAGAGTTCCTCGTTACCCGTAAAGCCCTCATCAATGACAGTGATAATAAGTGACTCTAGATCATGGCTGAGATCACCTAACGCAGTAAGATTGGCTAAGCGTGCGCCGCCTTTGAGGGTATGAAGTTCCCGTTGGAGTTGCTGTACCGGGGACCTTTCTTGGGGAGTAGCACGCCAGTCAGCCAGTGCAGTTTCAGCAGTTTGTAGAATGTCCTCCGCTTCATCGAGAAAGGCCGCTAATAGCTCTGGATCTGAAACAGATTTCAAGGCTGAAGCGTGTTGGGTTGAGGTGGCCGTTTCCTGTTTCACCTGTTGGGACTGAGATTCTTCCTGGGTCGATTTTGAATCATCAGCAGGGATTTTTGCCTCAGCAGATGGTGTATTAGTTTCAATAGAGGGGGCACATACGACTTCTGGTTCATGTGGGCCTTGATCCAAGGTGGGGTTGGCCGCACCATCAGCTAGGGTATGCGCTCTTTGCGTTAATGCCAAAATCTCCTCAGGTGGTGTTCCTCCTCCTTGGGTGAATAGGGTAAGAAGTTGCGGCAAGGCTCGCTGGGCTGCTTCAATGGTCTCAAATACTGGGGGATTTGCTGCCAGGGTGCCATCTATAATGCGATTAAACATATTTTCAATGGCCCAGGCTAATTCGCCTAGATCCGTTGCGCCGGCTAGGCGACCGCTGCCTTTGAGAGTATGGAAGGAACGGCGCACCGTCTTAAGGGCTTCTTGTTGACTAAGGTCCTGCTTCCATTGAGAAAAATTTTCAGCAATGGAGGCCATTTCTTCTTGGGCCTCTTCGATAAAATAGGTGGCAATTTCCCCATCGACTCCTTCTGGGTAAACGGGCGCTTTAGGGGCCTCCCAATGGGATGGATGAGAAGGTATCAAATCGATGTTGATTGCAGTGCTAGCAGGTACTTCAGTATTCTCTGAAGCGAACTCCTTTGCCTCTGAGACTGCTGGAGTGTTTGCCGTTTCAGCGGTTTCTTGCTGATCAGGGGGAAGTTGCTCCAGTGATTCTAGTAGGTGAGCGAGGCGGTCGTCTGCAGTATCTAAAAGTGAACCGCTGGCTAGGGCACCTTCTGTTAACATTTCCAGATAGAGTTCTATCGCCGAGATGGCTTCCGCTAACTCCTCCAAGCTAGTGGGAGCGGTTTTATAGGCCTTCCCAATTAGAGTTCCATTGATAAAGCGATCACAGTCGGCTATTAAAGCAGCAACGCGATTTAACCCCAACACCGATAAGGCCCCGGCAGTCCGTTGTAATTGATGGGAAATGGGGTTCAGCACGCTTGAGTCGGCTGGGTTTTTGCTGTAATTCGTTAGGGCTTGTCCTACTACGGCAAGTTCGTTGAGACATTCTTTAGTTGCCGTGTTTTGTGCCGCTTGGATATCGCCTCCGGCAGCAGAGATCGAAGGCGATTCCCCAATATCAGAGTAGGTATCGTTAGCAGGGGAGGTTGTGGGAGAATTTCGAGATGAGGCGATTTCACTTTTTAATGATGCCTCGATCTGCAGTAGGGTGTTAGCCAACTCTAGGTGTTGGGTACTGTCAAGACCCACTCCCTGTTGCCTCTTTTCCTCTAGCTGGCTGATTGCTTCACGAAGAATAACGATAGGCGAAACAAAGCCGAGAATGGCGAGAGTATCAGCCATTTTCTGAAACAGATTACATAAAGTTTCTAATCCTTGCTGTGGTTGTTCGCTAGTGCGCTCAAAAATATCCAAAAGGTCTTTGGCTTGGGCAAGATCTTCTTGGAAAGCATTAAGCACCGTATCAACGATTTCAGTTCCTAGATCGGTGAGCAAGACTCGATCAGAAGGTAAACAGTTTTCTAGTTGATAGGTTTCTTTAATAGCAATAACTTCCTCCCCGGAAGAGGAGGCATTGGCAATTTGAAATAATAATGACTTAAGTAAATCCTCAGTAATACTTGCCGCTAATGCAGGCTCACCTTCTTGAGCCAAAGTTTTAATTTGTTTGTTTAGGGCCCCCAACAAGAGCTTTATTTCTTGTGTTGCTTGGAGTCCTCCCTCTTGTAATGCTTCAATTACGCCTTGGGATAACCACCACAGACGAAAGACGGTAATATCATGGGAACATTGTCGTAATTCAGTGATTATTTTAGCTAGCCGAAAGAGGCCATCTCCCATAGGATTTCGGAACCAAGAGAGAAGAGCGGATTCATATTGCGGACGTATTTTGGCTGCAACTAAGGGAAGTTCACGGCTATCTGATTTCAGATGAGCGGTTAAGGTCTCCGGGAGTGGCGTCTTCAGGTCTAGTTCAAAAAAATCGATTTTTTTTAACGGGGTTTTACTATGGGCAAGACGAAGTTCGTTGACCATAGGCAAGACGCTCAAAGGATGATCTTTTTTTCCTGCTTCTAGTCGATTGAGATAATCCTGTAGCAAGAGCGTGCCTTGCATTAGCATTTCTAGAGCTTGTCCATTGAGCTCTGTTTTTTGCTCAAGAATGCTCAGGGCTAGCGCTTTTGTTTCCGCAGCAAGCAAATTTGCGCCTGATAGTTCTACCATCTGCAGAACACCTTCTACCTGATATAGATGATTCAGGCAGAAACGTAGCTGAGTAATATCATCCGTGCTTTCAGAAAAAGCTTCTAAGGCCAAACTAGCCTCGCGCAGTGACTCGTCAAGTTCATTCTTGACCCAACTAAGAGCGCTTTGATTAAACTCATGATTTGTGCTCATAAGCTGTACTCCTGGAGCCTATAGATCAGCTTTACGCCGATAGGCAAGCGTATCCTCGTGGTTTATCCGCTCTAGCGCTGGGTGTGAACAATTAAATACATCACTAATGCTTAGAATTAACAAGCCGCCAGGTGCTAGGTGGGTGACTAATGCATCTAAAATTAAAGGGTGTTTGTCGGGACCAAAGTAGATAAGCAAATTCTGACATACAATAATATCCATTTTTCCCAAAGGAGCATTTCTCGCCTGCAGCACATTTAGCTTAAAAAAACATACCCGGTTGCGCAGCGCTAATTTAATTTGATAATTGTCATTACCTAAGGGAATAAAATACTTATCACGTAGGGGAGATGGAATATTAGTTAATTTATTCCAATGATAGACACCACGCTTGGCTGTAGTCAGTGCAGAGTGACTAATATCGGTAGCTGTGATCCCAAAAAATGAATTATTGGTAGTTTTTTGTAGGCTCTTATTAATGACCATAGAGAGAGAGTAGGCCTCTTCACCTGTAGCACAGGCGACACTCCAAGCATGGATGCTATGTGGTGTTTTCCCAGGAAGAGGGTGTTGAATCGAATACAGAAAATTTTCAATCAAGGATAGGGATTCACAATGACGAAAAAAGCGGGTTTCTTGGACAGTTAAATTATCAACAAGCACTCTCCATTCTAGATTATCCTTACCTAAGGATCTTAAATAATTGTGGTAGTGATAAAAATTTTTAAAGCCAAGGGCGTTCATCCGCATACGAAGACGAGTCTCTAGAAGGGAACGTGGAATTGTATCCGTGCAAATACCAAATTCCTCTAGAATTTCTGTCCATTCTAGAAAATTCTCAGCACTGATATTTATCTGTGGATTAAGATTCATTTTTTTTTATCAATGGCTATTCTGGAAGTTTAAAACCTGCCACTGACTCACGCATTTCATTAGCATATTCAGACAGGCGACCAATAGCAGCGGCAGTTTCGTTGGTTCCCTTGGAATTTTGGTCAGTAATTTCTTGAATAACATTCATGGTATCAGAAATTCCTGCTGCCGCTGATGCCTGTTGTTTTGCTGCGCCTGAGATATTTTGGATAAGCTCTGCCAAGTGGTGGGAGACACTCTCAATTTGGCCAAGTGCACCCCCTGCATCTTGAGACAGCTTCGCGCCAGAAACTACCCCAGAAGTACTTTCTTCCATTGAGATAATGGCTTCATGGGTATCACTTTGAATAGTTTTGACAAGAGCATCAATCTGTTTAGTTGCACTACTAGAACGTTCTGCTAACCGTTGAACTTCATCAGCTACGACGGCGAAGCCTCGGCCAGCTTCTCCAGCCATGGCGGCTTGGATGGCTGCGTTAAGGGATAGGATATTAGTTTGTTCAGCAATATCGTTGATGAGTTCGACAATTTCTCCAATTTGTTGAGAACTTTCACCAAGTCGCTTAATCCGTTTAGAGGTTTCCTGAATCTGCTCACGAATGTTGTCCATCCCTTCGATGGCATTCTTTACTGTGTCCGCACCCTTACTTGCAATCTCTACAGATTGTTTAGCTACTTCCGCAGATTTAGAAGCATTATCTGAAACCTGTTCAATAGAAACGGCCATCTCATTAATTGCGGCGCCTACTGTCGTGATTTGTTGGGCTTGGTGTTCGCTTGAATCAGCCAAATGCATGACTGTGGCTTGGGTTTGTTGTGCCGATGTTGATACTTGGATGGCAGTATCGTTAATATCTTGGACTAGGGTACGTAAGGCATCAATAGTGTAATTAATAGAGTCGGCGATTGCTCCAGTAATATCTTCAGTCACTGTCGCACTGACGGTTAGATCACCATCTGCTAAATCACCCATTTCATCTAATAATTTTAAAATAGCATCTTGATTATGGGCGTTTTTTATCTCTAAATCATCGACTTTCTGACGCAATATTTTTGCGGGACGGGTGAATAAAATTAATAAAAAAATCAGTGTTCCCAAGCCGCTAACGTAGCCAGCCACCAGGATAGCTTGTAGCTGATGCTGTACCTCCTGGTAAGATTTGACCAAATTCGTTGTTATCTGTAAGAGGTTATCACTTTGTTCGAGTAAAGAGGAGATAGCTGATCTGCTTGGAGTTTGCAGGACCTCTGTCAAATTTTTTCTTAGTCGTTCCCAAATAGGCTGGATCTCTTTTTGTGAATTTTTTATGGTGTTCCCTATGAAAGGTAGGCGCAATTCACGGCTATAAATTTGTTCTAGTTTTCTATCAAAATCATAAATGGCTTCGCTTATCCTTTCTTGCTTTATTTTATTATTTGCTGCCATTAGCAAGGTAAGCGTGGGGAATCGTTGAATTAATACTTGTAGCTCGGTACTTAACTCTATATTCGTATTAAGCTTGTTTATTTGCCATGTGGTATAGCTAATAATACCAACTGTAGTAAGAGCTAATACTGAGGCGGTAATGAGTAGCAATAAATACCTTCTTGCAGTTAGTATGGCAAATAAATTCTGATTAGGAGTATTCATTCACTTTATCTCCAGGGCGGTGAGGCCAGCCTAATTCTGCTAGCAGTATTTACTATTTTGTTGGATGCTCAGGGGTATCTATTCTATACAGTTGCTTGGAAAAAACCTTCTTGTTCCATCAACAGGTGGAAATCAAATTCCAGCCAGATTTCATTGTTCTGTACAAACCCTCTTTGAATATATTGATGGAGGGGATCACTAGGTGTAAGGTGCTGCCCAACCCATTCTTCATCTAAAAAATATTTGAGCCCGAAAACTTCCTCTACTAGTAAACCCGTGAGTAGCTTTTGCTTGGTGACAACCAAGATACGGCTTTGAGGGGTCTGTCTTGATGGGGTGCCGTAGATATAGGCGTGTAGATCTATCAGGGGCAATATATAGCCGCGAATATTTGCTACTCCTAGTATCCAAGGTTTAGCGCCAGGAACCCTGGTTATTAATGGACAAGGGAGAACTTCACATACTTGGGTAAGTAGAGTAGCTAGCTTTTGGTTACCAAGTAAAAAGCCAAGGTTTGTCCACACTTGGCGGGCAGCGGTTTTCTGCGGCAGGCTAACAGCATGTTGGCGGTTATGAACCTCGATGTCGCGGAGTATGGAGAAAGGATCAATTGAGAGCCGATTGGTGTCCATGCATTGGCCGCGCTAGATATTTATTAGTGCTTTTATTTTGTTAAACAATTCTATTTTATTGACAGGCTTTGCTAAGTAGTCTTTAGCTCCTTGCCGTAGACCCCAAACCCGATCTGTTTCCTGATTTTTTGCCGATATGATTATGACGGGTATTTTAGCCGTTTCTGGATCACGGGTTAGCTTTCTTGTGGCTTGGAAGCCGTTAACCTGCGGCATGACGACATCCATCAAGATCAAATCAGGTTTTAATGCTTTAGCCTTGGTAATGCCTTCTAAACCATCATTAGCGAATGAAACAGTAAAACCCTTTGCTTCTAGCATTATCTTGAATGCATAGGTTTCTGTCGTAGAATCATCAACCACCAAGATATGTGCCATCGGGTGCTCCTGCATCTAGGAAATCTTAGTTACTACTAATTTTTTAGTTCTAGCTAATATCGGTAGCTAATGGAAAAATATATCGTTAATGATTGCAGTGGCTTGAAATAGCACCCAAGAGTTCTTCACGAGTAAAGGGCTTTGTTAGATACTGATCACAGCCAACGATGCGTCCACGGGCCCGGTCAAACAAACCATCTTTACTGGAGAGCATAATCACTGGAGTTTTCTTGAATGCAGCATTGTTTTTTATCAAGGTACAGGTTTGGTACCCATCTAATCTCGGCATCATAATGTCTATAAATATGATATCTGGATGGTATTGGTTGATTTTGGGAAGAGCTTCGAATCCGTCTTCTGCTGTGACTACCTCACAGCCAACTTTTTTAAGTAAGGTTTCCGCTGTTTTCCGAATAGTCTTACTATCATCGATGACCATCACTTTAAGACCATTGAATTCGAGCTTTTCCACGTCGCTCACAGCGGATATCTCCCATGCTTAGTCGTAGGCTGTATTATCATAAGCCGTTAACTATTAAATAATTTTTATACCCATAAGGTTATTTATCTGCAGATCGAAATGCTCGGCGTATCGTTTGGGCTTTAGGTGATGTTGCCTTGCTTTTATACCAAATTTGCTAGGACATTAATCGACAGTTAGCCCTTATCCTTTAGTGCTGAGTGCTAATTCCCCTATTTATAAATGAGTGGAATAGGAATATGTGAACGAGTTCAGGTTTGAGCATTTAAGTTTTGTTAACTCTTTCCGCTAACTAAACATGTGCGAAATTTGGCTTTGCGGATATCCTATCTATTATGATAGCTATAAATAGGAGTTTAATTACTGAGGCAGGTAGGAATATCCCCTTGCCTATGTCTATTAGCGGATTCCTAGCAGAGAACGACACCGAGTTTTTGCCTTCTGAAAACCTCATTTTGCTTAGCCAAAATAAGCAGTTAATAGAAATGATGGCCTATGAGATAGCATGGCGTCCTAATGACTTACAGACCCATGTACGGCGCCTATTGCTAAGCATCTCTTGTAGAGATGGGGCACAGTCTTATGGGGCCTTGTTGGATCTCTATATTGCCTTGGGTGAGAAGGGTCGCCAGCTGCGACAGCGCATGTTGCTTCTGGCCAGCCCTATGCTAACAGCGGAACAAAATAAAATGTTGCGGGAAAAGCTAGAACAAGGGGTAAGTCGTTTTGATAGTATGCCGGTATCCGTGGAATCAATATTAACTGAGGCGGTGATAGGGAGTACAAAGTTAGTACATCGAAAAAATGTCCTCAGCAATAATAAAGCTGATCTTCTTGTGGAAGCAAAAGAATTTTTGGCCTATGGGCAAGTGCAGGAAGCCCAAGATTTATTGGAGCAATTGTGTCTACGTGACCCTACCGATATTGAAGTGACAGAGGAGTTATTATCTATTTACAAACATGGTCGCGATCAACAGGCACTGAGCAAGATGACTAAGTGTCTTGAAGAGCAAGGTTTCCCGCTACCACCCCAGTGGGAAGCGTTGGCGGAGCAGTTAAACAAGACACTTAAAAAATAATTTTAAGTATATATGGCAAACTCAAGCATCCCCCCTTTGCGTGTAGCTACTTTTGGCATGGGCCAACATGCAAGGAAGCTGCTAGAAATGGCATTTGCAGGGCCTGGCAAGGGAAGCTATGTCCTCGTAGACGAGGTGACTGCTGAAGCAGGCATTCTTGACCTGGATGGGCCTGGCTGGGAGAAGCTATGGAAAGATTATCAGTCTCGATTTCCTAGGCGCCCAACGCTTATCATGTCTATGCGTACTCATGCTTTTGGGGATGCCTTGGTTATCCCCAAACCGGTTAAGTTAGATGCTTTATTAGCAACCCTGGAAAAACTCAGGGCAAGTTGTCGGCATAGGGGGGAAGTGCCGATGTCACCCCCACAGCAACCGGCAGATCTACCCCATGGGGCCGGTGCCTCAAAGCCTTTGCAAGAGACCTCTTCCGTCCTACCAGACAGCGCGGCGCCTCAGCGTTTTACTTTAGGTGCTGCTGAGGCGATGGAAAAACGCACGGCCCATGAATACTGTGGTGATGCCCCTAATCGTGATGTTACCGATCCAATCCAATTAGAGAAAATCTATTATGATCCTGGTCGTTATCTCCAGGGGCATCTCCAAAGAGCCCTGGCTAAGACCCAAGCTGCAAATGGAGTTTGTATCAAAAGTGGTTGGGGCGAGATCACTCTCTTACCTGAAGCGAGCCAGGCCATGCTTAGGCTAAGTGATAAGCAGCTCCGACCGTTATGTGTTGTGCCCTTAGTTGAAGCTAATGTTGAGATCAACATCCTTAATCCACAAGAGGTGGAGAAACAGTGCGTCCAAATTCCTGGTTCGGCCCCCTGGCAACTTTTGCAACCTTTATTATGGAAGGTGGCTTTATGGACTTCGCGAGGGCGGATCCCGGTGGGTATACCTTTAGATTCTCCTGTACACCTCAAACATTGGCCTAATGTCACCCGGCTATTGCTGACACCCCATGCAATGCGTATTGCCGCACTCTGGACAGCGCAACCTCATTCCCTATTAGAGACTGTGACTACCTTGCAAATACCCCAGCGCTACGTCTTTGCTTTCTTTAGTGCTGCGTATAGCGTGGGGCTAGTAGAGCTAAAGCAGACTCCAATCCGGAAAAGCACTTCATCGAATCTCAGGCCTCGACAGAAAGGTATCCTGGGGAGGATTTTGAGTCGATTGCGCAGGGTTAGCCAGTCTCGATGATGATTCCAGAATAAAAATCCAAGAATTCTAAAAAATATGATGGCCAATCATAAGCTTATTTTTACTGGTCCGGTGGGGGCTGGCAAAACAACAGCAATCAGTGTGCTTAGCGATATCCCTCTGGTCAGTACCGACGAGGTGGCGAGCGATATGACGCAGCAGAAAAAGCCCAAGACCACGGTCGCAATGGACTACGGACTGATGAATTTATCGGCAACGGAGCGGATACACCTCTATGGGACCCCGGGTCAGGAGCGGTTCGACTTTATGTGGGATATTTTGACCGAGGGGGGCATTGGTCTGGTGTTGTTGATAGATAACAGCCGCGCTAACCCTTTCCAGGATATGCATTTTTTTCTTGATGCTTTTCGGGAATTCATTGTTCGTACGGGCGTGGTGATCGGGATATCACGGATGGACGTGGATCCTCAACCAAAAATCACTGATTATTATCAGGAACTGGAGGGTTTTGCTAAAAAACCCCCTATTTTTGAAGTGGATGCCCGTAACCGCAGGGATATATCTTTGCTGGTACAGGCATTGCTTTATTCTCTGGACCCAGAGTTAGTCGGTGCAAATGGTTAACTATCAAATTGTTCCCAACCAATATGTGTTACCCATGCCAGGGGGCGCCTATTATGCCGGCTCAAGCCCCATGGTAGAGCCTGCGCGGGAGCTATTATTTCGATTATTTCAAGAAGATCACACGCCCCGATTGACTGCCGAGCAGGTACAAGCCTGGGGGGAAGAGGAGAAAGTGACTTTAGAGCTAATTTTCCGGATGCAGTCCTTGGCTTGGTTGCAAGGAATACCGCTTTCCCGTGAAGCCCCAGGGGGATCTCTAGAAAACGCCTTGCCCAATTTGCTGGCCAAATTATCGGGCACGGGGAAGGCCCTACTCTCTGATGATCAGGGATTTTATCTCGCGGCTCATGGTTATACCCATGAGAGTGCAGAAGAGTTATCGGCCCTCAGTGCTGATCTAAGCGCCTTACATCAGCGGCATAGGGGGTTATTGCAAGGCAATTTGAAGCTACGATCAGGAGGGTGGGGGTTAGTCGGCGCTGCAGGTACTAGCCAGATAGGATTTTGGCCCCTCTACATGAAAAAACAACGCTTTATGCTAGTGATTAGCGGCCGCCCCCATTTTAACCAGACGGCATTTACCGAGCTTATTTGGCTATTGGCGCGACGTTATTCCCACTAGGCGAATTATTCACCACTCAGCTTCCTTATTCAGTAGTTCATTGACCTACTCAGGGTTAACCTTACCCTTAAAAAGTCTTCATCCCTTGGCTGACAAAAAAGCCGAGTAATCAGTCAACTTCCGGCTAATCGCCAGAAGACGGGGTCATAGGTGGAGGGGTTACACTCTGCCATGAACCGCTTGCGTTTGTTGTTTGGAAGCTCCAGTTAATGGCTTTTGAACCCTTCCAGTAAAGCTATCTCTACCGTCTAGCACCAACGGCAACAGGTCTAAATCCGGGAAGTAGCGATAACCAATTCTTTCTCTTTGCCATGGATACTAGGAGTTACGCAGTTAAATTGTAACTTATTGATTATTTAGAAACCTACAGAATAGGTTGAATTTGCAAGTGACTGAAATATTTGAACTCTTCTCCTAACAAGGGTTCGGACAGTTTTTACTCAGAATGATCAATGAGTTGCCATTCCCAGACGAATAAAATGCAAGTTAGGACTCTCCTTAAGTTACATTTAATTCGGTAAGTCTCTGATTGTTGGTAGCAAGCTCGCCCAAAACTGTCCGAAGTATTGCTTCCAACTGGGTAACTCCTAAATACTTTAGATTATTCACTAATCATGGCCTCCCCGGGTTAAAGCTCGAGGTTTCCCTGCCTAAGTCCATTTTAAATATTTAATGGTGAAATCAAGATATTTGCCGTCTATATTTTTTATAAGGCGTTTAGGGGAGGCTCGTAGGAGGTATATTACATTTCAATACCCGCCCCAAAACAATTTATTGTCAGCCTCTGCGAAGTAGGTGGTAGTCACAATCACTACATGAATCTAATAAAAATAATGACTTTTATTGATTGTCCCTCTAAATTTACTAATATACGAAATGATGAGGCTATCTTTAGATTAGTTATATGTATTTAGTAAAGTTTGAATAAGCCTTGTTGGCTATTATCGAGAAGAATTAATCTTTACGTTACAAGATATAGCTATTTCTTTTCGCATGGGGACTAGCGAATTTCGGTGCCCCGGCACAGGTAGCAGTAAACAGAGATTTTTAAGACAGATTGAAGCTTTGTGCTTGTCGTGCAAGGTAAAGCGGTAGCGTGGGTTTTGGACATAAATATATATAGATGTATTTAAAGTGTGTCTAATAAGCCTTTATTAATAGAGTATTCTATAGTTACAGCTATTTTATTTCCATAATATTTTAATACTGTTTCCTGTTGGGTCTATCAGTGGAGTAAGACTAGATACCGTTATACGGACAGTGTGGGGATTTTTTTCATATAACTGAAGTGGTTTATGTATCTGAATTCATAATATGTTTACTTGCCATGGTGCCGCATGGCAATTCCTAGGCCGCTAGCTAAAAGTAGCCTTTGAGGGGTTATGGGGGTTAGATAAAAACACTGAATTTATATAGAGCAAAATAAAAATTATGAGGATGCAACCAATCGCTAAGTTACTATTGACCTTACTAAGAAAAGTACAAGCTCCCCATTTAGTTATCCTAATGATTTTCTTGGGCCTGTCGAGTAGCGCATTTGCCGCTAGGCTCGGGCACAGTATGAGCGAGAAATACCTCATTGGTCCAGAAGATGTCCTCCATATCTCAGTCTGGAAAGAAGAAGAACTCGATCGTGAAGTCGTAGTACGACCTGATGGAAAAATTTCATTTCCCCTAATAGGTAATATACACGTTGCGGGACGGACTACGGAGGAAGTCCAACGGGATATTACTGAACGCCTCAAGAAGTACATCCCCGAGCCGGTAGCCACTGTTTCGGTAAAGATGGTCTCGGGTTACAAGATTTACGTGCTAGGTAAGGTAAACAATCCAGGTGAATTTACCATTGGCCGGTATATAGATGTTCTGCAAGCATTGACATTGGCTGGCGGGCTAAATCCTTATGCTTCTAAAAATGGAATAAAAATATTACGGCGTGAAAATGGCCAGCAAAAAGCATTGCCTTTTGAGTATGGAGAGGTGGAAGACGGCGAGGACTTAGATCAGAACATTATATTAAGAAGTGGCGATGTGGTTGTTGTGCCATAAAGGCGGTCTATATATAAAAAGGTATTCATGAGATTTTTTTGGCAGGTAGACACTAATGTGGTTCTACTATGGGTATTAATCCTCTTTTTTCCTGAAGTGGTATGCGGGATGGAGTGGACATATTTTGGCTGGAGGTTGGATCCGACCTTTTCACTAAATGAGGAGTTTAACGACAATCCGAGATTATCGTTTGAACAAAAAGATGCTGGTTTCATTACTACTATCAGCCCAGGGCTACTCATTGGTCGGCGCGAGGAGCGATGGGAAGTTAACCTTGGCGCTACATTAAATTATGACATTTATAATGGTGTTGATATTCCTGATAGAGACTCAGAACGGATAAGATTGCGCTCACATCTTTATTTTACTGAAAGAGCTTTTTTTCAATTAAATGGCAGCTATGTGCGCGATACTCTCTTGAGAAGAGTATTTATCGAAATAGATGAAGATTTTCTTGAGCCGATTGAGGATATAGATATTGGACTTGTAGATGTTAGCACAAGGCGTAATCGAGTCCAGATAAATCCTTCGTGGCGGTATGCACTGACAGAACGGACTTCACTGCAATTAGAATATGGCTTTACAGATCTATCATACGCAGAAAGTGAAGAGATTAATCTTATTAATACTCAGCAGCATCTTCTATCAGGTAAGGGATTTTATGAGCTTACTCCAATAAGCACGCTGAGCTTGAATGTAAATGCCACGCGAAGAACATCAGAAGATGAGAGTGAGACTGATAACCTAGAAGCCTTAGTAGGTTGGAATCATCTGTTCTCGGAGACTCTTCAGGGTGAAGCGAGAGCTGGCTATCGTATCACCTCAGCTAGTAGCAATGATGAGGAGGAAACTTCAAACGGATTTGTGGGTGAACTTACTATCCAATACCTTACAGAGGTAGGATCTTTGAGGGGAACCATTAGTCGAACAGTTACCCCTAGCGGGAATGGCCGGTCAAACCAAACTGACCGAATCCGTATCCAATATACACAAGAAGTCATGCCCCGACTCAGCTTTGTTCTCAGAGGTGATGCTTTCCGCACGGAACCCGTCGAAGATGATTTTTCTCAGGGTGAACGACGCTATTTTGACGTGGAGCCACGGTTGCTTTGGAATTGGACGCGGTGGTGGGCTGTGGAGGCCGGATATCATTATCGCAGAAGAGAAAATGAAAGCCCTTCGGAATCTGCTAGTAGTAACGCCGTATTTGTTGCTATTACCTATACGCCGTTGATAGAAAGATAAAAAATTCACTTTAATAGACCATCCTAGAGTTTAGTGACTTGAGCCGATAGGTTGCTGACCACGCCGCGTAGGCTGGCGCGACCGGACAGCTGCTCGAGCGCCATGGAGACGAACTGCAATCCGGGTGTCATCTTGCGCAATTTTCTGCCGTCGTGATGCTAATTGCGATGCTCTCAAATCCATGTCTTGGAACCAGCTATTGGAAGTATTGCGTTATCACTCCTTTGTAAAGACCAAACATGAACCAAAGCGCTTTCAAATTAAATGATGTTATTGTGATCTTGCGCCGGCGCAAGATGCAATTTTTGATACCAGGTGCTGTTATCTTTTTTATTAGTATAGGGATCGCATTTGGCTTACCGCCGCTTTATCAATCAAAAGCAAGAATACTTGTCGAACAACAGGAAATTCCGGAGGAACTTTTATCGTCCACGGTCCAAACTTATGCAGCGGAGCGCATTGCTACTCTCAAGCAGCACATCATGTCTTTTGAGCAATTGAAGGCATTAGCACGGAAAGCCAGTTTATTAAGTGAAAATAGTAGCTACAATGAAGAAATAGAGGTAGTAAAAAGGATTAAAAATAATACCCGGGTTGAGCCTGTGTATGCAGAGGTAACCGATCCAAGAACGGGAAGATCCCGTACAGTTACTATTGCTTTTGATATTTTTGTTAGCAGTAGTTCTCCTAAGAGCGCGCAAATAATTGCTAAGGAATTAGTTGAGCTCTATTTGAATCTCAACAAAAAGTTCCGTATTGAACAAGCAAACTCATCCGCTAAGTTCTTCGCAGAGGAAGCACAAAGATTAAGTAGTTTGATTTCAAAGTTAGAAGCTGAATATGCAAGGTTTAAGGAAAAAAATGTAGCACGATTACCAGAAATGATGGCTTTAAACATGAGCCTACTTGAACGAACAGAGGATCAATACGAGGAGATAGAAAAGACAATTCGAGAATTGAAAGAACAGAGGATTGCATTAGCCTCTCAGTTGTCACAAACACAACCATATAGTGAAGAGAGCCCTGTTGTTCAGTTAAAGAGATTACAAATGGAGTTATTGAGTGCGTCGGCAAAGTATAGCCCAAATCATCCTGATATAGCTCGGCTAGAACAAGAGATAGCAATACTAAAAGATGAAATCGGTGATGAGAAAGGAGAAAGTAAACTTGTAGAAAAATTAGTATTTACCCGGGATGAGCTGGCAAAAGCACGTACCAGATATTCTGAGCAACACCCAGACGTTACTAGATTAAAAAATGAAGTAGCTACACTTGAAGCTGCTTTAAAAGAAATACCAGAAGGGGCAGAGCAAACGAGCCAAATAAAATCAGATAACCCTTCATATATTTCCTTTAAGGCTCAACTTGATGCGGTGGATATCCAGCTAGCATCTGAAAAAAATAAACGTGCAAGAATTCAAGAGAAGTTAAATGAACTAGAACGTCGTATTCAACAAATGCCGCAAGTTGAGCAAACAACACTGGAGTTGAAGAGGAATTATGAAAATGCAGTAAAAAAATACCACGAAATTAAGGATAAGCAACTGAATGCACAAATAGCTACCCAAATGGAAGAAGAAGGTAAAGGAGAGCACTTTGTTTTGATTGCACCACCTCAACTTGCAGAAGAGCCTTCTAGTCCAAATCGCCCGGCAATTCTTTTTTTGGGAATGGTGATTTCGTTTTCTAGCGGAGTTGGAGTTGTTGCCCTTACTGAGTATCTAGATCAAAAAGTGCGTGGTATTAAAGGAGTAAAAACAATTTTTTCTTCACCTCCTTTAGGAATCATTCCCTATGCCGAGAATAGCCAAGATCGCCGCCGGCAGAGGAAGGTTAGAATTTACTATTTGCTTATAGCTTTAGTTGGGATAGGTCTGGCGTTTGCTTTTATCTATTTTGTGCGCTATAGGTAGGTAATTGTAGGTAAAAAAGATTAGGATATTAAGAGGAGCATTATTATGTCTCTTGATTATATTACCAAGGCTGTTCAACAAGCCCAACAAGAAAGGAATATAGATTCACATAAAGCAAAAGTAACTGCTATTAAGCCGATAGAAGTTAACTACGATCAGATCCGAACAGAAACTGTTTCAGAGCAGCATCTTCATGAGCATCGAATTATTACTGGACTGTGCGATACCGAGCAAGTTAATAGCTATAAGATGCTGCGTACTACAGTTTTGCGGCGTCTGCAAAAAAATGGTTGGAATATTTTTGGTGTGACTAGTTCTATAGCTGGAGAAGGGAAAACGCGTACAGCGATTAATCTAAGTATTAGCTTGGCGATGGAGGGTAATCACACAGTATTGCTTGTCGATGCTGATCTACAACGGCCGGCTATTCATAAATACTTTGGTTATGCACCAGAGAAGGGATTGAACGATTACTTGGTAGATAATACCCCAGTCAAAGATACCCTCATCCATGTGGCAGTTGGAAATTTAGTTATTTTACCGGTGAGAAAGCCACTCCAAAATTCCTCAGGGTATTTACGTTCTCCAAAGATGGCAACTTTAGTAGAGGAAGCTAAAACCCGCTATTCTTCAAGAATTGTTGTGTTTGACTTACCACCATTACTTTCCACTGATGACGTTATAGCTTTTTCTCCTCTTTTAGATTCAATTTTGCTGGTTATTGAGGATGGAGCTGTAACTCATGAAGAGCTTGCCCGCTCAGCTGAATTACTCAAAGATACAAATCTACTTGGAACCGTACTTAATAAATCTAAGGAGAAAGTAATGGGATATGGACCCAGTTATTATTAAGTTATATTTGTGGCTATCTTAATTATGCTGAGCTAAGCACGCAACTCCGTGATACATAATGTGTTTTAAACTTCTTTAGATTTATTTGCATTACTTGTCGCCGTGTATACTTTTAAGCTCAAAGCTTTAAACTAGAACGGGTAATTGTAGTGCTTGCTTGGAGAATACCACAAAGAAATAAGTGCACTTTAGAATGCAGAATATTAGATGAGACGCTGGTGTACTGTCTTAGGAGTGAAAGGTGTTTTTTACTTAATAAAACAGCTACTGAAATCTGGAATGCTTGTAATGGTCAGCGGAGTATTGCCGAAATCATCAGGTGCTTGGGGCAACCGGAAGATGACGTCATGCAGATGATCATAAGCCTATGGGATCAAGGCCTTCTAGAAGTAGATCAAGCTTTCCAATAATGACTATATTATTAGTAAAATACTACTCATTTAACCATACCTAAATTAAGCGTGCCAGACATCCATTCGCAATATCTCTGTCCTGAACTACAGGCTGTTCTTTGGTGCGCAAAAATAAAATTTCAGAAGGCTTTCTCATACCGTCTCACCGACATTTTTTTACCAAGCCTAAATTGGGATAAGCTATTGTATTACGCTCAAGTTCATGCCTTAACACCATTGGTGCATGAAGTGATAGCTAGTCAACCTCAGTCTGTAATCCCAATCAATATCTTGAAGGCTTTAGCAGAACGACGCAGGGCAATCGCTTACCATAATCTTCAATGTACTCACGATTTACTTCTTCTACATAAAGAATTCAAAAAACAAAGTATACGAGTTATCTCCTATAAAGGGCCACTATTGGCTATTAGTAGCTACGGTAATCTTTCCCTTCGCGAATTTGGAGATCTTGATCTCCTTATAGATAAACGCGACATTAAAAAATCAGTGGATATTATTGCTGCTAAAGGTTATCGAATTACAAGTCGATATAGTTGGGAAATCACGTTTACTAAAGAGGATAAAAAAGAATTAGATCTACATTATAGCTTATCACCTTGGACTTTTCCCGTTTCACTTTTCTTTGATTGTCTATGGGAGCATGCTCACCGAGTGCGAATAGCTGATGAAGACATTGTTACTTTTTGTCCTGAGCATAACCTCATGGTTTTATGTGTTCAAGTATCCAAGGATGCTTGGGAAGATCGCTTAACGTTAAACAAGCTATGCGATATTGCGGCCTTACTTAGTGTTTCCCATCAGCAATTTAATTGGTTCTATGTTTTACATGAAGCTGCTTTATGTAGGCTCAGTCGGATACTTTATTTTGGGCTTGCTCTTACAAAAGCTTTTCTAGATATAAAACTTCCAGCTCTTATTTTAAAAGAGTTGCGTCAGCAGAGCTGGATAGAAAAAGGTGTACTACAAACAGTATATCGTGTTGCCGCTCTAAAAATTGGAAAAAAAAGTGGTTTTTTTCATAGAATGCAGCTGCACTTTTTTCTACAAGAGAGTTTACTTGGAAAAGCTTCTCAAGTAGGTATGTTGTTAACAAGATTGAAATGGGAACAAAAAAAAATCATTCATGAAAAAATCCCCTATTCAAAAAACTAATCATGCAACTCCTTTAACTCAACATAAGCGAGTGCTTCTCGTTTCACCTCAACCATTCTATGAGACAAGGGGAACGCCGATAGCTGTGCGCCATATTCTAGTTGCGCTCGGCCAGTTGGGTTATAAAGTAGATGTAATTACATATCCAATCGGAGAAGAAATTGAACTTCCTTCTGTTAGGATTTTAAGAACTCCGAATCCATTTCGATTTCAATCTATACCAATTGGTTTCTCGTTTAAAAAATTATTTTTTGATGTAATGCTTACTGTTTTATTCTATAAACAGTTTCGTAGCAATTATTATTTGTGTGTCCACGTATTGGAAGAACTGGCTTTTCCAGTTGCTCTACTTGCAAATCAAAAAAAAGTGTTTGTTATTTACGATATGGCATCTTCATTGCCTGAGCAATTGTCCCATTCATTTTTTTTTAGTAATAAACTTTGCCAAAAAATACTTAAATATTTAGAAAAACAGCTTTTTGCTTATGTAGATTACATAGCATGTAGTGCTGGTTTAGCTACTTATATAAAGCAATCATGTCCTAGCGCACGAACTACAGAATGGTTTTTTCCTATATCCTCAAAAACACCGGATCCAAAATATATAAAAGAAATGCGGCGCAAGTTACAGCTATCCGATGGCAACCGCGTGGTTATGTATATTGGATCATTTGCAAAGTATCAAGGTGTCAATAACCTTATCGAAGCCGCTCAGCGAGTTACATCAAAATTTCCTCAGCTTGTTGTCTTCCTGATTGGCATAACCAAAGAAGAACAGTGGTCTTTTAGACAGTACACCAGAAAAGATCTAAGTCCACAGATCCGAGTTATTCCCAGATTGCCAAGGGAAGAGGTAAATTGTTTATTAGCACTTGCTGATGTATTGGTTTCTCCTAGGCTTTATGGAAGCAATACACCCTTAAAAATTATGGAATACATGGCATCAGGTAAACCGATTGTGGCTAGTGATATTGCTGCTCACCGTACAATTTTAGATGATACGAGAGCTGTATTAGTTGAGCCCACTATAGAAGGGTTCACGTCTGGCATTACACGTGTATTATTGGATGATAATC